>JAGKWZ010000427.1 GCA_021151605.1 Verrucomicrobiaceae bacterium
CCGCAGCAACGAGCGCATCGACCGCCTCAGCGGTGGCGAGCGCGCCCGACTCATGCTAGCAAAGGTGCTGAAGCGCGGCGGCAACGTCATCGTGCTCGATGAGCCCACGAACGACCTCGATCTGCAAAGCCTGCGCATCTTGGAAGAAGCCATCAGCAACTTCGATGGCAGCGTCATCGTCGTCAGCCATGACCGCTACTTCCTCGACCGAGTCTGCGATCAGGTCATCGCTTTCGAAGACGCCGGAGTCCATGCCCAGACCGGCAACTTCAGCTACTACCTGGAAAAGCGCCGCGAGCGTGAAGCCAAGCTCAAAGCCTGGGTCGAGCCCATCAAAGCCACGCCAACTCCAGGCACCGCCAAGCCCAAAGCCCGCAAGCTCAGCTTCAAAGAAGTGCGCGAGCTGGAAACCATCGAGGCCGACATCCTCACCGCTGAGGAAAAAGTGCAGTCCATCGACACCGTTCTGAACGACCCTAGCTTTTACATCACCCGCTCCCAGGAAGCCTCCGACCTCAGCGAGCAGCTCGACAAGGCGAAGTCCGAAGTCGCCCGGCTCTATGCCCGTTGGGAGGAACTTGAGGCCATCAAGGCAGCGAGTCCGGCGTAGAGAAAAAGAGTCTTCGGCCTCACCTAGCGCCCAGCTTACTTTGCCAAAAGCTTTGCCTTTTCGGCAGCGGAGACGGGCTTTGGTTCATCGAACTGCATGAGCATCGTCGCACCATCGCCCTGGAGGACGCGGAGTTGTAGCAGGCGCTTCGAGTCATGGCTGATCTGGAGATCGAGCTGCCTCAGGTAGCGTTTCACAAATGGAGCCTTCGGGCGCAGCGTGACTGTGGCCACACCGGGGCTGTCTTCGGCGACTTTAACGAGGAAATGCCGCGTGAGGTCTTCCGGGGAAGCTTCGCGCCCGCTAAGAAACCGCGCCCACATCCGGTAACGCGGATCATTTTCCTCCAGCACCTGCCAGGGAGAGCCCGCGGCCTCACGCACGCGAAATTCCTTCATATCATGCACAAGAACCGTGGCCGCAGGCTCGCCAAGTTCCCAGCGGAAGGCACCATCATGGAAGCGCCAGAAGTGACCACGTGCCGTGACAGGCTGCTTCAGGGCGGGAATCGTGCGCGTCTGCTGAAAGGCCACCGCCATGTCTGGCAGGGTCTTTTGAGTCTCGGCCCAGGCCAGCATGATCGGCGGCAGCGGGGCATCCGGCTTCGGCAAAGTCACCGCCTGTGACCAAGCGACCACTGGCAGGAGGAGGGTGAGGAAAAGGCAGCGCATGAGATGTGGCATCTAAAACAGAGCCCGCACGCCACTTCAAGGCAGCATCGCCTTCAACCGACGCACCTCATCGCGGACATCGGAGGCCAAAAGGAAGGCGGAGACGACAACGACCCGACGTGCGCCAGCCGCGATGATTTCTGGGGCGCGGGCGGCATTCACACCACCGATGCAAAAGATGGGCAATGAAACACGCCGATGCACCTCCGTGATGTCTTGTAGCCCGATGGGCACGTAGTCGGGCTTGGTGCCCGTGGCATACAGCGGCCCGAAGCCGATGTAATCAGCGCCCTCCACCTGAGCAGCCTCCGCCTGGGCGAGACTGTGGGTGGACTTGCCCACGAAGATCCCCTGCCCCACCACAGCTCGCGCCTTTGCCACCGAGTCGTCGTCCTGCCCCACATGCACGCCCTCGCTCCCCACAGCGGCAGCGACTTCGACATGGTCATTGATCACCAAAGGCACACCGAGATCACGCGTCACCGGATGCATGGCACGGGCCAGAGTTTCCACTTGGGCAGGCGTCGCGCGCTTGGCCCGCAGTTGCAGGATGTCCACACCGCCTTCACAAAGAGCACGCGTCATCTCCACGACCTGCTCCGGCTTCACATAACCGAGATCGACGATGCCGTAGAGACGCGCACGAAGGATGGAATCAAAGGGGGCTGACATAGCCGCGTTACTGCTCGGACCCAGCGCCGAGGTCAAATGGGGCTTGTCCTTCTCCGCGATTTTTCCAGGATTCTGGTTGGCCTGACTTTGGCAGGCCTTCCCAAACGACCGAAGCATCCCGCGTCTCCCTGGCTCAACATTCCGCCCACGGAGGCTCCTGTGCACAAATGTTGGCTCAGCATTCCGCTCCTGGAGGGGGTAGTTCCAGCAGGAGCTAGGTCGCCGAAGTCTGAGCCATGGCTGAGGGCAAGGCGAAAGAGGGTCCGATTTGGGGTGTGATGCCGAGGTGCGCGAACTCGCAATCAGTCAAAGTACCAGACTCCGTGATTGCCAGAGGGAGTTCTCTGCATGTAGCCTCCGCTTCCTCGCGTTAATTCCGCCCTCTTTCCCCTATCCATGAGCCAAAAGAAAGCCGCCAAACCCGCCCCGAAGAAAGCTGCCAAGCCTGCTGCGAAACCCGCCGCCAAGGCTGCCCCTAAGGCAACCAGCAAAAACCAATCTCTGATGACCGAGAACCGGCTTTTCAAGCCTGATGCGGCTTTTGCCAAGAAGGCACGAGTAAGCTCGATGGCGCAGTACAAAAAGATGTACGACGAGTCGATCAAGCATCCCGACAAGTTCTTCGGTCGCGAAGCCAAGGAACTGCTCTGGAGCAAGCCTTTCACGAAGGTGCTGGATTGGAAATGCCCGAACGCGAAGTGGTTCGTCGGCGGCAAACTGAACGTGAGTGAGAACTGCCTCGACCGTCATCTCGACGGCCCACGCAAGTCCAAGGCCGCCATCATCTGGGAAGGCGAACCCGGCGAAAAGCGCGTGATCACCTACCAGCAGCTCCACCGCGATGTCTGCCGCTTTGCCAACGTGCTGAAGCGCCACAAGGTGAAGAAGGGCGACCGCGTCATTATTTACATGCCGATGGTGCCTGAGGCAGCTATCGCCATGCTCGCCTGCACACGCATAGGCGCCATGCACAGCGTGATCTTCGGCGGATTCAGCGCAGAGTCGATCAAGGACCGCGTGCAAGACAGCGGCGCGTCTCTCATCATCACAGCAGATGGCGGCTACCGTCGCGGTGCCGTCGTGCCTTTGAAAAAGAATGTCGATGACGCCCTCAAAGGTGGCGACACTCCGGTGAAGACCGTGATCGTCTTCAAGCGCACCGGCCAGGACATCCACATCGAAGAAGGCCGCGATGTCTGGTGGCACCGCGAGCTCGAATACGTGGACGCGAAATGTCCCGCCGTGGCGATGGATGCCGAGTCGCCCCTGTTCATCCTTTACACCAGCGGCAGCACCGGCAAGCCCAAGGGCATCCTGCACACGACTGGCGGCTATCTTTTGCACGCCCAGATGACCTGCAAATACGTCTTCGATCTGCGTGATGACGATGTGTACTGGTGCACCGCCGACATCGGCTGGGTCACGGGCCATACCTACATGGTCTATGGACCTCTCGCCCTCGGTGCCACCTCGCTCATGTTTGAAGGTGCGCCGAACTGGCCGGAGAACGACCGCTTCTGGAAGATCATCGAAGAATACGCGGTCACCGTCTTCTACACGGCACCGACCGCGATCCGCGCCTTCATGAAATGGGGCGACGAGTGGCTGAAGAAGCACGACCTCAGCAGCCTGCGCCTGCTCGGCACCGTCGGCGAGCCGATCAATCCGGCGTCGATGTCGGCATCGTCGATGATCTCGGCAAGGAAGTCGGCCCGAATGAACAGGGCAAGCTCGTCATCAAGAAGCCCTGGCCATCCATGCTGCGCGGCATCTGGGGTGACAAAGATCGCTACCAGAAGACCTACTGGGCCGACTTTAAAGGCTGGTATTTCGCAGGCGACGGAGCCCGCCGTGACAAAGACGGCTACATCTGGATCATCGGCCGTATCGACGACGTGCTCAACGTCGCCGGACATCGCCTCGGCACCGCCGAAGTGGAAAGCGCTCTCGTATCCCATCCTGCCGTCGCCGAGGCCGCCGTCGTCGGTCGCCCAGATGAGATGAAGGGCCAGGGCGTCGTCTGCTTTGTCACCGTCAAAGAAGGCATCACCAGCAATCGCGACCTTGGCGAAGAGCTGAAGAAGCACATCCGCAAAGTCATCGGCCCTGTGGCAACCCCGGATGAAGTCCGCTTTGCCGCCGCTCTGCCGAAGACCCGCTCCGGCAAGATCATGCGCCGTCTCCTGAAGCAGATCGCCGCCGGCGAACTCATCAAAGGAGACACCACCACACTGGAAGACATCAACGTCATTGCCGCGCTGTCCGCAGCCAGTGGTGAGGATTGAACCGCCGCACACAAGTCCCTCACTCGCGCCTCACGGCGCGAGTGAGATGGCTTTGTAGCAGTGGTGTTCCAGCAGCGAGTGCTTGAGCCCTTTCACCTCGGGACGCACGAGGATGCTCCGCGTGTACCAGTAGATCGGCAGCACGGGCAGTTCATCGAGCAGGAGGTTCTCGGCTTCTTTGAGCAGGGCGAGACGCTTCGCGGTGTCGCGTTCACGCAGGGAGGCCTGCAGGAGTGAATCGTAGCTTGGATTGCTCCAGCCGGTCTGATTGTTGCCATCGCCCGACTGCCAGATGCTCAGGAAGGTGAAGGGATCGAGGAAGTCGCCGATCCAGCCTGCACGACTGATGTCGTACTTGAGGTTCTTCTGGGAGTCGAGATACACACCCCAGTCCTGATTCAACACACCGATCTGGATGCCGAGATGCTTCTTCCACATTTCCTGAATGGCTTCCGCGATGGTGCGGTGGGATTCGAGCGTGTTGATCAGGATCTCCGTTTTCGGAAACCCGTTGCCATCGGGATAGCCCGCCTCCGCCAGCAGCCGCCGGGCCTCGGCGGGGTCAAAACGCAGCACATCCGGCGGCAAATACCCCTGCCCTGATCCAGGCGGACAGAAGCCCGTGGTCGGCAACTGCCCGGCGCGCAGGATGTTGCGCACCAGCCCTTCGCGATCCACCGCCAAAGCCAGCGCACGGCGGACGAGCTTGTTGTTCATCGGAGCCTTCGTGGTGTTGAAGCGGTAGAAGTAAGTGCCGAGCAGGGCATACTCCGTCATGAGTTCGGGATGCTTGCTCCGATATTCGGGGATCAGGGAGAGCGGAATCATCTCGGTCTTGTGAATCTGCCCGTCGCGGAAAGCGCGCTCCTCGGTGGAGTCGGAGACGATGGGGATGAAGACGATCTCATTCAGCTTCACTGTCGCCGCATCCCAGTAGTGCGGGTTTCTTTCCACCGTGATTGAGTGGGTGAAGCGCCACTCCTTCAGCTTAAACGGGCCGTTGCCGACGAGATTACCCGCGCGGGTCCACTTCGTGTCACGGTCCGTCATTTTCCCGAAACGCTCGATGACATGCCGAGGCACGGGATGCCAGGCATAATGCTTCAGCATGGATGGCAGATAGGGTGCCGGGCCATTCAGAGTGATCTTTAGCGTGTGATCATCCAAAGCCTCCGCCCCGACCTGGGAGAAGTCTTTGATTTTGCCCTGGTTAAAATTATCTGCGCCGCGCATCGGGGAGAGCATCTGCGCATACTCCGCCCCCAGTTCAGGAGAAAGGATGCGCTGAAAGGACCAGACGAAGTCCTTCGCGGTGAGCGGCTTGCCATCGCTCCATCGGGCGTCTTTTCGCAGATGAAAGATCCAGGTCACAAAGTCAGTCGTGTCCCAGTGAGTGGCCACACCGGGTGCATTCGCATCCGGGTCATCGATGCCCGTAGTCACCAGCCCCTCAAAGAGTGCATCGAAGATGTGATGCTCCGGGACCCCAGTGGCAATGCTCGGGTCGAGCGTGGCTGGCTCTGTGCCATTTCCTGTGACGAGCCGACCGGCCTGGGTGGCCAAATCCACGCGGCGTGGGCGTTGTGAACGGCTCTGATGAAACCCAGCCACGGCGGTGGTCACGGCAGCGATGAGAAGAAGGCGAAGAATCCAGATGCGCATGGCAAAAAAGATGCGCGAGCCTGTGACGCTGTGGGGTCATTGTCAATGCGTGGCGACGATTGTCCTGCCTTCCGTCAAAAGCGCCCCTTGCCTCGCCCCGATTCCACTCCTTTACTCCGCGCCTCCCGAATCCCTCGCTCATCACATGCCCATCGCTCGCGCCCTCCTTTCCGTCTCCGATAAATCTGGCCTGCTCGACTTCGCCAAAGGCCTCGCCGAACTCGGTGTCGAGCTGCTCTCCACCGGCGGCACGGCGAAACACCTCAAAGATGCCGGACTCGCCGTGATTGATGTCTCCGAATACACCGGCTTCCCTGAGATGTTCGACGGACGTGTGAAGACCCTGCATCCGAAAGTCCACGGTGGCCTTCTCCAGCGCCGGGACAATGACGAAGATAAGCGCAACGCCACGAAGCACAGCATCCCCACGATCGACCTCGTCATCGTAAACCTGTATCCCTTTGAGCAGACCGTGGCGAAAAAGGACGTGACGCTGGAGGAAGCCATCGAAAACATCGACATCGGCGGCCCCTCGATGCTCCGCAGCGCCTCAAAAAACCATCGCTGGGTCACCGTGATCTGCGATCCAGCCGACTACAATACCGTCCTTGCCGAGATGAAGGAGAATGGCGGTGACACCACACTCGCCACTCGCGAGCGCCTTGCCTGCAAGGTCTTCCAGCGCACTTCCAGCTACGATGCCGCCATCGCCAGCTTCCTCAATAAGGAGCAAGTTACGCAAAAGACCTTCTCCATCAGCCTGCCGCTCCACAGCGAACTCCGCTACGGCGACAATCCCCACCAAAAGACCGCCCTTTACGGCAACTTCAGCGACTACTTTACCCAGCTTCATGGCAAAGATCTGAGCTACACCAACGTGCTCGACATCCAGGCTGCCGCCGGATTGATCCAGGAATTCCGCCGCCCATGCGTCTCCATCCTGAAGCACACGAACCCCTGCGGCGTCGGCTGTGCCGATGAAGATCTGCGCGAGGCCTGGACAAAGGCTTTCGAGACCGACAAGCAAGCCCCCTTCGGCGGTGTCATCGTGATCAATCGCAGCATGACGCTCGGCCTTGCCAAAATCATCTCCGAAATCTTCACGGATGTGATCATCGCCCCTGATTACGATGCCGATGCGCGTGCCCTTTTGCAGAAGAAAAAGAATCTCCGCCTGATCCAGATGCTGCCGAGTGTGGCTGAGGCCTTGAGCCAGCCCATCATCCGCAGCGCCCCAGGTGGCCTGATGGTCATGGATAGCGACCCGCGCGCGCTTGGCCTTGAGGACCTGGAAAGCAAAGTGAAGACCAAACGCCCACCGACCCGCGATGAGATCGAAGCCATGCGCTTCGCCTGGCGCGTGGTGAAGCATGTGAAGTCGAACGCCATCGTTTTTGCCTCCCATGACCGCACGCTTGGTATCGGCGCAGGCCAGATGAGCCGCGTCGATAGCTGCCGCATCGCCATTTGGAAGGCAAAAGAGGCCGGACTTTCTCTTGGCGGTAGCGTCGTTGCTTCAGATGCCATGTTCCCCTTCGCCGACGGTCTGATCGCCTGCTCCGAAGCCGGTGCCACCGCCGCCATCCAGCCCGGTGGGTCCGTGCGTGACGAGG
>JAGKWZ010000428.1 GCA_021151605.1 Verrucomicrobiaceae bacterium
GTTGGTGGGCGAGGGGCCGCGCCAGGAGGTGGGGGCGGTGCGCCAGGGGCAGGCGGAGGAGCCAGTGGAATGGTGGCTGCCGGGGGTGGTGGTGCGCTTGGCGCTGGCATCACGGGAGGAGGAAGACGCACTGGAGATGTGGACGCCTTCGGTGCTGGGGGAGGCAATGGTGCGGAGGGCAGCTGAATAGGAGCCGTGGCCTTTTTTGGAGTGACACTAGATGTGACTGGATTTACCGGAGAAGTGGATTCCCGGGGCTGAACCGCTCCCTCACCCGGACGAGAACGCAAAGTGATGCGCACCGTTTCTTTTTTCAGAGGAACAGCCGAGGTTTTCGGAGAACTCGGAGGTGGTGGGGTTGGCAGGTTTTCGGATTCGCTCATGGGAAGTTCAGATCGGGGACGAAGAAAATTGGATGAAATAGTTCTTTAGCGGGATTGTGGCTCGACAGTCAATCCCCTTTTTCTCACCAAAGGAAAATCATTCGATCCAATCAACCAGAAACCAGCCCTTTGGCTCCTTTCAGATGACTTTCTGCACGAAACCCAGGGGAGCAAAAGGCTGAATTGATGCGCTTGAATCAGCCTGGTTGCCATTTTCATCATATCCATGCGGTGGCCCTTAATTCGTTACTTACTTTGTTCTGTTCTTTCCTGGCATTGACGCGAAGGCAGATCTGGAGACTTTCCTGCCGGATTTGGCACCTAGACAAAAAGCGTATCCCAATTGAACAAAATAAACTTCGTTTCGACTAACTACCGTCCATTCATCCTCATGAAAAACATCACACTCTCTCTCCTCGCCATTATTTCCATCTCCTCATGTGCCACCGGGCCCAACGCTCAAACCGGGACAGTCATTGGCGCTCTTGGCGGTGCCGCTGCTGGCGGAATCATCGGCCATCAAAGTGGACGCGGCCTTGAAGGTGCGGCCATTGGCGCTGGCTTAGGAGCCCTCGGCGGCAATGCCATTGGCAACTCCCAAGACCAGCGCAACGCCCAATATTATAATCAGCAACAGGGAGGCTATTATAATAACCAGCGTCGGCCTGATGGTTACTACCCGAACGGCCAGCCTTACTACCGTTGATTTGCCGTCCTGGAATTGTTTATTGGAGCGCGACCTCTTGCAGGTCGCGCTTTTTTGTGCCCATGAACCGTGCCAGAGGTGCCATGATGAAATTTCCCGAGTTTGTCTTTGCTACTTGTCGCGCCGGCTCCGAGCCCTCCCTGAAGCGTGAAGTCACTGCGCGCCACGGCAGTTGGCTTACCCCTGCCTTCATGAGGCCCCAGTTGATCACCTGGAAGACCCGCACGGAATCCCGTGCTGATTTTGAACTTGAAGCCTCATTCTCAGCTGTCAGCGGCTGGTCCGTTGGAATGGCGCGTGGCATAAGTGACGTCGTCACTCTTGTGCAAACCCAGGATCTCGACCTCGCCGCCATCCATGTCTTCCCGCGCTGCTACGGCGAAGAGGTTTTGCCAGACGAAGCCTGGAATGAGATCGACCACATTCAGGCTGAACTCATGCGGCTGATCCAATTAAAGCCACGTGGTCTGCACATACTGGACATCATCATCGGTGCAGAGACTGAGCCTTGGTTCATCGGCTTTCACAGATCCGGCCTCGCTGCTCACCCCAGCCCGGGCGCACTCAGCCGAATAAAGCTCCCGCCAGATGCCCCTTCTCGCGCTTGGCTGAAAATGGAGCAATCTCTTGCCTGGCTGGACTTGGACTCGCCCGGAAATCTCATCGGCAAAACAGCCCTAGAACTGGGCAGCGCTCCAGGCGGCGCATCCTGGGCACTGCTCCAGCGCGGCATGAAAGTCATCGGAGTGGACACCGGGGCTATGGACCCCCGCGTGCTTTCTCACCCGAACTACACACACCTTCCCATTCCTGCTGGCGAAGTCGCCCGTCATGATCTCCCCCCGCAGATCGACCTACTTGCCTCAGACATGAACCTCCAACCCGGGCTGGCCATCAAATATGTGGAGCGCCTCGCCCACCTTCTACATCCGCGCTGGTTTACGCTCACTCTCAAGATCAATGACAGCCATGTCGAATCCCAACTGCCAGCCTTTCTTCAGCAACTGCGCCGATTCGCACCAGGAGAAACCCACGCCCGCCAGCTCCCTGCAAACCGCCGCGAAGTCACGGTCATCAGCCGTTGAAGATGACAGTCAGGGTGGGATCACGGCTCCCCGATCACCGGCTCTGTCACCACCGCCGACTTCGCGCGCAGGCTGCGGGTCAGCACCTCTTTCCCAGATACGCCCGGCTCACGGGCCATGCCGCGATAGCGCAACGGCTGGTAGCCAAGCTCCAGCATCTCGGCGAGCGGGGCTTCTTTCAGCCCAGGCCGCCAGTAGTCTGGTGGGCCACCGGTCTCGTAAAAATAGATCCATGACCTGTCTGGGCGCGCCCAGCCAGCACACAGCACCACATGACCGCGCGGAATGTTCAGCAGATCGCCGGGACGCAGATCAGCAGCAGCGATGGGGGCGCAAACAGCGGGAAGCTGCGTCGTGTCATGGACCGTGGGCAGCTTCAAGCAGCGGGAGATGAAGCCCGAGCAATCGACGCCTGCCGCATTGGCACTTACTCCGGCATTATCAGCCACACGCTTCGCGGCGGAGGACACATCGCCCGCCGCTCGCCCAGCGGCCACACCTTGATCAAAAGCCGCCAGATCATCAAAACCGCCCCATTTGTAAGGCACGCCCTGATTCATCTCGCCCGGCAGCCACCAGCCCGCGCGCTGCTTTTCATCGTTAAAACTGGCGTCGGGAGTGTTCACCACCACGCCTGCCGGGTCCGCGCCATGCAGGATGTTTCGAGCAAAAGGTCGCCAAGAGTGTTTCGCGTAGCTGGCCGCGATGCTCAGCGACTCGCTCGGCGTCACCTGCGAGGGCGCGGTGGGATCTCCTGGCACCAGCACGGCTTCCGCGCTTTTTCCCGAAGGCTTCGTGCTGGTGCAGGCGGCGAGGGCGAGCACGGACCCGAAGATGGCAAGGCGGCAGAGAGCTTGGCTGGACGGCATCATTTTGTGCCTCCATTCTTTTGCCTTCCCTGCCCGGCACGCAACCACTTCCCTCCCACCATGCCACGACTGCTCATAGCCCTTTTGCTGCTGCTCGCCAGCCCATGCCTGCCCGCCCAGACCCCACGCACTGCGCTCGTCATTGGCAATGCCAAGTATGAACCTGCTGCCGGACCTCTGCGAAACACCGTCAATGACGCCCGCGCCGTGGCTGCCGCGCTGAAGGGACTCGGCTTCACCGTCGAGCTGAAGGAAAACGTGACCCGCGATCAGCTCCTGAAGGCCCTGCTCGCCTTCCGCGCCACGCTCACGGGCAAAGAAGTCGCGCTCTTCTACTTCGCCGGGCATGGCATCAGCGTCGCGGGCTCCAACTACCTGCTGCCCATCAAGTCCGGCTACCAGCCCGAAGGTGCGGACGATGTCACACTGCGCCTCATGGCCGAGACGCGACTCTTCAACATCGAGCAAGCCGTCGCCGATCTGAAATCCGGCGGCGCTCAGTGCAATCTCATCATCCTCGATGCCTGCCGCACCACCGCGCTCGCCCGCACAGGTCGTACCCGCGATGCCGCAGGCACTCCCGGAGGTCTCGCCGAGATGAAACCGCCCGCCGGATCACTCATCGCCTTCGCCACCGATGCCGGACAAACCGCGCTGGATGGCGACGGCACGAACGGCCTCTACACCGAGGAACTCCTCCGTCATCTGCGCACCCCCGGACTCACCATCGAGCAAGTTTTCAAACGCACCCGCGCCGCCGTGCTGGACCGCTCCAGCGGCCAGCAGATCCCCGCCGAATACTCCCGCCTCGTCGGCGATGACATCTACCTCGCCGGCACCGATTCCCCTCCGGCGCCTGCGCCTGCTCCCATGACTACTCCGGTCAAAGCCGAGCCCGTCCCCGCGCCGACGCTGGCCGAGATCAAACGACTCGCCACTGCCAACCAAGCCACCGAAGCCATCGCCGCACTCCGAGCCCGCGCCAGCACCGAAGGCCTGACC
>JAGKWZ010000429.1 GCA_021151605.1 Verrucomicrobiaceae bacterium
AAGTTATGCGGAACTGGCGGCGGAGTTCCTCTCCACCTTTGGTCCTGAGATCCCGAAGGAAGAGTGGCATACGCTCACTGCGGAGGCCTACCGGCGCTTTGACACGCCTGAGGTCGCCCCTTTGAAGAAACTCTCTGACAAGACCTATGTCCTGGAACTCTGGCATGGTCCTACACTGGCCTTCAAGGACTTCGCGCTGCAACTGCTCGGCCTGCTCTACAAGCGGCAGGTGAAACTCAGCGGGAAGAAGCTGGCCGTGCTCGGTGCCACTTCGGGTGATACCGGCAGTGCAGCCATTCATGGCTGCATGGGGCAGGAGGGCATCGAGATCTTTATCCTTTATCCCAACGGGCGTGTGGCTCCGCTGCAGGAGCGGCAGATGGCCTGCACGGGGGCGGCAAATGTCCACGCCATCCCGGTCCCTGGCACCTTTGATGATGCCCAGCGCGTCGTGAAAGAGTGCTTCGGAGATCAGGAGTTCGTCCGTGAGGTGAATCTCTCCGCCGTGAACAGCATCAACATCGCCCGAGTGCTGGCTCAGTGTGTTTATTACATCTGGGCCTGGCTGCGCCTGCCGCCAGACGTGCGCGCCACCGTGGAGTTTGTGGTGCCCACGGGGAACTTTGGCAATGTCCTGGCCGGCTGGATGTGCCAGCAGATGGGCATGCCCTGCGGCTCCTTCCGCGTGGCGACGAATCAAAATGACATCCTGCATCGCTTCTTCACCAGCGGTGATTACCAGCAGGGCTCGGTCATCCCCAGCCATGCGCCGAGTATGGACATCCAGGCCGCGTCGAACTTTGAGCGCTACCTTTACTTCATGCTGGGTAAAGATCAGGGTCGCGTGCGCGATGTGATGAAGTGCATGAAGGCAGGTGAAAAGGTGACCTTCCCGAAGGTGCCCTCCAGCTTCCGCAGCAGCCGCATGGATGACGCCACGATCTCCCAGGTCATCGCCAACGTGTGGAATGAATCCCAATACGTGATCGACCCCCACACCGCCTGTGCCTTTACCGACATGGCTGAGGACCGCGTGAGCGTGGTGATGAGCACCGCCAGTCCGGCGAAGTTCCCCGAAGTCGTGCAGGAAGCCACGGGCACTGAGCCTGTGCATCCTTCCCTGGAAACGCTCAAGTCACTGCCGCTGGAGACGCATCCACTGGAGGCCATGGATGCCGCCGTGAAGGCCTTCCTCCGCGCCACCCTTTGACCGACTCACATGTGGCGCGAACTCACCGACCTCTGGCAGAGCGTGCGCGATCCTCAATACGCGCACCTGCTGCTGGAGTCGCTGCCACTCTACGGCCTGGGGATCGGGCTGACCTTTCTCATCATGGCCTTTCTGGTGGGAGAGAAAAAGACGCGCCTACTGGCACTGGGCGTCATCACCCTCTCCTGCGCGAGTGTGTGGCCCTACCTCTCTTTCCTGCTGGAGGCCACGCCGCGCATCCTCGCCACCAGGCCGGTGTCCTTTGGGCAGATGATCGAAAAGCAGACACAGCTCCGTCAGGACACCGCCTGGGTTTACTACCTGGTGGCCGGGATCAGCCTGCTGGCCATGGCTTTGACGAAGTCACGCTATGCCCGGCATGGAATCCTGGCCGTGGTCGTGAGCGGAGTGCTGGCCTTCTGGATGAGTGTCTGGCTGCACAAAAAGGAGTGTGAGGTGTATCATCCCAATATCACTCTACCGCTGCGTTGAGGTTTGATGCCTGGAGCTGATGAGGCGGAGGTTGATCTTTCGATTGCCTCTTGCCATCATGCCTTCGCAATGAGCGAAAGCCTTCATCAATTCGTGCACGATCTCTTTGATGAGCTGGGATCAGCAGAGGGAGCCGATCTTGCCGCGGAGCTGCCTACAGAGCCGATGAGCTTCCAGCCAGCCTATGCAGAAAAGGCGGGAGATCAGATCGGGCACTACACCTTGATCGAGGTGCTCGGTGAAGGTGGTTTCGGCAGTGTGTGGCGGGCGGAGCAGTCAAAGCCGGTGCGGCGGGAGGTGGCGCTGAAGATCATCAAGCTGGGGATGGACACACGGGAGGTGATCTCACGGTTTGAGGCGGAGCGGCAGGCGCTGGCGGTGCTGGATCATCCAAACATCGCGAAGGTATTCGATGCGGGGGCGACGCCGACGGGGCGGCCTTACTTTGTGATGGAACTGGTGCGTGGCGCACCACTGACGAAGTATTGCAATGAGCAGTCACTGACTCTGACGGAGCGGCTGACTTTGTTCGCGGAGGTTTGTCGGGCAGTGCAGCATGCGCATCAAAAGGGCATCATTCATCGTGACTTGAAGCCCTCAAACCTGCTGGTGGCATCCGTGGATGGGAAGCCTGTTCCCAAGGTGATCGACTTTGGCATCGCCAAAGCCACGGGCGAGTCACGGCTGACGGAGAATACACTGGTCACGCGGATGGATCTGCTCATGGGCACGCCTGCCTACATGAGCCCGGAGCAGGCGGAGCCGGGCATGGACATCGACACTCGCGCGGACATCTACAGTCTCGGCGTCGTGCTTTACGAGCTGCTCACCGGACAGGTGCCGTTTCGGGTCGGTGCGGACGGCAAAGCCAGGCGTGATCGAGATGCGCAGCGTCCCAGCACACGCATCAAGTCCTTCACGGAGGAGCAACGTAAGCAACTCGGAGCGATGCAGCGAGTTGAGGGGCCAAAGCTGATTGGCTTGGTGAAAGGTGATCTGGATTGGATCGCGGTGAAGGCTCTGGAGAGGGATCGGACGAGGCGCTATGACTCAGCGAACGCCTTCGCCGATGACTTGCTCGCCTTTCTGCATCAGCAGCCGGTCAATGCCCGACCTCCGACCACGTGGTATCTCATCACCCGTTTTACCCAGAGGAATAAACTGGCCGTCAGCGCAGCGGCAGCGATCGTAATGGTGCTGTTGGCTGGCGTGGCCACATCCACCGTGCTCTACTTAGAGGCGAAGACGGCACTGACGAAGAGTGAGCAGGTGTCTGCCTTCCTGAAGCGTGTGCTGGAGCAGGCCGGGCCATCGAAGGCGCTGGGGCGGGATACGACGATGGTGCGCGAGATTCTGGACGAGACGGCAAAGAACATCGACACCGAGCTGGCCGGGCAGCCGGAGGTGGCGGCGGAACTGCACGGCATCATGGCCCACACGTATGAGTCCATCGACGAGTATGACCTAGCCTTCGCGCAGGCGGAGCGGCAGATGCAGTTGGTGAGCGCCCGCCACTCGGGGGATGATCCGGTGCTGGCCGGGGCGCTCATGAATCGGGGCTCGAGCCTGGAGTCGCTGGGGCGATCAAAGGAGGCGGTGTCGGATCTACGTCGGGCGCTGGAGATTCGGCAGCGGCTCTATGGGGAGGAGGATGTCCGAACCGGTGAGCTGCATAACATGCTCGCCTTTGCCCTGGTCAAATCAGGCCGGGCAGCGGAGGGCGAAAGCTCTGCCCGTGCGGCCGTGGCGCTTTGGAGGAAACATTTTGGAGAGCCTAGGCTTTCCGGTGCGCCGAACACTCTGTCAGCGGTGCTCTTCAATACCAAGCGGGTGGGAGAGGCTGTGGAGGTGATGAAGGAAAATCTGGGCGTCTTGCGTCGGCTGCACCCGAAGCCGCACCCGGATGTAGTAAACTGCCTGGACAATCTGGGGCACGACTTGGTGCTCGGCCGGCGGTTCGAGGAGGCGGAGCCCTACCTGCTAGAGTCGCTGGAGATGGGTAAGGTGATCTACCAGGATCGCAATCCGGTGGCCGATCACGCCTATGCCTCTTTGTCCCGCGTGGCGGCCCACCGTCAGCAGTGGGAGAAGCATTTGGAATTTGCACGGGCCTCTGCCGCAGCGGCGCGGGTGGTGTTCAAGCCCGGGCATCGCTACTACCGTGAAGGCTGCGCGGTGCTCGCTAACGCCCTGATGCAGCAGGCCGAGCGCTGCGCGGATGAGGCCTGGAAAACGAAGGATGGCGCCATAGCTAAGAAGGCTTTTGGCTACCTGGATGAGCTGGCTGCGGATAAAGATTTCGCCAGCGATGTGAAGTCCGCCAGCGGATGGCTTGATTGCCT
>JAGKWZ010000430.1 GCA_021151605.1 Verrucomicrobiaceae bacterium
TCGCAGCATTGCTCAACGTGAGCGCCGCAGCACCGAGTTTGGTCAGTGTGAGGTTGTTTTCATTCGCTGCGGCTCCACCGAGCTGCCCGGCGAACACGACGGCGGCGCTGTTGTTGATCGTGAGCGCTGAATTCGCGGCATTTCCGCCCACGATGGCATTCGCGGTGCCGCTGCCTGCGATGGCGATGGAGTCCAAAGTTTGCGCAGAAGCCGCTGAGGCATCGCCGAGCTGCAAAACGCCGCTTCCGGCGCCTTGGCCCAAAATCAGTGAACTGGTCACCGCGAGCCGGTCATTGCCCCCGAGCACGATTCGACCGCCGTTGATGCGTGTGGTGCCCGTGTAGCTTTGCACGGCAGTGAAAGTCAGCGTGCCAGCGCCGGTTTTCGTGATCGAGGCATTGCCCGTCGCACCGGTTTGGATGGCGCTGCCAAAGATGACGCTGTTCGCTCCGGTGGCGAGCACGGCGGTGACGCCGTCTTCCACCTTCATTTGTGCGGAAATGTCCTGCGTATTGCCCGCACTCCAGCCGAGCGTGGCATTCGCAGTGAAGGTCACGAGGTTCGTGCCGAGCGATCCGCTGGTGAAGTTCAGCGTGCCTGCGGCGAGTGAAATGCCGCCGCTGAGGGTGTTTGATGCGTTGTTGAGCGTGAGAGCGCCTGCGCCGTTATTCGTGAAGCCTTGTGTGCCGCCGAGCAAGGCGGTGATTGTCGCCGTTTGGTTCACGACTTGGATCACGGGCGCTCCGCTGCTCGTGGCGAGCGCGAGCGTCCAGGGACCGCCACTGCCGTTTGCGAGCGCCCAGTTGTTCGAGGGCGTGGTGGCATCGCCAAAGATGAGCGTGCCGATGCTGCGGCTCGCGCCAAGGTTCACCGTGCGATTCGCGGCGATGTCGAGCGTGCTGAAGTCCGCGATGGCATCCACGCCATCGGCGACGAGGCCGCCGGACCAGTTCGTGGTGGTGATCCAGGCGGAGTTGGAGGTGGCATTGGTCCAGGTGCCGTTGGTTTGAGCAAGAAGAGGTGTGCTGAAGGCCGCGACGACGATGCCGAGGCCTCCGAAGAGGGCTTTTTTCATGAGGGTGACGTGGGGGGAGCCGCGCCACCCGTGGCCGGGTAGGTGTCGGAGAATTCGAGAGTGAAAACCTTCCTGTTGGGATCGGCAGGATGGCCTTCCGTCGTTCGGATCGGCCTGGGATGAGGATCAAATCATCACGCAGTCGAGGAAGTCGGCGACGAACTCGTTTTTCGGGTTCTCGCGGAGTTGAGTGGGCGAGCCGACTTGCTGGATGTGGCCTTCGTGGAGGATGACGACGCGGTCGGCGAGTTCGAAGGCTTCGTCTTGGTCGTGGGTGACGAAGAGCGTGGTGACTCGCGTTTCGTCGTGGAACTGACGGAGCCATTTACGCAGTGTTTTGCGCACTTTGGCGTCGAGAGCGCCGAAGGGCTCATCAAGCAGCAGGACCTGCGGACCGACGGCGAGGGCGCGGGCGAGCGCGACGCGTTGCCGCTGGCCGCCGCTGAGCTGCGTGGGGTAGCGGTCGCCGTAGCCTTCGAGGGCGATGCGGCGCAGCAACTCGGTGACGCTGCGGTCGATGTCCTCACGCGAGGGCCGATCGGGCCGCTTCATGACGCGGAGGCCGAAGGCGATGTTTTCGGCGACGGTCATGTGATTGAAGAGCGCGTAGTTTTGAAACACGAAGCCAGCTTTGCGCTCGTAGGCGGTGCGGTTGGTGACATCGCTGCCGTGAAACTCGATGCTGCCCGCGCCTTCATCGGCGAATTCGAGTCCGGCGATGATGCGCAGGAGCGTGGTCTTGCCACTGCCGCTGGGGCCGAGCAGGGCGACGAGTTCGCCGGTTTTGACTTCGAGATCGACGTTCTTCAGTGCGTTGAAGCTGCCGAAGGATTTGGAGATGTGGTGGATGTGGATGCTCATGCTGCTCCTCGTTTGGTGGTCGTGAGAGTTTTCAAAATCAGGGTTACCAGCGCGAGCAGTGCGAGCACGGACGCGACGGCAAAGGCGGGGACAAACTGGTATTCGTTGTATAAAACTTCGATGTGCAGCGGCACGGTGTTGGTCTTGTTGCGGATGTGGCCGCTTACAACGGACACCGCGCCGAATTCGCCCATACTGCGGGCATTGCACAAGATGATGCCGTAGAGCAGGCCCCATTTGATCTTCGGCAAGGTGACACGCCAGAACATCTGCCAGCCATTCGCGCCGAGCGTCATGGCGGCCTCTTCTTCGGCCTGGCCCTGTGCTTCCATCTGCGGCGCGAGCACTCGCGCGACGAAGGTAAAGGTCACAAAGATGGTGCTGAGCACGATGCCAGGCAGCGCGAAGATGATTTTGATGCCGTGCTCCTTCAGCGACGGCCCGAAGAGACCTTGTGCCCCAAACAGCAGCACATAAACCATGCCCGCGATGACTGGCGAGACCCACAGCGGCAGTTCGATCAGCGCCGTGAGGAATCGTTTGCCACGAAACTGGAAGCGCGACACGCACCAAGCCGCCGCGAGGCCAAAAAGCGTGTTCAACGGCACCGTGATCGCAGCGACCTGCAACGTGAGCCAGATGGCATGTGTCGTGGCGCGGTCGTCAAAGGCCTCGACATAGCCTTCCCAGCCTTTGCGGAACGCTTCCTGGAAAATGACGACCAGCGGCAGCACGAACATCAAGCCCATGAACGCCACGGCGATGCCGATGATGAGCCAGCGGGAGAAAGGCGACTCGGAGGTGGCTTTGCGAGGCCGGGTGTGAGTTTGATGGAGGATGATGGCGGCCATGATTGGAAAATGACGAATGGCGAATGAGGAATGACGAATGAATGTCGAAGCTCGAATGACGAAGGTGGGAGGTTGGCGAATTCGGATTTCATTCGTCATTCGCCATTCTGGTTTCGTCATTGCCGCCCTGTGCGGCTGCGGCTCCAGTTGGTGAGGAAGTTTGAAACGAGAAGAATGCCGAAGCTGGCGGCCAGCATGACGACGCCGATGGTCGCAGCACCGGCGTAGTCGTATTCTTCAAGGCGCATGGTGATGAGAAGCGGGGCGATCTCGGTCTTAAAAGGGAGATTGCCGGAGATGAAGACGACGCTGCCGTATTCGCCGACGGCGCGACCGAAGGCGAGGGTCATGCCCGCGAGCGTGGAGGGCAGCAGGGCGGGAAAGACGACGCGAGTGAGCGTCTGCCAACGATTCGCGCCGAGGCAGGCGGCGGCTTCTTCGACATCCATCGAGAGATCGGCAATCACCGGCTGCAAGGTGCGCACGACGAAGGGAAAGCCGACAAAGGTCAGCGCGATGGTGATGCCGAGCGGCGCATAGGCGGCCTTGATGTCGTGTTGAGCCAAAAACGAGCCGATCCAGCCATTCGGCGCATACAGCGTGACAAGCGCGATGCCCGCGACGGCGGTGGGCAGGGCAAACGGCAGATCGACCATGGCATCGAGCAGTCGGCGACCTGGAAACGCGTAGCGTTCCAGTGCCCAGGCCGTGAGCAGGCCGAAGACGCCATTCACCAGCGCAGCGACGAAGGCGGTGCTGAAGCTGAGTTTGAGCGAGGCGAGCACGCGCTCGTGCGTGAGTGTCTCGATGAAGTGCTCCCAGCCGCCACTCGCCGCTTTCCACGCGAGCATGGAGAGCGGAAAGAGCACGAGAAGGCTCAAGTAGGTGACGGTGAAACCGAGGGAGAGCCTGAAGCCAGGCAAGACGTGACGTGGACGGGACATCGAAGCGTAAAACGAGTTTTCTAACTCGTTGGGTTTGGGTGTGGCGACGCGGTGGAACGAGTTGGAAAACTCGTTTTACAAGTTCGCGGCGTAGGCCTGGAGTTCGCGGTATTCGGCGAGGATGCGCTTTACGGCGGCGACGGTGGCTTTGACCTGCTGCGGCATCGGCGCGAGCGCGGGAGTCTCGAACACGATTTCCAAGGCACGCGGCCTCTGCTCCGGTGGAGCACTGAGGATGCCGAGGTAGCCTTCCTTGATGATGCCGCGACTGGCGAGGAAACCATCAATGATGGGC
>JAGKWZ010000007.1 GCA_021151605.1 Verrucomicrobiaceae bacterium
ATGTCTGGCTTTTCTGTTTTTTCTGTTGGCTGTGGCTGTTGTGCCTGTGCTTCTTCTTCAATTAACTTGTATTTGCCTTTATCCTCGCCGCGATAGTGCCGTGCATAGGCGAACTCGAGGAGCTGGAGGATGCCGTAGCTCTCCTCCAGGGTGCGGCTGGGATCGGTGGCCCAGGCATAAAATGCATCCGCTGAGGTATCGTCCGGTAGGTTGTCGGAAGGGGCCGTCTTCATGCAGAAGAAGACTGCGGGAAACAGCGGTGCTTTGACAAGGCAAAACCATGTCAGGGGCTGCGAAAGCTATAGGTCTGAGAGGCATCGCTCGGCTGCCTGAGGAAGCTGCGAGCTTAGGAATTACGAAGATCGGTGAGGGAAAAAAGCAATCATGCCTTGCGGCGTGCTGCTCCAGCATTGATCCGCCTGGAATCGAGCTTGCAGAAGGGACTTGCGCCCCTACCATCGCGGCCCTTTTTCTCGAAAACATGGAACAACCTCTTCCTGGACAACGCTGGGTCAGTAACAATGAGCCCGAACTGGGGCTTGGTGTAGTCATGAAGGCCCAGTTTGGGCGCGTGGAACTCTTTTTCCCAGCGGCTGGGGAGATGCGCCAATACTCACTCATGGGAGCACCGCTGCGCCGGGTGCGCTTCCAGCCGGGGGACACGGTCAAAACTCACGAGGGCAAGCAGATCGAAGTGGAGAGCACGGAGGAGCGCCAGGGGATGCTCTTTTACAAAGGCAAGGACGTGGAGATCAGCGAGGCGGAACTGGCGGATACGATCAGTTTCAGCAAACCGCAGGACCGTCTGATGGCGAGCCAGATCGATGACCTAGTGACCTTTGACCTGCGTGTGGAGGCGCTGCAGCGCCGCGCGCAGATCCGCCAGTCCACGGTGCGTGGGCTCTGCGGCGGGCGTGTGGACCTGCTGCCGCATCAGATGTTCATCGCGAATGAAGTGGGCAATCGTCTCGTGCCGCGTGTGCTGCTGGCGGATGAAGTGGGCCTGGGCAAGACCATCGAGGCGGCGCTGATCCTGCATCGCCTGCACCTCACGGGCCGCGCGGAGCGTGTGCTGATCTTGGTGCCGGATGCGCTGGTGCATCAGTGGTTCGTGGAGCTGTATCGCCGCTTCCATCTCTGCTTCTCGATCTATGACGAGAATCGCTGCGACGAGGTGGAGACGGAGGAGGAAAGCGCGAATCCTTTCCTGGAAAGCCAGCTCGTCATTTGCAGCACCACTTTCCTGGCGAAGTCGCCGAACCGCGCCGCGCAAGCGATGGAGGCCGGCTGGGACCTGCTGATCGTGGATGAGGCGCATCATCTGGAATGGAGCACGCAGGGCGCGAGCGCCAGCTACGCGATGGTGGAGACGCTGACGGCGAAGATCCCCGGCCTGCTGCTGCTGACTGCCACACCCCAACAGCTCGGACCCGAGGGCCACTTTGCCCGTCTGCGCCTTCTGGATGCGAACCGCTACGCCGATCTGGAGCAGTTCCTGGAAGAGTCGAAGCACTACGAAGAGGTGGCCAGTGCGGTGGATCGTCTGCTGGAGGGAAAGAACCTCAGCGCGGCGGACCAGAAGCTCTTTGCCAAAAAATCCCCGCACGTGCAGTCGCTGGCGAAGGAGACGAAGGATGGCACCGAAGGCGCACGCGAAAAGCTCGTGGCGGCGCTGCTGGATGAGTTCGGCACAGGCCGTGTGATGTTCCGCAACACGCGTGCGGCGCTGAGCGGCTTCCCCGAACGCAAGGCACAGCTTGCGCCCATCGACGGCGGGGATGATCCGCTGGAGGCGAAGGTCAAGTGGCTCGCGGCTTTGCTGAAGAAACTGGGCGAACAAAAGGTGCTGCTCATCTGCCGAACGCGAAAGCTGGCCGAGGAGATCAATGAGCGCCTGCTGCGCGAGGTGAATGTGACCGCCGCGCTCTTCCATGAAGGTCTCACGCTGATGCAGCGCGACCGTCAGGCGGCTTTCTTTGCCGAAGAGGAGGCGGGTGCCCGCATCCTGCTCTGTTCTGAGATCGGTAGCGAGGGCCGCAACTTCCAGTTCGCGCATCATTTGGTGCTCTTTGACCTGCCGCCTGACCCCGAGTTGATCGAGCAGCGGATCGGCCGACTGGACCGCATCGGCCAGACGAGCACGATCCACATCCACGTGCCCTACATCAAAGCGAGCGCCGAGGAAGTGCTGGCCCGCTGGTATGATGAAGGCCTCGACGCCTTTGAAAAGAACCTCCACGGTGCCACCGAGATCGCCCAGGGCTTGCAGGACTCGCTGAACCCGCTGCTGGAAGACTTTAATGCCAAGGCGCTAACCGCTTTCCTGAAGGAAACCAAGACGCTGCGCAGTCAGGTGACGAAGAAGCTGGAGCGTGGCCATGATCGACTGCTCGAGCTGAACTCCTGCAAACCCGAGCAGGCCGATGCGGTGATTGATATCATCCGCAAGCTCGATGCCGACGATGAATTTGAGGAGTTCTTCATCCGCCTCGTGGATCACTTCGGGCTCGAAGTGGAGGAGATGGAGAACCGCAGCTACGTCTTCAAGCGCGGCGACTTGATCACCGATGCCTTCCCGGCACTGCCCGAGGAAGGATTGACCGTCACCTTTGATCGCCAGCGTGCCATCACGCGGGAAAACATCGCTTTGCTCACGCCGGATCACCCCATCGTGCGTGGTGCGCTGGACCTGCTGCTCGGCGGTGAAGGTGGCAATTCCAGCTTCGCTGCATGGCGTGGATCAGGTGTCGAAGGACTCATGCTGGAGACGCACTTCGTCGTCGAATGCGTGGCACCTTCTGCCCTGAATGCCGACCGTTTCCTGGCCCCCGTGCCCATCCGTGTGGTCGTGGATCATGCGGGCAAAGATCGTCGCAGCGACACCGCCTACCTGCATGCCAAGCTCGACAAGAGCAACCCCACGCGCCTGCTGGAAAAGCCACCCGTGCGCAAGAAGCTCTTCCCCGACATGCTCAGTGCCTCGCGCAAGATCGCCGAGACGGAGATGAAGAAGCTCGTCGCCGAAGCCATCACCACCATGAAGGAAAAGATCCAGGCGGAGATCGACCGGCTCGAAGCGCTGCGCGTGCACAACGATCACGTGCGCCCGGAAGAGATCGAAGCTCTCAAAGCCCAGATCACTGCGCTGGAAGAAGCGCTCGGCGGAGCTCGCCTGCGGCTGGATGCGCTGATGCTGGTGCTGCAGTCGAAGTGATGAGCCTGACCATCGAGCCTCATATAGAATGAGGTTCGGTGTGTTTCTCGACATTCGAAGGAAGCCGGAATGGCGTTGCCGTGTGGCATGATGAGTGCGGATCATGGGGACGTCATTTCCCCCCAATGATCTTCCCCCCTTCACTTCGGATCGTGCTCGCCCTAGGTGCGTCGCTTTTCACGGTCTCTGCTTCCGCGGCCTCGCCGGAGAATGATCTCCTGCAAGTCACCACGCCGATCATCCCTCCGCCGGACATTCCCGAGGAGCCACTGCCTGGGTTCCGTCTCGCAAGACTAACCTTCGAGCGCGAGTTCGACTCGCCTGTCATGCTCGCCACGATCCCGGAAGGCAAAGGCGAGCAGGTGGTGGCGATGCAGCGCGGTGAGTTCTGCGCGGTTCGCGTGGAGGATGCCACCTGGCGGCCATTCCTCGACTTCCGCGAGCGCATGAAGGACATCCTGCTTTTCGAGGAGGGCGTGCATGGCATCGCCTTTCATCCTCAGTTCGCCACGAACCGCCTCTTTTACCTCAGCTACACGCAGAATGAACCTCGGCGCACGGTCATCAGCGAGATGAAAGCCACGCTGGGTGATGCACCCACCGCCATGCCGGAGACGGAGCGCGTGGTGCTGGAGATCCAGCAGCCGCTGGCGGATCACTGGGGCGGTCATTTGCTCTTCGGGCCGGATGGCATGCTCCACATCGCGCTCGGTGATGGAGGCATGAGAGATGACCCCTACGCGCTGGCTCAGAATCCCTGGGTGCTGCATGGCAAGGTGCTGCGCATCGATGTGAATGGTCGCAATGGCGCGCTGCCTTATGCCATCCCGGAGGACAATCCCTTCGCCAAGGATCAGATGGTGCGGAAGGAGATCTACGCTGTTGGTTTGCGGAATCCCTGGGGTCTCAGTTTTGATGCCAAAACAGGCCGCCTCTGGTGCGCCGATGTCGGCCAGGATCTGTGGGAGGAGATCAATCTCATCAAACCTGGTGCCAACTACGGCTGGAGTCATCGCGAAGGCCCCACGGGCACCGCTTTCCATCCGAAGCCGCTGCTGGCAGGCACCGACTCCACCGATCCCGTCCACGCCTACACGCGTCTCAGAGGCGAGGGCATCTGCATCGTCGGCGGGCATCTATATCGTGGCAGCAAGCTCGCGGGGCTCGATGGTGCCTACCTCTTCGCCGACTGGGGCTACGGCCATGTCTGGGCGCTGGAGATGGATGCCGAAGCACACCCGATGCGCCGCCTCGTGCTCCAGCGCGGGCCTCATCCGCATAAGTTCAATCCCACGCTCGTCACCGCAGATCCTGATGGCGAGCCCATCCTGCTCTCCCAGGACGGCGGACTTTACCGCCTGGAGATGGAGCCGGTGGATTGAAAAAAGCCGCGTTTCCTTTTGCCATCTCCTGCGATTTGAGATTCGTACGAAGGAAGGCATTTTTGCAAAAATGCACTCTGCTAAACATTCGAATCCCACACCATTCACTATGAAACGCATCCTCTTCTTCGCGCTGATTGCTCTTGGTTCTGCCAGCGCTGCTCCCGTGAATTCTACCTGCATCATGAGTGGCAAGCCCATCAAGCCAGGAGTGACCTCCGAGTATAAAGGCAAGACCATCGGCTTTTGCTGCGTGAACTGCAAAGCCCGCTTTGACTCGGCTCCTGACAAGTTCGGCAAGAAGATCGCCCGCTGAAGTCTAGGCTGTCTGCAAATTCACGAAAGGCGGAGTTGGCTGACCAACTCCGCTTTTTTCATGCGTTCATGGCTCAAGTTTAAACCATCTCCATGAAACGACTCATTTTCTCCGCCCTCCTTCCATTGCTCTCCGTTCAGGCGGCGAACTGGCCCATGTGGCGCGGCCCCAATGGTGACGGCACCACGACTGAGTCCGGCCTGCCAGAAAAGTGGAGCCAGACCGAGAATGTGGCCTGGAAAGTCGAGCTGCCCGATCGTGGGAACTCCACACCTGTCGTGTGGGGTGACAAGGTCCTTATCACCCAGGCCATCGAAAAGATCGGGAAGCGCCTGCTGCTCTGCTTTGACCGCAAGACGGGCAAACAGCTCTGGGAAGCTGGCACTACCTATAAGGAGCCTGAACTGACTCACGCCACCAACCCTTACTGTGCTGCGTCTCCGGCCACCAATGGCGAACAGATCGTCGTCTTCCACGCCAGCGCGGGTGTCTTTTGCTACGACATGAATGGCAAGGAACTCTGGAAGCGCACCGACCTCGGCAAGCAGCACCACATCTGGGGTAATGGCACATCACCCGTGATCGCTGGAGACCGAGTTTTCCTCAATTTTGGCCCTGGTGCCAAGACGACGCTGTATGCCTTTGATCTAAAAACCGGCAACACCCTCTGGCAGCACGACGAGCCCGGCGGTGCTTCCGGCGAAGGCTCAGACAAAAAATGGCTCGGCTCCTGGGCAGACCCGCTCTTCCGCAAGGTCGGCAGCCGCTATGAACTCATCCTCAGCTATCCTGGCCGCGTGGCCGCCTTTGACCCGACCGCAGGCAAGCAGCTCTGGACCTGCGACGGTCTGAACGCTCTGGTCTATAACTCCCCGCTTATGACGCCAGAAAACGTCGTGATTGCCTTTGGCGGCTACGGCGGCAAGGGGGTCGCCGTCAAAGCCGGCGGAGAAGGCGACGTGACTGAAAAAAGACTCTGGCACCTGCCAAAAGTCAGCCAGCGCATCGGCAGTGGAGTCATCCATGAAGGCCATCACTATATTCTCAGCGACGGCGGCATCGCTGAATGTCGCGACCTCAAAACGGGCGAACTGATTTACGCTGAGCGCCTCAAAGGCCCTGGTCCCACCGGCCAGAACTGGTCTTCCCTCGTCCTCAGCGCCGATGGAAAATGCTATGCCGCGAACCAAGGTGGAGACTGCTTCGTCTTTAAAGCCAGCCCCAAATTTGAGCTGCTAGCCACGAACACCCTTGGCGAAAAAATCATCGGAAGCGTCGCCGTCTCCGATGGACAGCTCTTCATTCGCGGTCACAAGAACCTGTGGTGCATCGGGAAGAGGTGAATTTCATCATCAAGCCATGCCACCGGCCGCTAGGCATTAACTTGGCTACACGAATGGATGCGTTCACCTTTCCTGCTCATTAAAGTCAGCCATGCGAGTCGGATTAATTCGTCATTTTCAGGTTTTGGAGCCAATGCCGAGAGGGTGGGTGACGATGGATGAACTCCTGGCATGGCGGGCTAGGTATGATTCCGCAGCGGTTTCCCCAGTTCCTCTGTCGCTCGAAGGTGGGAACTGGGCTCGATGCTATGCTAGTGACTTGTCTCGGGCTCATCAAACAGCCCAAGCGGTGTATGCAGGCGAGATTTTTCCACTCTCTGAGCTTCGGGAGGCCGAGTTTGCGCCTTTTCAGTCGAGGTACCTGCGACTTCCCTTCAGCCTATGGACCTGGCTGGTGCGGCTAGCCTGGATGACTGGCCATGAATCTCAGCGTCGGCTTCGAGATGATTTTCTCGGACGGATGAGGCGTGTGGCAGATCTTATCGAGGCGCAAAAGGAGGACCATTTGATGGTTTCCCACGCTGGAATGATGTTTTACCTCAGAAAAGAGCTTCTAAGCCGTGGCTTTTTCGGTCCGAAGTTTGGCATCGCCGAGAACGCTCGGCTGTATGTTTTTGAGCGGAAGCGGGTCTAAAATGCCCCGAATTTCCGAATTTCGTGCCTGGAATGGCACTGGGCGTCGGTATTTACCATGTATTTAAATTGACGCTACGTGGGCAATCTGGGTAATCTCAACGCAAATCCCAGTATTAGGTCCAAATCCACAAGCTAGAAACCGCACGCTACCACCCTTCCCATGAAAGCGAACTCTCTCTTCTCCGGCAGTCGGCTCCCTTCTTCAATCAAGTCAGGCTTCTCTCTTGTAGAGGTCGTTCTTGCAGTGGGAATCATGGGATTGGGTGTCGTGACGATTCTGGGTTTGCTACCTCATGGGCTGGATATGTCGCGCCGTACGGCCAATGAGCAGGCGCAAACGCGCATTGTGGACCAGATCGTAGGTGAACTTCAGGCTTCAGACTGGGCTACCATGGGAGGTCTTATCGGCTCTGGTGGCGGACAGCAGCTGTATCAATTCGATGACCAAGGTCTGCGCACAACGCAATCGCAATACACGACCTATGTAGCTCGTGTGAAAATGGCTGAGGTTGCCGAAGTTGCGAGTGGAACGATCCTGCCATCTAACAAGACTAATATCCGCAACCAGAATCTCCGCCGGGTAAGCATCGATGTGGCTGCAGTTCAGAATGTAAATTTTAATTTCGACGCTCCACCGCCGGCCGCGCAGTTGAAGCGCTTTACCAGCCTTATTGCCAAAATGCGGCCATGAGGCGCTTCTTTTGAGGAGCCAGATCATTCAACCAATCAAACCTATGAAGCTTAAACGAGTCTTGGTGTCCCAGACTGCTCTGGGCCTATTCTTCCTGTGCCTTTTGGGAGGTACAATACCTACTGTGCCAGCGATTGCCCAAAGCACGATTGATGGGTCCTGGCGTGTGGATGGCGGTGGCTCATGGGGAACGCTGACCAACTGGTCCTATACCCAGTCCATGAGACCCGCTGTGATCACGGCGTCCCTTAATGGGGCATCAGTGATTACTGTGATCCGCACACTGGACAAGATCACTGCGATCGATGTGGTCAGTGGTGGTTCTGGATACACGACTGCTCCATCGGTGATCATCCCTGATCCGGGGGCCAACGGGTATCCAGCCCGTGCCAAGGCAAACATTAGCGGTGGTCAGATCACAAGTTTTACAATTCTCGATCAAGGAGCCGGTTACACCACCACGCCCGCCGTGACGATTACACGTGAGGTCTCAGGGCTGCTAGTCACGGATGCAGGCTCGGGTTATGCCAAGGTTCCAGCGATCGCCTTCAATGGTGGAGGAGCCTATACTTCCCCTCCCACGGTGGTTTTCCGCGGCGGCTTAGGTGGTGGTGCCACAGCCACAGCCACGGTGGCCTCGGACACCGGGTCGAACCGTGTGACAGCCATCAACGTCACGAATGGCGGAAGTGGTTACTCCGTGGACAAACCACCAACGGTCGCCATCCTTTCTTTTTCGGGTGGAAGTGGTGCGACAGCCACTGCGACGGTGAATGCTAGTGGTGTTCTTACAGGTTTCACGATCACCAACAAAGGCTCAGGCTATAGCATCGCGAACCCACCTCTGATCCTTATCGTCAGCCCCGACCCAGTAGATCTGGCAACGGCTACGGCGATCGAGCAGGATGGCCGCATTATTGATGTTGAAATCAACAACCCTGGTTCAGGCTATACCGCCACCCCCAAAGTTATCTTTTCCGGTGGCGGCGCTGTAGGGAATGCAGCCACCTATGCTGATGCGGTCATTAGCAATGGAAGTGTGAGCCAAGTGAATATGTCGGTACCAGTAGATGTGCCGCCGGGCGGCACATTAAATCCGGTGGCTACAGCCAGCCTTTCCCAATCAGGTTCGGTATCTGCGGTGAATCTGACAAATCCCGGGCGTGGTTTTACGAGCGTTCCAACAGTGGTTGTGGGTGCACCTTTGATCCGCAATGCCACAGCGACTTCTGAGCGCACTGGCAATGTGGTCACGCAGGTGAACGTACAAAACCCCGGAGCAGGGTATATTGCCGCCCCAGCAGTAACGTTTGGAACGACCGGCTGGCAGGGATATACAACCGCGCCACGTGTTAGATTTGTCAGCAACGGCGTAACTGGAGCCGTGGCTTCAGCGACTCGTAATGCAACGTCTGAAGCCATTACTGCGCTAACCATCCAGGATGGCGGTGCTGGCTATACTGTCGCACCCACGGTTACCATCGTTGGGGGAAATGGGGCTGGTGCTGCAGCGACAGCTGTTGTCACCAACGGCGTGGTGACAGCTATCAACGTCACCAATGGTGGCTCTGATTATGGAGTGGCTCCGACCTTGATTTTTTCCGGTGGTGGGGGCTCTGGGGCTGCGGGCACGGTAAACATCAACGATAACAAAAAGGTTTCTTCCATAACGATCACCAATGGAGGGAGTGGCTACACCTCTGCGCCCAGCATCCAAATTTTGCCAGGAAACGTGAGCAATCCTGCCACGGCGACTGCTGTCATCGCCACGAGCGGAGTCAATGCAGGTCGTGTGACTGGACTTACCATTGTGAGTGGAGGTTCTGGCTACAAAAGTACTCCGCAGGTGTTGTTTACCTCCAATGGGGTGACCTATGGCACGGCCACGGCGGCAATTTCTGCTGGAAGGCTCTCAGCGCTGACCTTGACCCACCCTGGGAGCGGCTACTCCACAGCTCCGACGCTGAACTTTAGTGGTGGGCTCGCAAGTAATGGAACTCAGGCGACAGCCACGGCAACGGTGGCTAGCGGCAAGATCAGGGATGCACTGGTGATCAATACAAGAGGTGGAGCTGATCCAGCCGCAGCCACAGCGGTAGTAGCTTCTGATGGCACGATTAGCGCTGTGACAGTGACAAGTGGCGGCAATGGCTATATCGCCGACCCAACGGTGTCCATCGCAGCTCCGACAGGAATCGCCACTCCAGTGACATTGGGGCCTGGAGGAGTTGGTTCCTTTGTTCAGTTCAACCGAGACATTACGGGCAACCGAACCATCACCATGGATTCTGCCCGCACCGTGGGCTCCCTCTCGATCGGTGATACGGGCGGAGAGGATTACACCATCGACGATGGCACTGGAGGCATCAACAATACGCTGGCCTTTAGCATGGGTATTGCGGGGGCTGGGAAATCCTTTCTCAATAAAATACAAGGAGACCAGGATGTGATCAATGCACCCATCACTCTGGCAGATGAGCTAAATCTCCGTGTGAATACCGGACGACTCACCGTGACAGGAGGTTTCACCGGACCTGGGGCTCTGGTTACCAGCGGTAACAGCGTGTTGACTGTGACCGGAAGTGCTCCTGCAGGAAACAAAGTAGATCTCTGGCTACAGCACCGCGGTTTTGGAAACACTAACGCACAGATCGAGCTGGGTGCGTCTGGCGGACCTTCCTTTAAGAACGTTTTGCTTGGAAATGCCAGTGCAGGCACGGGTGGCTTTGCCGTCCTGCAGTTGCTTGAGAATCGTGGTAGTGCTTTAGCGGACCGTTCGCCTTTCCTCGACCAGATCAGTGATACTGGCACCATTACTGTGGATGCAGTGACGAATCGCTGGGGTTACTTCAAACTCATGGGTGGCAGCGAAACGATCGGCAATTTGATTGATGTCGGCAACGCTCTGGTCCTCGAGAACATGGAAGGTGAAACGATCAACACCAATGCCGTCCTGACCTTGGGGGGCAACAATCTCGACTCCTTTATCGGTGGGTTTGCTCGTAACCGTTCTGGTGGCAGCGGTACAGGTACTCTCGGAATCACCAAAAACGGCACTGGTACACTGACGCTTCAGGGTGCCAATATGATTTACACCGGCCTGACAACCCTGAATCAGGGGCGTCTGGAGTTAGTGAATACGTCTGCATGGGCCAGTCGCATTGTCGCAGCTACAGGAACCCGAATCGATCTCACAACGACGAGCGGAGTTTCCGTCAATTTTGACGATGAAATTCTCGGTGATGCACAGTTATTTAAAAATGGCCTGGGGGCCTTAAGTTTCGGCAGCGGAAGGCTTCAGTTGGACAACCTGTCCATGACCCTGGGAACGACAAGTTTCCGTCCCGGAGCTTCCACACTCCGAGGCGGCGAAAATGTGATCCAAAACACTTTCACCATACGAGGTGACGGCGGCCAGAACAAAAGCGTGCTTCTTAGTGCTTCCCTTTCCATCGGTGCTCTTGAGGCAGAAGGGCGTTTTGACCAAACAGGTTCTGTTTTTTCCATTCAAGGCGAGCAGTTGAACTTGAACAACCGAGGCTACGCAAGTGAGGCTGTTCTGGAGTCCAGAGGACCTGCCAGCTTCACGAACATGGTGGTCAGCCTGAATTCGCGAATCCTATCTACGGACCGGACGGTACAAAACGCGGCAACGAACTCGGTCTTCCTCACGCTGACTGATGCTAACAACCTAGTCATCGGGTCTATCCTGACTTTGAGGTCTGGCACCCCGGGGGATGCGACGAAAAAAGTGACACCAGACACCAGGATCGTGGCGGTGAATTTGGCGACACGCACCGTAGAATTGAGCAAGCCTACCACTTTGGCTGCAGGTACACCCATCACCTTTACCTACACCAGCGACACCGACGGTGCTATTCGTGGCGAGTCTGTGAACTTCGCGGATGTTGTTTATGATGGGCGCAAATTTGTAGCCGTTTCGGAAAAGGGCACGATCCATACCTCAGTGAACGGCACGATCTGGGATCTCGTTTACACTGATCCTGCGGAGCTTCCTTTGTACAGTCTGACATGGACAGGTGAACGTTATGTGGCGGTGGGTGACTTGGGCCGTGTTCTCACCTCCACTGATGGGGGAAACACTTGGACTCTCCAAAGCAGCGCATTGGTGAACACCTTGCGCGACATCACTGAAACCTCCGTTCCATTCACCGGGAACTTGGTAACAGGATCGACCAGTGTGACCAATGTGACCAACGGACTCAGCTTCCTACCTGGTATGCCAGTTATTGGAAATGCTACGCCTCCTGATGGACGCATTGTTTCCACGACGGTTGCTTCATTCACGGTTGTCCTGGACAACCCTGCTTTGGCGACGGCTACTGATGTGAACTTCGGCTATTTCCGTGGCAACACCACCGCGAACAGCGCTACGGTGACCAACGTTCGCACCTCACAGACGCTCGCTGGGGGCATCGCGATCAGTGGCACTGGGATTCCTAATGGTGCGACTATCCTGTCTACTGATGGGCCAAACAATCGCATCACCCTCAGCCAAAATGCTAATACCAGCCTAGCTGGTGTGGATTTGTTCACGGTGACTGGAAACACAATCATCAATTCTGCCCAGATCACCAATCTCTCCAACACTGCTGGTTTAGTCGTCGGCATGGTGCTCAAAGGCGCAGGTATTCCTAGTGGAGCTCGGATCACCGCTATCAATCCTGGCGCGGCAACCCTCACTTTATCTGTGCCCATTCCTGCCACCCGCACAGCTGTGCCCTTGAGCGTCTTCACTGGACGTGTGGTGAATGGTAGCGCTGTGGTGGAGGATGTGACTAACATTGGCGCTTACAGCCAAGGCATGGCCGCTTTTGGTAGGCTTTTACCTGCGGGAACCGTCGTCCAGTCCAGCACAGCATCTACTTTAACTTTGAGTCAACAGGCCTCCGCCACTGGAACGGCTCTTGGGATGACAGTGGCCAAAACGCTGATGACAAGGACAGGCAATTTCTCCGCAAGTAGCAATAGTGTAACGGGAGTCTCAAACGTGGCTGGATTGGTGTCAGGGATGCCCATCTCAGCACCCGGAGTTCTTCCCGCCGGAACGGTGATTCAGACCGTCGGTGCTGGAACCCTTACCTTGAGCAACCAGGCTATTACCAGCCCGTCGGGGCAGGCATTCCAGGCAGGTTTTGATCTCTTGGTGGTGGGGGATGCTGGACGCATTTTAGCCTCAGCAGGAGGTGGTAGTGACACCTGGGTTCCATTGACTTCTTCTTCTGTCGCTAATTTGAATGCCATTTCATGGAACGGCACCAGGTTTGTGGCAGTTGGGAGCGCCGGCGAGATCCTACATTCCACCTCGGGCCTTGCCTGGACCCACATTACCCCGCCTTTGTCAATTTTGCCAAATGTGATCCTTGGCACTAACACTAGCGGAAGTGCCAGAGAGATCATTCTCAATAACCCAGCTAGCGTTACTTCCGCGAATGCCAGCTTTGGTGCACTAAAAGGAAATACCACGGCTGGCAGCGCTACAGTCACCAACGTCAAGGGCATGGCCTCGTTGCGTGTTGGACTGCAAATTTTCTCCACTAGTGGTTTACAGGCTGGTTCAGTAGTTCGGTCGGTTAACGAGGCTGCCAGCTCCATGGTGATGTCCTCTCCAGCTACGGCAACTTTGAGTCAGGCTCCAATTCAGACTTTCACCGGTGTTTCAGTGAATGGCTCTAGGTTCATCACTGAAGTGACTGATTTTAAAGGATTGATGGTCGGCATGCTCCTGCATGGTACTGCGCTTCCAAGCCCAACGCTCATCACCGAAATCAGTCCAGAGAATAAGCGCATCACCCTGGCAAGTCCAGCCAACCAAAGCACAAGGGCAGGCTTTGGTGTTATGCGTGGGGATCTAGTAAACGGTAGTGCTACGGTTTCAAATATTCAGATCCTGGGCAGCATCTCGCCCTTCACCGGGGCGGTGGCGCATCTGACGGCGAGTCGGACAGTGGCGGAATATCCCAGCAGGATCGCCAATGGAGTGACGGTCTCGGCTTATAGCCCCACGGAGAATACGGTCACTCTTTCCTCTCCTTCCATAGGGTCCGGCTATGTGCCGCTCTACACCTTCAGTGGTTCGACAACTAACGGCTCCAACCTGATCACAGGTGTCTCAGTCGGCCATTTCGCAGGGTTGTCAGTCGGCCAGTCCATCTATGTAACTGGCACGGCGATTCCACTTAACTTCTTTAGTACTTTTACAATCACAGCTCTGGACAGTGCTGCTGGGCAGATCACCCTCTCGGCCGCCCCTTTTCTCAATTCGGGATCAGGTGCTTCGGTGGTTCCTCTGGGTGTTTTTACCGGATTAGTGACATCTGGAGATCCGGTGGTGCGGAACATTAGCAACCGTCTTGGGGAACTCCCACCCACTCTTTATCAGTCAAATTTAATGGATGTGGTATGGACGGGCGCACAGTTCATCACCGTCGGTTCTTATGGAGCCATCCTGACATCGTCGGACGGCATTGCCTGGACTCCGAGAGATTCGGCGACAGGTCGCGATCTGCATTCTGTTGGCATTTCAGGTGCCCAGTTCCTGGCCGCTGGTGAGGATGGGTTAATCCTTAGATCCACCAATGGCACCGCATGGTCGCAGGCCCGAGAGGCAGATGACTTCAATATTCGTGATTTACGGTACTTGCAGGCCGTTGAGGCGGTCATAACTGCCGGAGGCAAGACACTGGCACTCGGCAATGGTGGACTTACCTCTGTGGATGGTTCCACTTGGTCAACCTCAGTAACGGATAATTTCAGTGGTAGTAAAAACTCAATGATCATCGCTGGCCGCCCTGGACTGTCGGGCATCGTGATTCGCAATGAAGTCACCACATCTCCGACGACAGACCCAGTCAACGGCCCCCTGACCAATCGCAATAATGCCAACCGAATTGATGATGCGATGACTCTTGAGTCAAAAGGTGGCAATTTTGAGTTCCAAAATAATGGGGCGAGTGCCGTCTTTTCAGAAACCATCAACAAACTGCTGCTCAAGCAAGGTCAGCTCCAGATCGTCACCTCAAGTGCTGGGACAGGTGGCACAAGTACCCTCACGTTTGGTTCTTTGGAAGCACAGCTAGGGGCTTCTGTGCAATTCTTTGGACGAGATGGTGGAGGGGCATCAGCACCAGGTATTATCGGGGAGGGGGCTACACCCTCTCGCAACCGCATTTTCTTCACCCAAGCGCCTACCCTGGATGATGGAATTATCGGTGGCTGGGCCTCTATCGACAACGAATGGGCGACGTATGGCACTAATGGCGTCACTCGCCTGGACCCGAACACAGGCTATGATACCGGTGACCAGACTGGCTGGATTGCCTCGGACAATGTCAAAATGCAAGCAGGACGCACGCTGAATGCCCCACGTGTCATCAACTCCCTCAATCTGGTGGGACAGACGCTCACTATGAATGCCCAGCGGCTAAGCATCGAGTCGGGCGGTATCTTGGTGACAGGCACATCGACAATTAACTCAACTGGTGGCGTGCTATCCGTTGGAACAGGAAAATCTGATCCTGCAATACTGAACATAATCGCGCCTGCCCAATTGACGATTAATGCTCCGATTGATGATTTCAGGGTTTCAGGAGCACTGCTAGCGGTTACCGCAACTTCGGGGTCATCGACTTTGACCATGACCAGTCTCAATGCCACGGGAATGCTCCCAGGGATGGAAATTTTTGGGTCCGGCATTCCAGACGGAACACGCATCGTAAGCATTGCGGCCATCCCTGGAGGTAGCAATTCACTCATCACTCTCAGTCAGCCGACTTCAACATCCATTCCTACATCCACAACGATCGTGGTTACTGGTGGTTCTGTTGGATTGAGCAAGTCTGGAGGAAGCCTGCTGATTCTTAATGGAACCAGCTCTTACACCGGGAAAACTTACCTGAATAATGGCGCCCTTCGTATTACGAATTTCGGTGCTCTCGGAGCCGACCCAACGTCCTTCACGCAAGACCATCTCCAAATCAATGGTGGCACCCTGCAAATCAGCCACATCACTACAGGATCGACACCGCTGCCTGATCATAATGTGAATTTGAATGAAGGTCTTCGTGGACTGACGGTCGGCATATCGGGCGGCCGCATTGAGGTGGGGACGGCGAACCCGGACAACGACAACAGCACCCCCGCGAATGCCATACCTGAAGTCAATCTCACCATTACTAACCCGATTAATGCGCTTGGGGTGCTCGAATTAGCAGTCAGGGCAAACACTAGTCTCGGACAAGCAAACAGCATCACACTTGGATCACCAACGAGCACCAACATCTACCGTGCTGGTATCAAAACCGAAGCTCAGTTCGAAGGAAATATAACGATCCGAGGGAACAATACCATTGGAGGTATCTTTAGTGAAGGCGGAAGGCTGACCATTGAGGGCAACAATGATTTTACCGCTCCTATCCGCTCGCTAACAGGTGACATCACCATTAGCGGGACGAACACTTGGAGAGGAGGGAATGTTTTCCCTGAAGCTTTGGATTTCCGTGCGGGTGTGCTGAAACTTACGACCCAAACTGCCCTTGGCACCGGTGGTTTGAATCTGGGTATGGGAGACGGCTCGATCTTCAGCCTCGCTGGGCTCAGTCAGACGATCCGAACATTCACCAGCACCGCCTCAACGGAGATAAATAATGATGGTGCTCCCGATAATTTCGTGGGTTCTACGGACATCATTTTCGACATTGAGCGCAACCAAACTTACAATGGCCTTATCAAGGATGGCGAATCTATCAGCGGAACCGAAGTCACACCTCTCAGACTCGTCAAAACAGGGCCAGGAACTTTGACATTGAGCAATTCCGAGAGTGATTTTTCAGCTGGCGTCGAAATTCGTCAAGGTGCCTTAAATGTCACTACCATCGGACAGACATTTAATAATACCGCTCTTGGGCGGGTCGATTTCGATGATCCAGCATTACTGATTATCGATAAGTCTGTTCTCTCTTTCACGCCTACCTTTGCCCAGTCGATGAATCGATCCTTCACGATGGGAGCAGGACCTGCCGGAGCAACTTTGGTGGCCAACGGTGCTACACAGTCAGCAACAGTGACTCTTGGTGTGGAACTTCGTAACGTTATAAGTGGTTCGACTCAGATCACCACACCTATTGCCTTCAAAGATAATGGATCGCGCACGCTAACACTTTCCGGCACTGGCCGCGGAGACAATCTCCTACTGCTTGAACTCGGAGACAAAGGTCCAGGCGAAGTTTCTGGACTCTTTAAGACGGGCTCGGGGAACTGGGTGCTAGGCAAGTCCAACGCCTATTCAGGAATCACGACGATTCAGGAGGGAAATCTCGTTGTCACCAGAAATGATGCGCTCGGCACCGTGGGTGTATCTACTTCTGTTGATCAAACCTCAGACACGTTTTCCGGAAATCTGCCGAACGGAACCCCAGTGAACTTCCCGTTGTTTGCAGCTACGACACTCCCGGGCGGTGTTGCGGCTGACACTCAATATTATGTCGTCGGTTCCACCGGTACGACCTTCCAGATTGCTGCCACACCGGGGGGCGCTCCTCTGACGATCACTAGCAACGGCTCCGGCGTGCAAGTAGTTTCTCGTATCGACTCGTTCCGGTCCACGGTGTTCGACGATGCTACAGATGTATTTACCGGCATCCTGCCGAATGGGGCACCAGTAACGTTCAACACCAAATTCGTGACGGGAGTGGCTTCTCCCATCGCCCCGGAAGGCATGTTAACGAACTCGGTCTATTACGTGGTCGATTCAAACAATGGCACTTTCAGGGTCTCCCTGACACCCGGTGGTCCCGCTGTAAACTTTACCAGTATAGGCACACCTGGCGCCCTTTATTACACCACCAGCGCGGCCAGTAATGCCTCTGGCGGAGTGAATTTAACCGGTGGATCGCTAGACCTAAGAAACATTGATTATCTCACCCCTGAAACGTTGTATCTTCAAGGTGGCGTTATAACTGTGCCTAATGACAGCGTTTCTTCATGGGCGGGGGATGTGTGGGCAAATGCCAACTCAAGGATCAACATCGGACTTGGTGGGCAGCTCACTCTCCATGGTAATTTGCTAGGCACGCGGTCTATCAACCAAGAAGGTGAAGGCACACTGGTTATGGTTGGAGAGATGCTTGCGCCATTGACGAATTTAGAAAACTCCTCACGTGAGTATGCCGTCCGAGCTGGGACACTTGTTCTAGATTACTCGACCAACAACGCATCCAAACTTATCGACAATGCCAATCTGCGTCTGGGGGGAACCCGTCGAGGTGGTTCTGTGGTTCTTTCTGGAGGAAACCATGAGGAAATCATCGGGCAGTTGGTGCTCGAAGCAGGGGCCAGCAGCATTTATCGCAATAGCGGGACAAGCACGATCAGCCTAAACAATATATTCCGCAATACTGGCAGCTCGCTCTACCTAGATGGTGGACGCATCGCCAAAACTGACAACACGAACAACAACGGCATCCTTGGAGCCTGGGCCATCATCCGCGACTCCATTACCGATCCTTTCTGGGTGATCCCACGCACAAGCAGCTTCAATTACCAGGTTAAAGAAGAATCTGGCTCTGACTTCATCCTCACACCTGAGCGTCATGTTATCACTCGTAGGATGGTTGTAACATTTGCCACCACTGGCTCCCTTCCAGGTGGCCTTAACGCAGGCACTGCTTATTATGTTATTCAGAGCGGAATCGACGGAGGTTCACCGCGCGATATTGCCGTGAACGATCTGTCGTCGTTGGAAGTTGGAATGTTTGTGACGGGGCCTGGCATTCTTGGTAATACCCAAGTCTCGTCTTTGTTGCCAGATGCAAATATCATCACACTTAGCCAAACACACAGTGATTCAGGGGCAGCGGGGGACTTCGCTTTCTTCAAGCGAGTGGATAGACAGGGTGTGTTTGGTGGGGCTTCTACTGAGATAACGGTATTCGATATTTCTTCGTTAGCTGTGGGCTGGGCAGTCACTGGTGCTGGAATTGCTGACAACACGAAAATTTCCTCTATTTCAGGAAATGTAATCACACTCGATAAGGTGCATAGCGGTACAGGTGGCGGTAACTTCAGCTTCACAAACCCGGAATCATCATGGGTGGTGCGCTCTGGTACTCAGGCTAAGCGTGGCAGGTTTAAGGTTTCTGCAACGCTTGATGGCCCTGCGGTGAACATCACCAGTGTGGGTAGTGGTCAACTTTCTATCAATGCGCAGCTTGGCTTCACTGCTGATGCCAAGACGGACCGTCTGACTTTGGGGGGAGGGCATGGCTTGGCTGATGGCGTGCGCGTGCGTGTTTCGTCCTATGGGCAGTTGCCTATCGGCTTGCTTCCCGACACGGACTATTTTGTGGCGGATTCGGATGGGCAAAGCATCCGGCTTAGCAACGCCATCAATGGAACTCCAATTAGTTTTGCAACAAATGGTTCAGGGGCTCATGTCATCGAAACTCAGGGGACGGAAAAGCGTGTTGGACCGTCCACCATCGTGTTCAAAATGGAGCCCGACTTCGCCACTGCTTCCGAAGGTAATGGTCGGGTACGAGTGGCCATCGTCAATGTCGGCGGCAGTGGACCTATTACTTCCACACTTACCGGCCAGGGTACTACCGTCGATCCCTATGTTTACACGCTTTACACCACGGGAACAGCCAACTCTAACCAAGAGATCGCTAACTTTGTAGCGGTTGATAAAATTGGGCTGGTGACAATCAAGGATATCTTTAGCGTGACTGTACCTAATCAGGCCAGTGACCAGATTTTCACACTCTTTTCAACCATGCCAGACCCTGGCAACTACGGTGCACCCACCTTCCTCTCAAATGGCAGCTTTGACAATGGCAGTGCTGAATTGGGCTGGGCTCGCAATGCTGGCGTCCCTGGAAATGCGACTACCACTGCTGATGGCTTTATCATGCCACTAGCATCCTATGGCTCCTGGGCTGCAAACAACAATGCAGAGATGTCTGGAGACCTCTCGTTGAATATTCTTCGTAACACCTTCTCCCTGCGGTTTGCCAGCCAATTGCCCTCGACGGTTTCGCTGAACAGCACGAGCGGGATCTACGCGATCCGAACTGGCGGAATCCTTGTTTCACCCACTGTCGGGGCTAATGATTCAACGCTGAGTGGCAATGGCCGGTTGACCACGGAAAATCAGGGGAATCTGCAAAATCTCATGCTGCACCAGAACAACCAGTTGGGTGATTTGGTCATCAGCAATCGAATCACGAATAGATTGCCGGTAACACGTTCTGGACGCCTGACCGGCCAGAGCCGCCGTCATCTGACCATGCCGCAGGGCATCACGACTTCTCAGGTCGCCGTCAACTGGTCGCTTCCGATTACAACTGGAGTCAATACAGGAATTGCCGCAAACACAAGGGTCGAAAGCTTCCAGTATGGTCGGTTAATCGTGCTTAGTGCCGATCATGACGGAGTTCTGCGCAATCAGAACTATATCTTTGCAAGTCCTGGAATTGTTGCGGTTAATGCCGATGAACCACTTGCTTCCACTCATCCTGCACGCAGCCAAATTTCCGGTCTCAGCACGACTGCAGACCTCCTGATTGGGATGGAAGTTTCGGGCACTGGAATCGCAGCGGGGACTCTGATTGCAGAAATCGTTAATGCTGACACAGTCAGGCTGAACCAGAATACTGATGGCGTCTATCGTGCGGCGACTTTCACTTTCACAGAAGGCACAACGATCATCAACAGACTTGCGCTGGTCAACGATCCGAATCGGTTCCTTATCACTGGGCTGACTTCGACGGCGAACCTCAGCATCGGAATGAATGTCTCTGGGCCGGGGATTTCCTCTGGGACGACCATTGAAGAGGTTTCCGCCTCGCCTCCGTACGTGCGTTTAAGCAAGATTCACGATGGCACGCACAGAATTGGTGCCAGCTTTACCTTCACCGGTGGCGCATTGCCACCCGAAGGCGTCACTATGGCGGCAACCCTTCCTGTGACCCTGGCATTCCCGGGATCATCCAATGATCCGAACCGCCGAATTCTTGACGGCGTTAGCTCGGTTCAGGGACTGCTAGCCGGAATAACTGTGACAGGAACGGGCTTACCGGCTGGTACTGCCGTAGATTTTGTCATCGATAACCACACGGTTTATCTCACTCAGAATCATGACGGGGTGTTTCGGCGTGGCAACTACACCTTTGCAGGCGTTGGCCTGCCATCTGGCGGTGCAGTGAGAGTTGCAAGCGTGCCAGATGCCTACCGCCGGCGGGTGATGGGCATCGTGATCCCTGCCTCTGGTCCCACGCCAAGTTCCGTGTCATGCACGGATCTCTATCTCGGAATGCCGATCTCCGGTCCAGGCATTCCATTTGGGAGCACCATCACCAATATCTTTAATGAGAGCGACATTGAAGTCAGCACCAATCATTTCTTCACAAGTGAAAGTACGACACTAGTCTTCACCCCCACGATTGGGGTGGAGAAGCTAGGTGCGGGGATGGCGGCTCTCACTGGTGCCAGCGACTACACAGGTGTCACCTTCATCGCTGATGGCACACTGCGTATTGGCCAACTGACGGATGGTGGTGTGGCCGGTGGTCTAGGTGCCTCATCGGGTGCTGCTGGAAATTTGGTCTTCAATGGCGGAGCACTTCAGTTCGTGGGCGAAAATAGCCAGACGAACCGTGGATTCACTGTGGCCGAGTTTGCCACACTTAACATTGGCCACGAGCGCACGGTAGCGACCTTCTCCGGCTCAATCGCTTCAGGGCTGGACCGGCTCCAGAAGGATGGTCCAGGAACCCTTCGGCTAACTGGCAACGCCAATCTTGGTGCGATGCGCCTGGATCAAGGTCGTCTGCTTCTAGACACGGTGGATACTAACCCAACTCCGGGAACATTCTCTCCTTCCAACTTCTCCCAGAGTAATCTGACGAGCCTCATCCTTGGCGGTGGCGTCTTGGAAGTTAGAGGCGCACTTGAGGGCAATGTGAATCAAAATTTTGGAGCCCAGCTCGTTGTGGATGCAGGAGCTACCACGGTGAAAGTGACCAGTGTGGAAGGTTATGATCCCAATAACCTACTGGCACTGCCACCCTTCCGAAGCGCCGCACTGACCATGATGGGGCAGGAAGAGCTGACGGCCGTGCAGCGTTACGCTGGCGGCTCCGTTCACTTCTATGAGAACCCTGAAGGAAAAGATTCTGGTGCAGCAAATATCTTCCTCCTGCTACCACAGGAAGACCGCCAGAGGCTTATCCCTTGGGCTACTTACCAAACCTCTATAGATACAAATCGCCCAGGCGTAAACCACTTCGCCTCTGTGGAGAGCAATACTGGCGCTATCATTTCGGCGGACACTGCCAGTCTTTATGACTTGGGGCCTAAATTTGTTGATCCCGTCAATTGGGAGGCTACCCGAAGTTTTGCCAGAACATTAAATGTCTCTGAGGGGGCTTCGGATTCTAATGGTGTACCACTTGCTCTGAACGGTTCGGTAACCGCTAACCGCTATGCCAATATCCTGCGATATACCACTACTACGGATGGAACTGTGAATATTGATGCTGGCAAAACACTGGAACTCGTAGGTGGTGCCATTCTCGCTGCCACTAGCGTTTATCAGGGGCAGAAGGTCATTGCTGGCCCCGGTAATCTGACCGGGGGCGTTCGCAATGAAACCAACAATGACTTCATCATGCATAATTACAATGCAGCGGCCCCCTTCACGATCAGCGCTAATATTGTAGACCGTACTATTCAGTCAGTAAGCACATCAGGTGCCAGCGGAAAGGGAACTCTGAAGGCTGGTGAAGCCCAAATCCAGATCACAAGCTCCGCTTTGACAGGAGATTTCTATGTCCATGTGCGGGCGGGGATGTTCGTTTCTGGCCCTGGTATTCAAGCTGGAACTGTGGTCACCGCAGTAGAGAGAAGCTTCGGTCGACTCCTTCTCAGCCTGCCAGCACTGAGTAATCAATCTAACCAGATTTACACCTTTACAGAAACCACAAATTTCATTCAGACGGGTGTGGGCACCACCATTTTGGCCGGTGACAACACGTACACAGGTAAAACATATGTCCATGGAGGTGTGCTGCGTCTGAATTCGGCCGGTGCAGTGCCGGGCGGCATCGGTGCTATTGGTGGCACGAGCGCATTGGTTGTGGAAGATGGTGTGATTGGACTGGGTGCCGGGGACTTTACCCGGTTGCTCGGTACGGATGTTTCACAGGTGAACTTCACCGGCAGTGGCGGCTTTGCAGCCTTTGGCGCGGATCGCACCGTAAACCTTGGAGGTTCCATCGTTCCAGAGCCCCTTCGGTATGGCAATAATGGCTTCGTCCCCGATGGCGCATCCCTGATTCTTGGCAGCAGTGATGCCACTCATAAACTGATTTTTGCCAATCCAATCGACTTAAGTGCCTTCAGTCAGGCGATCAGGGTGAATGATGGCCCAGCCGCAGTTGAGGCAGAGCTTACTGGCAGCCTCTCTGGTTTGGGGCGCATGATCAAGTTCGGTCTAGGAACATTGCGCCTGGGCGTAAGCAATGCTCAGACTGGCGGCATTGAAATCGCTGAAGGACGGCTTATCGCCGCCAATGTGGCGAATGTTTTCGGAACCTCTGCAGGTAGCGTGCGCATCGGCACGAGCCTGACCAACACCACTTCTCGTGGGGCGGTTAACCTCCAGGTTGAAGGCGGCACAGTCACGAATCCGCTTCAAGTTGGTTCCGTCAATGCACGGGGTGGGGAATGGATCAGTGGTGGCGTGGTGGAGAATTCTCAGGTAGCGAACAATGTTGGTGAAGAGGCCTCAGCCGCTGTGGTTGATCAGTATCCAGCAGTTGCTTACCATGACTCTACCAATCAAGATCTTAAGTTCGTCCGTGCTCTGGACGCCAGAGGCAGCTCCTGGGGACTGCCCGTGACTGTGGCAAGTCAGGGTAGCACGGGGCGGAATCCATCCTTGGCCATCATCAATGGAAACCCGGCTATCACTTATCGCGATGATTCAACAGGGCTTCTTATGTATGTTCGTGCAAACGACGTGCAGGGGGTTACCTGGGGAACTCCAGTCTCAGTTTTGGGGCAGTCGACGCCGGTCCTTGCTGTGGCTCTCCAGCCTGACGGAAAGGCAATTGTAGGTGGCTCCTTCACTAAGTTTGATGGTGTGAACCGCAATCGCCTTATCCGTCTTAACACAGATGGCTCAGTTGACGACAGCTTCAATGCATTCGTGATGAATGGCGAGGTTCGCACGATCCTTGTTTTGCCCGGTGGCAAAATCCTTGTTGGGGGCACTTTTACCGCTATCCGTGCCGATGCTAACGCTGCTACTGACACCGTCCGTAATAGGCTGGCACGATTCAATGCGGATGGCAGTCTGGACACAACTTTGGCTCCCGATGTCAACGGTGACGTTCGTGTGCTTGTTCAGCAGACGGATGGCAAGATCATGATGGGAGGAAGCTTCACCACCGTCTCCGGTGTCGGGATAACCCGGCTTGCCCGTCTCAACTCCAGTGCCACGCTGGATACTAGCTTCTCTTCACCTGATATCCGCAATGGGGAAGTCAGGGCAATCATTCCTGAAAATACTGATGCTGATCCAGAGATGGAAAGCTACATCATCGGCGGGTCATTCACCGATGTGCGTGGTTTTGGTAATCGTAACCGCCTTGCCCGAATCAACAGCGATGCATCCCTGGCTTCCTTCAATCCCAATGCAAACAACGTGGTGTTTGACATGGTGTTGCTTGCGTCGGGTAAACTAATTGTAGGTGGTGCTTTCACTGGCTTTACTGATGGTGCCGGAAACTTCATTGCCCGCACGCGGCTTGCCCGTCTGAATAGCAGTGGCACGGTGGATGAAATCTTCGGCCAAGAGGTGAACAACGAAGTTCGTGACTTGCATCTAGAGGCTAGCGGCAACGTGCTGGTGGCAGGTATCTTCACCCAGTTGGGAGACTATGCCCGCAAAGGTCTTGGAAGGGTACTCGTCGATGGCTCGGTTGATGCCAACTATGCTCCAGAGCCGGACAATGAAGTCAGATCAATGGCGACTCTTCCAGATGGAAAACTTATCATCGGAGGCATCTTCAATAACGCGGGCGGCGTTACCCAGCAGTTGGTAGGCCGCCTGGAGTTGAGTGGTTTGGCAGACATTGGATTTGACCGGAACGCAATTAATGTAGGGCTTTATACCTCGCTTAAATCGGTGAATGGAAATCCTGCGGTCGCCTTTTATGATTCAAAAAACGAGGACGTTTACTACATACGGTCCACTGATGTGAATGGGGCAGGCTGGCCGAATCCTGAACTCATTGATTCCACTGGTAATGTAGGTCTTGGTGTTTCCCTTGCTGTGGCCAACATCGGTGGTGACGTACTCACCAGGGACAACCGAGGAACTCAGGACTTGTCCGACGATGAGGTCACTATCAGCGGTGTCGCGAATATCGGCACCCCAACTATTGTTTATGGCGATGCCACGAATTCACGCATCAAAATCGCCGTTGCAGACAATGCTAACGGTGCCGGCTTTAGTGGAGTGGGTCTTTCCCTGCCAGTACGCAATTGGTCGCTACCAGTCACGATTCCGGGAACGGGAGATGTGGGGCGCCACTTCAGCCTGACAGTGGTTGATGGTCTCCCTGCGGTTGTTTATCAGAGCTCAGACACTTTGGATCTGAAATTTATCCGTGCGTTGAATGTGGCAGGGATCACAAACAATCTGCGAAATCCTGCAGATCTGTCGATTCTGAGAATACCTGTAAGTACCCTCGGCTTCTCGGTTACAGGGTCCTGGGATTCCCCCATTACACTGGATGCCTCGAGCGGGGATGTGGGTGCTTATCCGTCAATCGCGTTTGTGAACGGTCAGCCAACCACCAGCAAGAGCCGACCTGCTGTTAGCTATTATGACGCCACTAATGGAGATCTGAAGTATGTATCCGCTACTGACTCTACGGGTAGTATTTGGAATGCTCCTGCTTCCGTGCTGACTGTGGAGGACGTCGGCCGCTCTAATACCCTCATGGTCACGGACAACCTACCTGCCGTGGCCTACTATAATGCTACTGGCGGAGACCTCGGGTTCATCATTCTCAACAATGCCAGTGGATACTCTCGCATCGCGTCCTCCGGAGACACGACCTGGGCCGGTAGTGTCTCCCTCAATGGCAGCACCATTTTTGCGCCTGCGGCGGGGACCACGGCGCAGATTAGTGGCACCATTACGGGATTAGCTGGCCTTCGCCTCGTTGGAGAGGGCATTTTGAGCCTCACTGGGACGAATAACTTTGCGACAGCACTTAGCTCACCTGGAGTTACAACTGGACCTTCATCTGCTGTGAATGGAGGTGTGATCATCCGCTCGGGCTCATTGCATGTTGGTAACAGTTCAGCCCTCGCTGGAGCCACAGTCGAACTTGGCGATGCCACTCCGCAGGTGATCACGGTTGATCGTGCCACTACAAGCTCAATGCTGCTGAGAGGTGGTGTTTTTAATCCGCTGCATGACGGGCAGACGCTTAGCGACAACGGCCCAGGTGCCTTTGTGGGAGTCAGTGCCACGATTGATGAAAGGTATCTTGGTCTCGTCACTACCTCAGCAGAGCCTGGCACCGAACGATTCACAGGAACTCTGCCTGATGGAACGGCTGTGAAGTTCTACGGTCAGACAATGCCAGCCGGAGTTCAGGGTGATTTTATCTATTACGTCAGAGCCAGCAGTGCTGGCACTTTCCAGGTCTCGGCCTCCCCAGGTGGCGCGGTGGTCAATTTTTCTAATGCAGGTCAGAATTTGTTCTACATAGAGAATGACAAGCTAAGTGCACATATTCTTGTCAAAGATCAGCATGAAAATCCCGAATGGAATGGTGTTTACCGCCCAATCGTCACGACTGATTCAAGTTTGCTTCAAGTAAACAGCATCAATTTCGTCCGTGTGGCGGCACTCGACAGTATAGCCGAGCTGCAGTTTGGGGTCCGGGTGGTGCCACAAAATGGAACCTCGGGAGGAAAGGCGTTTATGCTTGCCAGCAGCGTCACAGATCTGAATTTATCAGCTGTTCACTGGGTCGAGGAAACACCAGGCGGCTCAGTCGCTCTTCTGGCAAACATCCAGGGTATCACAATACCTAATGCGATCGACGTAAATGCTATCCCGGGCAGCGCAGCCAGCATCTTGGGTGCTTCAGCTGCCGTCACCACGGGCAATGCCACCTTTATTGGCCCTGTCACACTTCAGAATCTGTCATCCGCCTCCGTGGATGCCGAGACGCTGCAGGTCACTTCGAGCACCTCTACAGGGCTGGGGGTCGGAATCAATGGCACCATCTCAGAGGCATCAGTCCAGGATATTCTTACCCTGAACAAAACTGGGGTCGGCGTGGTGACACTTGGGGCCAACAACACTTTCAAAGGCGGCGTCACTGTTAGTCAGGGAACTCTGCTGGTCATGAACACACCGTCTGGAGCCTCTGATTCAGGCACTGGTAGCGGTGTTGTAACCGTCAATGCAGGTGCCGTCCTCGGCGGGCTTGGCACCATTTCGGGCCCCGTTAATCTTGCTGGAGCAGTTGGAACTCCGGCCGTTTTGCGGCCTGGTGATCCGACTTCCACAACCACTGCTGTCGAGACTCTTACCATCAACCAGCCTCTCACCGTTGGGCCAAACTCAGTCATCGAGTTCTCTCTCGGTGCGGCCAGTATGACCAAGCTCGCTGGAACGACCCTTGATCTCACGACCGCCTCATCGACTATGCTGGTACAGTTTGAGTCTGGCTACAATCCTGCAGATGGCACCGAGTTCGATATTCTCGATGTCAATTCAGGCGGGCTCACTCTTTTTGGCGGGGTCACGAACCTGCTGAACCTACTCCAGCTTCCTGTTACTAAGGCCTGGGATACATCCCAGTTCCTCACCTCCGGTGTCATTAAAGTAACAGGCGACGCAGTGGCGGCAGAAATCACTGATGATCCTGACGATTTGACCGTCCTTCAGAAAGGTAATGCCAGCTTTACATTTGCCTACACGGGAACGACACCTGTGACCCTGCAATGGCTGAAGAATGGTGTCGAAATCCCAGGGGCGACTCAGCAGACGCTCAACATCAGCAATGTGAATCAATCCCATGAGGGAGCCTACACAGTGCGCGTCACGAATGCCGTGAATTATCCGGCTGGTGATGTCAGTCAGCCCGCTCAACTTACCGTGGACTGGCCGCTCTCCTTCCCCGAAGGCGGAAATCTACCAACAACGAGACGAGGCTCGGTGGGTGATCCGATCACCTTTAGAGTCATCGTTGATGGTGAAGAGACTTTGGCCCAGCCCATCCGCTACGAGTGGCAGAAAAATGGTGCAAACATTCCAGGCGCACCAAACTCCAACACTTACACCATCAATTCTGTAGTCGATGGCGATGCCGGGCTCTACCTGGTACGCATTTATGGCCCGAACCTGACTAGCGCACCCAATCAGAACACAGTGCCATTGGTCAGTGCCGAATGCACACTTACTGTGTCTAATGGTCCGGCGGTCGTCCTTGAATCTCCCGTTTCCCGAACGGTTTTGGTGGGCAGCACCATTACACTGAATTCCTTGCCCGGAGGTGATAATAATTCCCGAGTCATGCAGTGGCGTCGGAATGGCGGTGCCATTCTCGGAGAGCGCCTCAGTGACTTGATCCTCAGAAACATCTCGCTGGCCCAGGCTGGAGACTACACCATCAAGGTTGACAATAAGGTGATCGCCACCGGTAAAGCTGCTTCCGCCATAAGTAATCCGGCACGTGTTGTCGTCGTCGAGAATCCCAATCGCATCGTTGCTGCGCAAATCGGCAAATCCATCAAACTGACCGTGAATGTTGGATTCCCAGCCGGCCTAAAAGTAGGCTACAAGTGGCTGAAGAATGGTGCTGACCTCCCCGTTGGTGGGCGCTTCGTTGGTGGTGACACAAAAACTTTGACCATCAATGCCCTCGTCGCTGGGGATACCGATGTTTACTCCTGCGAAGTCAAAGGTGATGCTGGCTCATCTGTGGTCGGCGGCACACATTTCCTGCGCGTTTACGAAACCTCGCCAGAGCTTGATGTCGATAAGCTCGATCCTGCGGACATCCCCGTCGGTATGGTGGGCGGATTCTACAGTTGGAAGGTCCCCGTCACAAGTGATGTGGCCGCTACTATCGGTGATCCGACTCCTGCGGCATGGAAGTCCACTCCGGCCACCTACGCTGCCACAGGTCTGCCTCCAGGCCTGAGAATCGATGCGGCCACAGGTTTCATTACCGGCCGTCCGACCGCTGCAAATCCCGTCAGAACCCCCACTGGCTATCCTGTCAAGATCACCGTCAGCAACCCCGTCAAAGCCACTGACTTAACTAAAACGACCAGGAACATCATCATCAGCATTCTGCCATTGCGGGCGGGTATCGCGGGTGTGTTTGCCGGCCCTGTTCAGCGTCACTCTGTGATTAATGGTTTCCTTGGCGGGCGTTTTGATATGACCGTCACTACCACTGGTGCCTTCTCCGGCAGTCTCACCATGGGTGGGGACGCTGCTCGTAGGTTCTCTGGTGCCTTCACGCTCAACTTGGATGCCAATGGTGTCTTGATCGGTGCTCCAACTGCCGTCACCGTTTTCCTTCCGGGCACGAGCACCGCCCCACCAGTCGCTATAGATTTCACCCTCGGTATTGTAGATGCCGCAGTGTCAGGGGAGCCCCCGGTCACGACTCTCCAAGCAGCCACGATCAGTTATCAGAGCCACAGTGTCGGATTTACTGCCTGGAGGAACAATTTTGCTTCTCGGGCCGTGGCTGGGGTCTCCAAGCTACCAAGTTCCTACCTTAACCAGACCTCCCCCACGCCACCAGCAGTTCCAGTGCTTGTGCCGACTCTCTACAATTTCGCGTTCACCCATACCCTGACTGAAAATGTGAATGTCCCACAGGGGGCAGGTTACGCCACCTTCACAATCTCGACTAGCGGCGGCTACTCTTACGTTGGTCGCACGGCTGATGGGGAAGCTATCACTGGTGCTTACTGGGTCGGGCCGACCGGTCAACTCTTCGTCTTTCAGCCGCTCTATAGAACGACTCCCAAAGGCTCTCTTCTGGGTCAGCTTCAAATTGAACTCGGTGCAGTCACAGACCAAAACGACATCTCAGGCAATTTGGATTGGGTTCGTCCTGCCACTCCAGCGGCTACCCACCGTCTGTATAGAGCAGGCTTTGGACTTCCAGGCACGCCTGTCGCCACTCCGATTACTCTTACCGCCTTCGGCGGCCGCTTCGTCGAGCATTCCGCCACAACTGGAACGATCTTCGGCCCCACTGCCCCAGTCACAGCAAATCTGGAGTTCAGTGAAGACGGGGAATTTAGTCCTACGCCAGCAGACAGTGATGTGAACACGGCTAGCAACCCTGACCTCATTGGGATCACGGTGAACGCAGGCACCAAGCTTATTCAGCCAGTGATCACCGCAGCCACCAAAATTACGCCAACTCATAAAACTGGTGCAATCACCGGCATTGCTACTCTCATCGACCTTGGAACCACGCTGAAACGGAGGCTCGCTTTCCAGGGATTGATGATCCGTGTCAGGACCAGCGGTCTGGGTGTTGAGCCGCGAACCGAAGACTATTACGGCACTGGGTATTTCATTCTCGATCAAATTCCGGTCGGTGCTGAAAAGCCTACCACCAGTCCTCAGCGCTCTGGTATTTTCAGTTTCCAGAACTAAAGTTTGAAATCAAAGCAAACATCATTGGAAAAACCTGCCCTGCTTCACCTGTAATAACCAAGTAAATACGTTGCATTGACTTCATGGCTTGAATTACAGCTTCGTATCCGATTAAATAAACAGTAATTCCAATTTAATCCCCCCAGAACGTCTATGAAAACCTTGCGCTCCTTCTTCCGAGACGCCCGACGGCACAAAGGTCTTGCCCTCATCATCGTACTTTCGATGCTGGCCCTGACCACGATCGTCATGCTCGCCTTCCTTAGTGTGGCGGATACAGAGCATAAAGGCACGATGACATATTCATCTTCCCAGGGTGCTCGTCGTCTGGCAGATACAGCGGTCAATGTCGTCATCTCCCAAATCCGGGCTGGTTCAGACCAGAATACCACTGTTGCTGGCCGTGAATTTCACGCTACTCAACCAGGTTCTGTCCGCAAATACACGGACGGCGGTGCTTTCTTGGAAGGTTACAAACTGTTTTCGGACGCCGAGATGATTTTCTCGGGCAATGGCAACCCGAACGGCACACAAAGTGTCCAGGATGAATACGACTTTGTGAGGAAATCCGAACCTCCCACGAACTGGAACCAAGGGCGAAACGTCATCCGTTACGTGGATCTCAATGAACCTGTCATCAAAGGTATCGCTGCCGTGGATGGTACTGTAAACGCGACCCAAACCTTTTTTCCTATTCTCGACCCTCGCGCTGCTTATGACATGGATCCAGCGGGTGGCGCGCCATACCCAGTGGAAGGATTTCAGTACTCTACCAAAACCGCCGTGGCAGGTAACAATGTCGGTACCGAAAACGATGCCAAGCAGGCATCCATCGTACTGCCCAGGGGCGGTGGCGGGGCAAATCTTGACACTCTTCGCGTAGCAATGCCCGTTCAGTGGTTATACATGCTTAAAGATGGAACCTTGGGTGCTTTGAACGAAAATTTGAAGTTTCAAAGCTCGGGTGGCAATCAGCCTTCAGTTCAAAACCCCATCGTCGCACGCGTTGCCTTTTGGGCTGACGACGAATCCTGCAAAATCAATATCAATACGGCCTCTGAGCCTACCTTCCTTGGTAGGCCCACCTACTTCCATGAGCGTGATCACCGCTGGGCAGATTATCCGGCCGCGCGTGGTGAGTATCAGCGCTTCCCAGGACATCCTGCCACGGTGGCTCTCAGTTCCGTCCTTTCGCCAAATTCCACATTAGATCCTACGCGTGATCTGGAAACCTATGGAAAAACTCCGGGTGGTGCGGCTCTCACAAGGGCATTGAGCATCAAAAACAAAATTTATGATCTAGCTCCCCGGCTCAATTCAGGCGGCAGCAATGCTGGCACAAAACTGTTTGCTGCTGATGACTTCAACTCAGGCGGATCTGCTGGTCTTACCACCAATGTGGTTCTTACCGATGCTCTGAAGGAGCGACTATATGCCAGTGTGGATGAACTGTTTTTCTCAGAGACTAGCAACTCAAATGGACGGCAGGCCAACGACACCACAATCCAGGGAGGCAATCTTTTCAGCAAGCAAACCCTCGAGCAAGCTTCCGGTTTTCTCACCGCCCACAGTCGTGCCAGTGAGATCAGTATGCTAGGTCTGCCTCGCATCGCCATGTGGCCGGTTAATACGGACAGGGCACGTCGCACTGGCTTTGATAATTTCATTGAGTTCTGCTCAAGGCTTGGACCTGCGGGTTCCAGCAACTTCTACATTTTTCAGCGCCAGGATTCCCGTAGTCCCACCACTGACGTTAAACTGCAGAGGAATACTGACCTCCTTAACATGCTAGACAAGGTTCTCGCCACTGCGCGCTTCCCTGCTGAAACGACCGCCGGTGGTGCAGGCAACACTTTCAAAACCAAAATGCGAAGTGCGAATGGTTATGACAACTACCGTCAGGTTATCGTCGAGATGTTCGACTATATTCGCTCCACCAACCTCCACGACAGCTTCCTTGTTGAACCTTCGCGAAATAGTTGGCCGACTTTTGTCGGGAATGTGGACTGGGTTCAAACCTACCAGAAGCGTGACTCTGTTAAGTCGACTTTTAAAACTTACACCGTCGGCATCGCCAAAAACCCTGGGAGTCAAAACAATCCATTCAATGATCGAATGCTTCCGGGGCATGGCCAAGTTTCCCCTGCAATCTGGAACATAGGTGGCCAAAACTACCGTGGGTTTGGCCGTTCGGTTTCTATTAGTGAAATCGGCCTTCAGTTCATCTGCACGGCTGACGGGCAGCCGGATATGTATAGCTGGCGCCCGATAGAACTTGATCAGAGGGACGATACCGCCAAGAAGCTCATTTATAAGGTTAGAACGATGGATATCACACAGGGCGGCCTGGGTGCTTTTGCTCAGGCTGCCACAGATGGGCTCATCTCGGGTGGCCGAACTGCTTTGCGCATCAACCCCACCGTCGATGGGGTCTTTCAGGTGGAGAATACACCGATGCCTTTTGGCACTCAATTCAGGGTGGGGAATTCAAACTATGCTATCGAGATCCAGAATCTGGCTAATGAGCAATGGGCGACGGGACCTGCCAACCAAATGAAGGATCGTTACTATTCAAACTTCCCACCGCTTTCAAATACGAGCAAAGTAATCGATTTGTATGGAGCGCAGGATGGTGCTGTGACTCCAGAAAATCTTGGGATGCATATGAATTTCCACCCAGGCGGTAAAGAGGAGAATTGGAACTATACCCTGGAAGAGGATCGCCCTCTTTCGCCTCAGCAAAAACGAGTGCAAGCAATGTTGCACCTGGAGTTTTTCTGTCCATCCGTCGGCTACACCAGTATCTTCCCGGAGTTTAGTATTGTCATGAAAGGGGAGGATTTGCAGGGAATCACTGTCGAGGGGGAATCCATCTTTAAAAAGTCGGGCGATATTGTGCTAAAGAGTTCCCAGCCTTTGTATGAGATCGATGGCGCTCCACAAGTGGGTGGCTACGCTAGTTTCAGACGTATCGCGCGTGGCCGTTCCCTGGGGCCTTTCGAGCGGATGCCGGCAGATCTTAATTACAATACCTCTGCTACGGGCAATGTTCATGCTGATATCGTGAGCATGGATTTGGTGTCGAGCTTCTTTACAGTTCAAAGCGACACAGATCTGAATTTCTCCACGTCAGGGCGTCCTATTCGCATCGATATTTATGACACGCATGATTGGAAGAATAGCACTGCGTCCCAGACCATCTATTTTAGCCTTCCAAACGGGCAGGCACCCATGCCGGACCTCATCGTGCAGCCCGCCAATTATGAAGAATGGGTGGATTCTAATGGACTTGTATTAAAGCAGCCGGCCCTTCAGGCACCTCATTGGTGGACCTTCCATCTGGGAGGGGCATTAGCTCGTGGGAGCAATGATGCGAATAAGATGATTCCTGGACGCCTTAATGAGCCCCGGAATCATGGTGGCAATCTTGCTGCTTTTTATACGGGTGGTGTTATTAGGCAAAACAGGGATGGTGATACGTCACAGGGAGTTGGAGGTAACCCGAATCAACGTTTCCCTGGCAGTACAGCATTGATTTATGGCTTCCAGAAGACGGGAAATTACCAGGATGTCAAACGTCATGACAATAATCTCAGCACCGACACAGTACGCTGGCAAAGGACCGCCTACGACCCAAACCAGAATTTCAATCAACCTCTTTTTCACGCAGGGTCTGATGTTGTCCGGACGCTCCAGCCAGGTCATGGAGATGCTAGGATGATCTTCGCCAAGGCTGTGGTGCAGGAGACGGACTGGACTCCACATCCTCTATATAACAGCAGGACCGCCTTTATGGCCCACAATTTCTCCAACTACGGCGCAGGCTCTGAAGCGGGCTTCGACCGTAGCGGAGACCCGTCCCTCGAACAGCAGGGACTTGAAGATCCTAATAAGAGAACACTTCCTATGTCTGTCCTTGTGTCCTCTGGGCAAACGCCAGATGCGCCATTTTCTGGCCTGAATACCAGTCAGGTCACGCCTTCTGGCAGCCTCTCTCCAGCGTACCTGTGTCAGCGCTACTACGATTTTGATGATGGTGATCCAGGTGGACGGATTGGTGTGTATATCAATAAGCCAGATGAAGGAAATTTTGCTGTCGGTGAATTTCAGGGATCTGGCTGGCCAAGAGCTGTGGAGTGGAGGGCCACCTACTTCCGCTCCGACTCCTTTGGGGCTCGGTTTGCACCAGGAGCGCAGAGCTTCTTCACCCCAAACCGCATGGTTAGTTCTCCTGTAATGATGGGGTCTCTCCCCAGCAGGGTACATTATGCCAACAGAATTGGCGCAGATGCCGCCAATGGTGGAAATGGCGCTTGGACAAATCTTCTTTTCCGTCCCTACGTCCAGTTGAACGCGGCTCTGGCACGTCATCCTGGGCAGGCTACTCCGCCAGACCACTATCTTCTGGATTTGTTTTGGATGCCTGTGGTCGAACCTTACGCCATTAGTGAGCCTCTTTCCACCGCTGGTAAGGTCAACATGAACTACCAGATGCTGCCTTTCACGCATATCCGCCGTGCCACGGCGCTCCACGCCGTCATGAAAGGAGAGGTCTTTGCGGCACTGCCAAATGTGGATCATACCCGCTCGAAAGGGATTAGGCGTGGATTTGGCAATCAGGGAAGCTCGGCTCCGATTTTCCATGACGAGACATCGTCCCAGGGGCAGGCTGCAGCTAGATGGCACAGGTCCATCGCGATCGATCGGTTGAATAATGAAAATGGCACCGCTGACAACCCCTGGTGGGTGAACCATCAAAGGGCCAGTCAGCGCGTCGTCGGCACTCTGCGTCAGTTTGAAGAGCGTTTTAACTTCGGTGCCGCAGATGTGGATAAAGGGGCGGCCGCCGTCGGAGGTAATTCTTTGAATGATGGCATGGTATCAAACTTCCGTTCGGGCCTCTTCCGTTCTGCCAGTCAGATTTGTGAGGTTCACCTTATCCCGTCCCGCGTTTCTGTAGCGGGAAATCAGATTAACCAGGGCGTTTTCGGAGGCACCCAATTTAGTGGAACAGTCGCAGGTGCCAATAATGATGCGACAGAAAACCTTAGACCCGATGAACTCGACACTTATGATGACCGCAAGGCGGCAATGGAGAAGTTCTGGAAAGCGCACGCGTCCACCGGGGACAATACACGCGAAGCTCCTTATGCCAATCTTTATGCCAAGTTGACTACGCGCTCGAACACCTTCCGTGTCCACGTGCGCGCACAGATGCTCAAAAAAGCGGTTCGTGGTTCAGATATCGACAGTTTCGTGCCTGGTGAGGACGAGGTTACCGGTGAGTATCGTGGTTCGTTCCTTCTTGAGCGCTACATCGATATGCAGGACATCGCTGCTGCCGGCACAGCTGCTGACTTTACGCAAGGCAACCCAATGGATGAGACGGCACACCCGCCCCTAGACAGCTATTACCGGTTCCGAGTCATCGAATCCAAGCGCTTTGCACCTTGATCACATTCCCCCGATTGCCATGAATTCTTTTTCATTAAATCACCTAAAACGGCGAATCCCTGCGGCCTTCACACTTGTGGAGATCATGGTTTCACTCGCTGTGCTGACTATCCTGCTGCTAATCAGTGCTCAGGTCATCGGCCAGGTCCAGTCCACATGGTCTGCATCTAATGCGCGCGTAAGCCAGTTTCGAGAGGCGAGAACCGCATTTGATATTCTAACGCGCAATATTTCCCAGGCCACGCTTAACACCTACATTGATTACGATAACAACTATATCGCGACGGCGGGAACCTCTGCAGCGGCCGCTGCTCCTGGGTCCTATGTAAGGAACTCGGATCTGCAATTCATCTGCGGCCCCGCCACCTCTCTTGTTACTGGTGGCGGCGGTGCCGATGCGCTTCCTGGTCATGCTGTTTTCTTCCAGGCTCCGCTTGGCGTCACCAACAGTGCGAGTCTGGTGGGGCTGGATAGGCTTCTCTGTGCACGTGGGTATTTTGTCCAGTATACTTCGGATGAAAGCTGGATTCCTGCCTTTATCCCTCCTGGCAACAGCAGCTCTCGCTACCGCCTGATGGAATACTCTCCACCCGCTGAGAAAAACTTGATTTATCCTGCTGGAGCCAGCGGCACCGTTACCAAGACATGGTTTGCTGGAGCAGGGGTTTCATCTGGAACTTCAAAAGGATCAGCAACTCTACCTGTCACGCGCCCAGTTGCTGACAATATTGTTGCGTTGATCATCTCCCCGCGACGGGAGTTAAAACCAACTGAAAATCCTAATACTGCCGAGACGCAAGCAAGTGGACTCACTGAGATTGCAGTGGACTACAGGTATGATTCCACGGTGGTGAAACTTCCATCAGGGAAATCTCCTCAAGGAACACAGCACCTACTTCCGCCACTGGTCAAAGTCGTCTTGGTTGCGATCGATGAACGCTCAGCCAAACAGCTTGAACAATACAATGGCAGCGCGGGTAGCCCCCCCTTGGGGACCGATGTAAATCAGTCCTTTACCAAAGCGTACGAACTTGAGAGAGAGTTGGAAGTTCTGGTCTCTAAACTCCAGCAGCGTAGGCTCAATTACCGGGTATTTTCGGCAACGGTACAGTTGAGGGGGGCCAAGTGGAGCATTTAAGAAGCCTTTCCAAATTCGACCAACTGACATGATTGCTAACCTGAAAAATTCCAAAACGTCGCGTTCCTCGGCCGCCTTCACCTTGGTCGAGTTGTTGACGGTCGTGGGTATCATTGCGCTTCTGATCGCCCTAGCCACGCCCACTCTAGTGGATGTCATTCGCTCCACCCGACTCAGTTCTGCAGGTGACAGTCTTCTAAACCGTCTCAATTTGACCCAGCAAGAAGCCATCGCTCGCAGCAAAGAAGTGGAAATGCGTTTCTACAAATATGCCAATGTCACTTCTGAGCGCCCAGGCGACCAGTTGTTCTATGCCTATCAGGTGGTGGAAACGCCAAGTGGCGGAGTTCCTGTTGCCATTTCAGAGCCCTACTATTTTGACTCTGGCGTCGTTCTTGCCCCTCAGCAGGAGCTTTCTCCCATGTTGAAAACGACGGCCGGACAGACACAAAATAACGGCCAATATATATTCTCCCCAGGTTCTGGTGGTGGTGGCAGCGCAGTGGAATACGCGGCGCTTCGCTTTTTCCCTGACGGTAGTTGTCGCCTCCTCAATAGTTCCACGATAGATGAAGATAATGCCACATCTTCTGCATTGGCTTATACAATCCCGCCTCTCGCCACTAGCTTCATGACCTTGGTAGAGTCCCAGTACATCGCTTCACCCACGATTCCTCCACCGAACTATTACTGCATCCAGATCGACGCCTATACTGGCAAGGCCCGTATTTATCGTCCGTGATCGGGGTGAATTTCCGCGTGACACGGCCATGAGTGCTGATTAGATAGCCTATGGGCGATCTACCTTCTCTTGCACTCAGTTTCGATGACGTGTTGCTCCTGCCCGGGTTGAGCGAAGTGCTCCCCGGTGATGTGGACATCAGCACGGTTTTTGGCGGTTCAATCCGTCTCAATGTTCCGGTCCTTTCCTCTGCGATGGACACGGTGACCGAATCCGAACTCGCCATCTCATTGGCTCGTGAAGGCGGCCTCGGCGTCATCCACCGCAATTGCCCCATCGACTATCAGGCCGAGCAGGTAGCGCGGGTGAAACGTTCCGAGAACACCGTCATCCAAAACCCACATAGCGTCCGCCCAGAAACGACCCTCGGAGAGCTGCAATGGCTCATGCAGACCAAGGGTGTCAGCGGCTTCCCTGTCGTTGATCCAGAGGGAAAACTCGTCGGCATGGTCACGAGCCGTGACATGTGGTACATCGAAGACGAAACCACGCCCGTCTCCGCCATCATGACGCCGCGTGATCGCCTCGCGACAGGCACGGCCAACACTTCCTACGAGGAAGCGCTGAAGATTCTCTACACTCATCGCATCGAGAAACTCCCGCTCGTCGATGCCAACGGCAAACTGGCTGGACTCATCACGAAGCAGGACGTCACCAAGCGCCAGACCTTCACCCACGCGGCGAAGGACGCCAACGGCCAGCTCCGTGTCGGTGCCGCCGTCGGCGTCGGCGATGACTGTGCAGATCGCGGTGCTGCGCTTGTTGCCGCTGGTGCGGATGCGTTGTTCATCGACGCGGCCACCGGACACACCACACGTGTCGCCTCTGTGATTGAAAGACTCCGTGCCAGAGTCGGAGCGGGCATCCCTATCGTAGCGGGCAACGTCGTCACGGCTGATGGTGCTTTGCACCTCGTCAATGCAGGCGCTTCCGCCGTGAAAGTAGGCGTTGGCCCCGGCTCCATCTGCACCACGCGCATCATTTCGGGCGTCGGCATGGCCCAGTTCACCGCCGTACAGGAAGTCGCCGAAGTCTGCCGTCCTCGCGGTGTCACCGTCATTGCCGATGGCGGTATTCGTTACTCTGGCGACATCGTCAAAGCCCTCGCCGGTGGTGCTGATTGCGTCATGCTCGGCTCACTGCTTGCCGGCACCGCCGAAAGCCCTGGAAATATGGTCAAATGGCAGGGCCGAACCTTCAAAGAATACCGTGGCATGGGCAGTCTCAAAGCCATGCGTAAAGGGGCAGGGGACCGCTACGGTCAAAACAGCTCCGGCAAGCTCGTTCCCGAAGGTGTTGAGGCCCGTGTGCCCTTCAAAGGCCCGCTCTCCGACGTCGTTTTCCAGCTCATGGGCGGCCTCCGCTCCGGCATGGGCTACGTCGGTGCCAACACACTCACCGAACTCCGCTCCAAAGCCCGCTTCGTCCGCATCACCGCCGGTGGCCTCAAGGAAAGCCACCCGCACGATGTCGTCATCACCGAAGAACCCGTGAACTACGAGCCGCATTGATGGATTCCCCGTTCGTTATTCTGAATTCGTCATTCGTCATTTCCCTCTCATGACCGCCCAAGAAGTCGCCGTCCTCGATTACGGCTCCCAGTATTCCCAGCTCATCGTCCGCCGCGTGCGCGAGCTGGGCTTCGTCTCTCACCTCTATCCGCCTGCGGAGCTGGCGAAGCTCACCAACCCTGGTGCCATCATCCTTTCCGGCGGCCCGCGCAGCACCTCGGAGAAAGACGCGCCGGATGTCGATTACGACAAACTCATGTCCTTCGGCGTCCCGGTGCTCGGCGTGTGCTACGGCATGCAACTCCTCAACATCAAGCATGGCGGCACGGTGAAGCCCGGCGTCACTCGCGAGTATGGCCCCGCCAAACTCGTCGTCACCGATCACAGCGACCTCTTTGACGGCATCTCCCACGAATCCCAGGTTTGGATGAGCCACAGCGACACCTGCGCCAACCTTGCCGACACCACAAAAGTCATCGCCACCAACGAAGACGCCGTTCCCGTCGCTCTCAAATGGTCCGACCGCTGCTGGGGCATCCAGTTTCACCCTGAGGTCACGCATTCGCATGAAGGCACGGCCATCCTGAAGAACTTCCTCATCAAAAGCGGTGCCAAGCTCGCCAAGTTCGACATCCAGGAATTCAAAGCGCAGATGATCGAGCGCATCAAAACCGAAGTCGGCAATCGCGAAGTCATCTGCGGCGTCTCCGGCGGCGTGGACAGCACCGTGCTCGCTGTGCTGCTCGCTCGTGCGGGCGTGAAGGTGCGCTGCATCTACATCGACACCGGCCTCATGCGCCTGAACGAAACCGCCGAGGTGAAAGCTCTCTTCGAAGAAGTCGGCGTGCCCATCGAGCAGATCGACGCCAGCGTCATCTTCCTCGGAGCCCTCAAAGGCGTCACCGACCCCGAGCAGAAGCGCCGCATCATCGGCACGCTCTTCGTGGAAGAATTCTGGAAGGTTGCCGACAACGTCGAACTGCTCGCGCAGGGCACTTTGTATCCCGACGTCATCGAAAGCGCCACCAGCGGCAGCATCGCCAGCAAGATCAAGACGCACCACAACCGCGTCGATCGCATCATGGAACTCAAAGAGCAGGGCAAAGTGCTCGAACCGCTCGCCGAACTCTTCAAAGACGAAGTCCGCGCCCTCGGTGCCAGCCTCGGCATCCCGCACCGCGCTTTGTGGCGTCATCCATTCCCCGGCCCCGGCCTCGCCGTGCGCATTCCGGGCGAAATCACGCCGGAACGCGTCGCCATCACTCAGCAGGCCGATGCCATCTTCATCGGCGAACTCCGCCGCAGCGGCTGGTATGAGCAAACTTGGCAAGCCTACGCCGCCCTGCTCCCCGTCAAAACCGTCGGCGTCAAAGGCGACGAACGCAGCTACGAGCAAGCCATCAGCCTCCGTGCCGTCATCAGCGAAGACGCCATGACCGCCGAATGGGTCCGGCTGCCCTATGAAGTGCTCAGCAACGCCTCCAACAAGATCCTCAACAGCGTCAAAGGCGTGAACCGCGTGCTCTACGACATCAGCACCAAGCCGCCGGCGAGCATCGAGTGGGAGTGAGTTCAAAAGTTCGGTTTCCGCCGAACTCGGTCTTTTTCCTCCACCTATGCCCGTTCATTGTTAAGACCTCAGCCCTTGAAAATGACGAACTTCCTGCAGAGGAAGTTCACAAGGACCGAAGTGAAGACAAAACCAAGTTGGGAAATCGTGGAGGAAAGGCCAAGCCCTTCTGCCAACCAGTGGACTACAAATGCGCCAGGGAAGAAACCTATAGCGCTGATGATCCAGAAGAGAATTAGCTCCATCCACTTGCTGTGCCTGCCTGGGGTGAAAACGAAGGCGATATTTAGAAAATAAGCTACAATTGTTCCAAAGGGCCAAGCGATAGCATTATTTAAGACGAGGTTGTGGCTTCTTATGGCCTCGGAAATAACTTGACCATCAACGAGCATTCCTTTTCCGGCTGGGAAAACCGTTAGGGACAGGGTGATCATAACGCCATTGTGGGTGACTGCCGCAGCCACTCCACAAAGGCCATACTTGATAAATTGCAACAGCGGGTGGGCATCGCGACTGATGAGCGCGCGCCAGATCGTTCGAAGGTCGTTTTGGCAGATGAACCGCCAGCAGGCAGTGATAAGTGCGAACATGCTTGGCTGTGACACACTGATAAATCAGCGCAAGTGTCTTTACCGCCTTTTTGACAAGTGAGCGGAAAACGAGCGAAATTAGGAGGAATCCAAAAATTTTAGTCCTAATTCATTTCATACTGGCCCGTTTACCACGCCGGAGTCATATCAATCCACCTCCTACCCTACCTTATGAACACCAAAACCACACTGCTCGCAGGCCTCGTCGCCGCAGGTTTGTGCATGACCGCTGCAGCAGCGGAAGTGCGCACTTGGACTGATGTCCAAGGACGCCAAGTAAGCGCATCCTTCGTCAAAATCGAAGGGGAAGACATCGTCCTCCAGACGGCGGACGGAGCCCTGCACAAATTCGCCCTGACCCGCCTTTCGGCAGAAGATCAGTCGATTGCCAAAGCCGCCACGCCGGCAGAAGCGCCTGCGGCAGAGGGAGTTTCTCCCAGCTTTATGGCTAATGCCACAGTCGCTCAGGCTGCCGCTAAAGTGGATCAGCTTGTAGCAAATGGCCTGAAGCGTGCCAACCCAGACCGCATCAAAGCTGGCAAACCACCGATCACTGGCTGGAACCCACCTGCATCTGATGAAACATTTGTCCGTCGTGTTTACCTCGACATCGCTGGTCGCATCCCAAATCATGACGAAGCTGTCGCCTTCATCAAAGCTGGTGGTGCTGACAAGCGCGCCAAGCTGATCGACCAACTCCTCGATTCAGATGGCTACAAAGCTCATCTTTACAATTACTTCGCCGAGATGCTTCGCGTGAAGGACAATTTCGAGCAGGACAACGTCCGTGGCACTCCTTACATCGGCTGGCTTAAAGAGCAGATCGCCAAAAACCGTCCTTGGAATGAGATGGTCTATGACATGATGACCGCCACCGGCAAGATGTGGGACAAGAAGCCCGACGGCACCTACAACGGCGCTGCTGGCTATCTCCTCCGCGATGCTGGTATGCCTCTGGATAATCTGGCCAACACACTCACCGTCTTCCTCGGTACCGATGTCGCATGCGCCCAGTGCCATGATCATCCCTTCGCTGAATGGACGCAGAAGCAGTTCTACGAAATGGCTTCTTTCTTCGGAGCCACCACTACCCGCCTAGGTGGCAAAGACTTCGCCAATGGTGACCGTGGCAAGACGCTCATGGATGACATCGAAAAAGTGATCGCCGCGAACCCTTCGCTCGACATCCGCCGCCTTCGTAACGGCCTTCAGAATTATATCGGAGCCAACCGTGTCGCCATCAAAGATCGCGACATGAACGGCACCAAACTGCCTCACGACTACAAGTACAAGGACGGCAAACCTGGTGACCCAGTGGAGCCGAAGTTCGTCACTTGGTCTGCTGCTGATAAGAACAACCCAGCCTATAAACAGAGCAAAAAGAACGAGGAGAAGCTGCGCGAGTCATTCGCTAATTGGATGACCCATCCCCAGAACCCACGTTTCGGCATGGCAATTGCCAACCGCATGTGGAAGCGCGCTTTCGGCGTCGGCATTGTCGATCCAGTAACTAATCTCGACACTCCTGAGGAGTCCTCAAACCCCGAACTGATCAAGCATCTTGCCTCTGAGATGGTCCGTGTGAAGTTCGACCTCAAGCAGTTCATGCGCATCGTGTATAACACCCGGGCCTACCAGTCTGAAGCCACCAGCGAAAACATCCCCATGGGTGACAAATATTACTTCCAGGGGCCAATGCTTCGCCGCATGACCGCTGAGCAGGCTTGGGACAGCTACATGACCCTCGTGCTCGGCCAGCCTGACCAGTTCAAGGCTCCCCTCCAGGATCTGTATGCAAAGTCCATCGACCTCAACCTAGATACAGTCGATGCCCAGACCGTCCTGATAAAATATGACGCCTATCGCAAGATCCAGCAGAAGGAAAACGCCCTCATGGGTGGTGGCCTCGACATGGCTGGTGAAGACATGATGATGGACAGCAAGAAGGGCAGCAAAGACGCTGCTCCTGCCACCGATGGCCCAGGCAAAATCCTCAGCTACGAAGGCATGCGCCTCATGCGCTCCGCCGAGCTGCCGCAGCCTGCGCCAAACGGCCACTTCCTCATCGATTTCGGCCAGTCCCCACGAGCCCTTATCGACGGTAGCACGAAGGTCGGCAACGTCCCGCAGGTGCTCATGATGATGAACGGCAAGGCGCAGAAGATGCTCACCAGCCCTGATTCACTCATCTTCCGTAACATGGAAAAGGTTCGTGACCCATCCGAGAAGGTGGAAACCATGTTCCTATCCATCATGAACCGCAAGCCAACCATGAACGAGAAGGACATCGCTAAGCGTAATCTCGCCCAAGGTGAAGATGGCTACGCCAACATGATCTGGGCCCTGATCAACACCCGCGAATTCATGTTCATCCAGTAATCAACCAATCGAACCGAAATCTCAGCTTATTTACCTATGAAAACCGAACTCCTCCGACTGAACGACGCCAGCCGTCGTCAATTCATGCTTAACGCTGCCAAGACCACTCTTGGTGTAAGCGTCCTCTCCGGCCTTGGTGCCAAAATGGCGGCTGCTGAAGCTGTCTCCAAGTCCGGCCCAGGAACTCCCGGCTTCGGGAAAGCCAAACGCGTCATCTATCTCTGGATGGGCGGCGGCATGACCCACATCGACACCTTTGACCCGAAAGAAGGTGCCACCAAAGGCTTCGGCACTGCGGCCAAAGCCAAGGGCGACAACATCGTCGCTCTCGGCGGTTACCTGCCAAAGCTCGCTGAAAACGCCGACAAACTCGCCATCATCCGCTCCATGTCCTCCAAGACTGGCGTGCATGAGTCTGGCACCTACATCATGAAGACCGGCTATGAGCCCCGCGGCACCATCGTTCACCCAGCCATGGGTGTCTGGGCTTCTCACTTCCTTGGCCGTATCAAGGACAAGACCCTTCCAGACAGCGTCGTCGTGAACAGCGGCAGCGCCTATCCTGGTGCCGGCTTCTTCCCACCCGCCATGTCCCCCATTCCGATCTCCAATCCAGAGAGCGGTCTGCAAAACATCCAGCCCACAGCGAGCGACGTGCAGTTCAACAAGCGCGTCTCCCTCATGAATGAGTTCGACACCGCATTCCAGAAGAAGTTCCAGACGGAAGACGTGAAGGCTTACTCCGAGTTCTACGACGAGACCCTCAAGCTCATGAAGAGCGAAGACCTCAAAGCCTTCGATCTCTCCAGTGAGACCACCGAGACCCGTGAAAAGTATGGCCGCAACAACTTCGGTCAGGGCTGTCTCCTTGCCCGTCGCCTCGTCGAAAGCGGCGTCCGCTTCGTCGAAGTGCAGATGGGTGGCTGGGACATGCACAACACCATCGACACCGCGATGACGAACAATGGCAACACCTTGGATACAGCCTTCTCCGCTCTGATCCTGGACCTCCAGTCCAAAGGCCTGCTTGAGTCCACGCTCATCGTCCTCGGCTCTGAGTTTGGTCGCACGCCTGACGTGAATGAAAACGATGGTCGTGACCACTACCCGCTGGCCTACTCCACCGTCTTCGCCGGCGCTGGTGTCAAAGGCGGCTTTGCCTACGGCTCCACCGACAAGGAAGGTCGTCGCCCTGCCGACAAGCAGACCAGCCCGCAGGACTTCCTTGCCACCATCGGCCACGCCATGGGTCTTCCTGTGGACGAAGTCGTCATGTCCCCCTCCAACCGTCCGTTCACGGTCGGTGACAAGGGCGTGCCAGTCGTTGATATCTTCGCCTAATTACACCGGCTCAGTCCGATTCCCAAAGCACCCAGTCGCAAGGCTGGGTGTTTTTTTGTTTACCCAGAAGGGCGCAACCGCTTGGTGGTTCAGGTCCACCCGTACTCGGCAAGCATAGCTGCACACCAAGGGTATCCGTCGTGAGGTGGCAGAGTTCCTAAATGTTGCCCATGAGTTAAGCTCCGTGCTTTCGAAAATGATTTGGGTGGTGTTTGCCATGGTCGGGGGGCGGGCCTAGACTGGTCCTCAAAAAGACTGTCATAAACTCGTTTTAGGACGGCACTGGGACTGGAGGATGGTTGGCTGCTGGATCATGGCTTGCAGGGCCTTGATGAGCCGGTCTTGAAGTTGAGCCGCGTTTTTGGCAATCCAGCCGCTGAAACAGTCCGCCTTCATGCGCAGCCACAGTCTCTCGATGGCATTGAGATCAGGCGAGCGCGGCGGCAGATACTCCGGCTCGAAGTGATGCCAGTTGAGACGCTTGACCTTGTGCCATGAGGCGTTGTCGAGCACGAGGATGGTCCGGCGGCCTTCCACCGCAGGATTCTCCTGCGCCAAAGTGTCGAGGAACACCCTGGAACGTCTGGCCGTCACACAGGTTGAAGATCATTGAGCAGAGGCGTCTGTCGGACGGGCGCACCGCGCCGAACACGTTGTGACGGATGTGTTCGCCAAGGTAGGGCGACAGACGCACTTTGCCGATCTTCGTCCAGGTGCGGCGCGGCCGTGGATCGCCCTCAAATCCACTTTCGTCGCAGAACCATACATCGGTGTGCTCATCCTGTTGCCAGGCGCGCAAGTTATCGCAAAAGGCCTCACGCAGGTCTTTGCCTTGATCCAACGGCCAGGGACGTGGCACTTTGAGCTTGTAGTCCTGCTCGTGGAGGTAGCGCACGGTGGTGCTGTAGCCGAGCTGGTTTTGCAGATGCTCTTTGATCCAGCCGTGAAGCTTCACGGCTCTCCAGTGTGTCTGGCCGGCCAAGGACGGATCTTCAATCACCGGCACGATCTTCTTGGCGACCTGTTGCCTGGGCAGGATGCGACGCCGTCCGCTGCTGCGTCCGGGGATCAGGCCGTCGAGCCCGGCGAGGTGGAAGGCGTGGATGACGCGTAGCACCTGCCGCGGACTGAAGCAGGAGAGCGCGGCGACTTCCTCGCGACTTTTGCCCTCATACAACCAGCGAAGAGCCTGCAACCGGCGGAAGCCCTTTTGGGTGGGCGTGCAGTCCATCGCCACGCGCACTTCATCCAAAGTCGCGTTCTCCAAGTTCAACTCCATGCACTGGCGGGCCACCGCCACCTACAGATCACCGCTTCCCCAACATGTACAGCTCAATCTGACATTCTTTTTGAGAACCGGTCTAGCCCTCTGGCACGAAGCGTAAACAGATAATCAATTCAGCGCATTCAGCAGATGCGCGATTTCGTCGTCGATCTCGATGGGGTCTTCGACGAGGTCGGCGACGTCTTCGCGGACGATTTGGCGGAACTGGGCACGGAGACGGCTCAGGGCGGTGCGGATGCTGCCTTCGGTCATGCCGTGGCGGGTGATGAGCTCTCTTTGCACGTCGGCGAGGCTTTCGGGGTCGAGCATGGCCGGACGAAAGAGGGCGAAGCGCTCGCTCTGGCCGAGTTCGGCTTGTTGTGCGGCGAGGCGGTCGAGGGCGTTTTTGACGATCGTTTGCGCCCAGCGTCGGTCATAGATGGTCTCGGGGCTGATCAGGCTGTCGGCGAGCGTGGGATCGTCGTCGATGCTGAGATGAATGGTGTTGGGGCCGCCGCGTTTTTGCGTGGTGCTGTCGCGATGCCAGGCGAGCATGAAGTTGCGCAATGTGGCGAGCAGGTAGGCGCGGAAGCGGCCATTTTCGGGACTGACACGGGCGGGGAGGTTTTTTTCGATGAGGTGCTCGAAGTAGCTTTGGGTGATGTCCTGAGCGTCTTCGTGATTCTTGCCGCTGCAGCGCACGTAGGCGTAGAGAGGCTGCCAATATTTGCCGCAGAGCTGCTCCAGCGCCTGCTTACTGCCCGGCGCGCCGGGATCAGCGGCTTGCAGGATGAGGGTCCAGCGCGTGGTGTTGAGCGTTTGACTCATGGGCGGGACTCATAAAGGAGTTCGCTTGATGGCAAATCGCGGTGTGCGTGACACAATCACCGCAGAACCGCATTAATTGATCTGCATGAGACCTGATCCCCAGCCACTTCCAAGCCTCGGTGCTGCCGCAGGCTTGTTGGCGGATGTGTTGCGTCCAGGGGATGAAGGAAGTGAGGCTCCGGGCGATGTGATCGGAGTTTACCGGCTGATTGAAAAGATTGGCGAGGGAGGGTTCGGTGTGGTTTGGCGGGCGGAGCAGGCGGAGCCGATCAAGCGCGAGGTGGCGCTGAAGATCATCAAGCTGGGCATGGACACGCTGGAGGTGATGCGGCGCTTCGAGCAGGAGCGGCAGGCGCTGGCGCTGATGGATCACCCGAATATCGCGAGTGTGTTCAATGCGGGTGCTACGCCTGAGGGCAGGCCGTTCTTCGTGATGGAGCTTGTGCGTGGTGTGCCGGTGACGCAGTATTGCATTGAGAAGGCGCTGACTTTGGCGGCGCGTTTGAGCTTGTTCAAAGAGATCTGCAGTGGCGTGCAGCATGCGCATCAGAAGGGCGTGATTCATCGCGATCTGAAGCCTTCGAATGTGATCGTGACGGAGGTGGATGGTGTGCCGGTGCCGAAGATCATCGACTTCGGCATCGCGAAGGCGACGACGACGGATTCGCTAACCGCGCTGACGCTGGTGACGCGCGTGGATCAGATGATGGGCACGCCGCTTTACATGAGCCCCGAGCAAGCGGCGGCCAGCGCGGACATCGACACGCGCAGTGATGTGTATGCGCTGGGCGTGCTGCTCTATGAGCTGCTCACGGGCCAGCCGCCGTTCGATGCGGAGACGCTGCTGAAGGCGGGGATGGATGAGATGCGGCGGATCATCAGAGAGGTGGAGCCGAAGCCGCCGTCGCGGCGGAATGACGAAGCTCGAATGACGACTGACGAAACTCAGCAGCGCTCTGGGATTCGTCATTCTCGCGATCTCGATCTGATCACGCTCCGCGCCCTCGAAAAGGACCGCACGCGGCGCTATGAGTCTGCAAGTGCGCTGGGCGAGGACATTCAGCGTTTTTTGAATCATGAGCCGGTGCAGGCGCGTGCGCCGTGCATGGCCTACGTGGCACAGCGCTGGGTGCGGCGGCATCGCGTGGTGGCCGTGGCGGCGCTGGTTTGTCTGCTGGCGGTTGTCGGCGGCGCGGGGGTGGCCTTGTGGCAGGCGCGGGAGGCGCGGCGGCAGGCGCGTGAGGCGGATGCGGCGCTCGGTGTGGCGCTGGAGGTGCTCTCCAGTACGGTGGAATTGGACAAAGGGCGGCTATTCCAGTTGAAGACGATGATTGACCGCGCCGCGACCAAGGCCGCGACATTAACCGTCACGCCGCAGCGGATGACTGAGCTGCATTTCGTGCTGGCAAAGGCGTATCGCAGCTTGCTGGCCCCGGAGTCTGCCACGCGTGAGCTGCGGCTGGCTCTGGCTGCAGCGGCTGAAGGCACGGTCGAGCCTGCTCTGCTGGCGGAGATGCATTCCTCCCTGGCCACCGCGCTGCTGGAGAATGATGACTTCCAAGCCGCTCTGCCGATGGCCCGGCGCGCCCTGCAGGAATTGGAGTCTCTCGACAAACCCGACGGCTTTGGTGCCTTGGCGATGCTCGGCATCATCGGTCGGTCGCTGGCGCGGGGCGGCCATCCTGAAGAGGGTCTGGCAGCCTATGAGGAGATGCTGCGCCGCATTTCCCTGGCTGATCCTCCGTTGTCTTCGACCCTCCGCTTTTCCGCTCTAAAGTTTTATCCCCGCGCTCTCCGGGATGTGGGTCGTGTGGAGGACGGACTCGAGGCGGGGCGTGAGAACATCCGCATCACCGAGGCGGGCACCGGACCGCAGTCGCTCGATTGCGCGACGGCTTTGGACTTCCACGCTCGTGAGTGCGAGACGGCGGAGCGCTGGCAGGAGGCACACGACAGCTGGCAGCGCTCTCTGGATGTTTACCTCGCCGCATTTGGCCCCGCCCACACACGTCCGCGTGAAACCAGCAATGCGCTGATCCGCATGAAGCTGAAGCTCGGCCTCGCTGACGAAGCCATCGAGACGCGGAATCGTTTCATCAGGCTCACCGAAAGCTCCGCCGGCCCGCGAAGTCTGGAGGTGGGGAGGCAGGTCAAAATGCTCGTCGAGGACCTGCGCGGTCTCGGACGCCTGGCGGAGGCCAGGACCGAGGTCATGCGATGGCTGGAGCGCCTGAAAAACGCCCGAGGCACCTACGCGATCGCCGCCGAGACGGTCTTCCTGGCCGCCGTGGGCCTTCATGAGCAAACCAAGGACTGGCAGGCGGCACTCGATGCTCAGCGCGCAGCGATGGCTATCCGCCAAAGCTACCTGCCGGATGCCTGGACGCTGGATTACTCGAAACTGGTGGAGGGATACTACCTCGCTCAGATGAAGCGTTACGACGAGGCACGGCCTCTCATGCGTGAAGGGATCGCGGCGTTGGAAAGCAAGCAGGACCTGGATTCCAGCATCGCGAGCAAGTGGCTGCCGCTGGCACGTGAGAAGCTGAAGGCGGCAGAGGCGGCAGAGGCGGCGGCGAAGTAGGCCGCACAGGAGCTGGCTAAGTATTTTCAGCCTTCGTGTAACGGGCACGAAGAAATTGAATTATTTGCGCAAAGACCAACTCTTGCCGCCTGTGAAACGCGCTCTCTTCACTCTGATCCTCGTTGCCAGCACCGCCCTGCTACACGCTCTGGAAACACCCATCGCGCCGCTGGATGGCACGTCGCAATCCAGCACGTTCGAGACTTCGAATGAGCAGAGCCTGCCCGCGCTCGGCTGGACGAATGTGAGCGGCGCTGCGCGCGTCTTCGACCTCGCCACCAATGGTGCGCTCATCGGCACGACGCCCTACGATAACTACGAGGTGCAGCACGCGACGAGCACGGTGGTCGCGGCAAACACGCACTACCGCGTGCGTGTGAAAATGGGCTTTTTCGCGGGACTGAGCGGTGCCACGGCGGGCTACCGGCTCGAACTCGGCACGGTGAATGGCGGCGTGTTTTCTCAGCTCGGAATCACGACGGGCAGCGTGAGCTACGCGGGCTATATCGGCTCCGGCACGGCTTCCGGGAACGCGGTGCTCGATGTATATACCGGCGGGACGGTGAGCGGCGATGCCCTCGCGGTGCGCTGGGCGCAGACTTCCACGACGGGCGCGGGCACTTCGGATTTTTTCGGCATGGATGATGTCGTCCTTTCCATGGTCACCGAGGGGCCGGGCTCTCTCGACTCACTCAATCTCAACATGACCAACTCGACCGGCTCGGAGGTGCGTGCCTTCGCGGTGCAGCCGGATGGAAAAACGCTCATCGCTGGAAATTTCACCTCGGTGCTGGGTGTGGCGCGCCATCACATCGCGCGCCTGAATGCGGATGGTTCGCTGGACACGAGCTTCGACCCCAATCCGAATGGTCACGTGCTGGCAGTGGCCGTGCAGCCGGATGGCAGCATCGTGCTTGGCGGAGAATTCACCACGCTCCAGCCCAATGGTGGCAGCGTGGTCACGCGGAATCGCATCGCGCGACTCACGTCGAGCGGCGCACTGGATCTCGGCTTTGATCCGAACGCGAACGAACGGGTCCGCTGCATCGCACTTCAGCCAGATGGCAGGATCTTGATCGGCGGCGGCTTCGGCGCGCTGCGGCCCAACGGCGCGGCCAGTGCCACGTCCCGGCAGTGCATCGCGCGACTCCATGCCGACGGCACCGTGGACGCAGGCTTTGATCCCATGCCGAACGACGAGGTGACCAGCATCCTGCTTCAGTTGGATGGCAAGATTCTCTTCAGCGGATTTTTCACCGAATTGCGCCCAAACGGGACTCCGACGCAAATACCGCGCAGCCGCATCGCCCGGCTTGCTGCGGACGGTTCACTCGACCTCAGCTTCGATCCCAATTTGGACAACGCTGTCCGCAGCATGGAGCAGCAGCCGAATGGGCAGATCCTCATTGGCGGCCTCTTCACCACGCTGAGACCCAATGGCGCTGCGTCCACAATCTCGAAGCCCTACCTGGCGCGGCTCAACGTGGACGGCACCGTGGATGCAGCCTTTGACCCGCGACCGAACTTCTGGGTCTTTTCGCTCGACCTCCAGGCGGACGGCAAGATTCTCGCGGGCGGTCTCTTTAGTTCCTTCAGTGTGGGTGGTGGCACCAGCACCGCACGCTCTTATGCAGCGCGACTCCATGCGAATGGCACGCTGGACGCGGACTTCGATCCCAACCCAACCTCCACGGTCAATGTGATCATGACGCAGGCCGATGGGAAGGTCTTGCTCGGCGGCTTTTTCGGCGGTCTGGCACCCAATGGCGGGGCGCTGACGAGTCGGCCACTCGTTGCCAGGCTCTTCAATGATCCTGCTACTCAAACGCTGATCGCGCCGACCCAAACGCTCATCCAATGGTTGCGCGGTGGCTCTGCCCCCGAGTTGAATCGAGTGCTTTTCGACGTCAGCACAGACAACGGCGTGACCTTTGGGCCGAGCGTGGCTGGAATGCGTCTCGGCAACACGGCGAACTGGCAGGCCGAAAGCCTGAATCTGCCTGCCGGCAATCTGTTGGTCCGCGCTCGTGGCGTCCAAATCAGCGGAGGTGTGGGGAGCGAGGGCCTGGTGCAGCAGTCCTTGTCCGTGGTCTTTTCACCGGAGATCCGCGTCACTGGCAACTTCATCGACATCACCGATGGCAGCAGCACGCCGAGCAGCAGCGCTCACACCGACTTTAATAATGCCATGCTGGGCACCTCGATGACCCGCACCTTCACGATCCAGAACCTCGGGAATAGCGCTTTGCATCTTAACGGCACCCCGGGTGTCGTCGTCAGCGGGGCGAACAGTGGGGACTTCGTGGTCACGGTGCAGCCCGCAACAACCATCCCCGTCGGAGGCTCGACCACGTTTAGCGTCGCTTTCACGCAAGGCGGCACGGGGCAGTTTGGTGGAGGGATCGTCAGCACAGGCGCTGCGTCTGACGCTGTCTTTCTCGATACCGGTTGGGCCACGAATCTCAGCGAGAGCTGGACCATCTCGCTTTGTATCAGCAATGCTGGATCGAGCAGCTCGATTGGTTACTTCTTCGGCGACGTCTCCGCGAGCAGCTTCCGATGCCTCACCAATGGTGCCGCTGGCGCGGGCAATCTGCTGCTGCGAGGCCCCTTCGCGGATGTCTTCGTACTCAATGCCGTGAAGGCCACGCCCAACGTCACGACCTTCGTTTACGATGCGGCAGCCTCGCAGCTCAGGGCCTACCTGAACGGCGTGCTCGTCACCACCGTGGCGCAGGGGCCCTTCTCGCTCAGCGGCAGCGGCCCTTTCAAGGTGTGTGGCTACAGCAACAGTCCTGGCGCGCCCGCCGGCACGGTGATCGATGAGTTCCGCATGTATAACCGTGCGCTCAGCGCCACTGAGATTGCCGCGACCTGGAACATCCCGCTTCCTTTCCCGCCACCGACTGCGCTGGAGAGCTTCCGCCAGCAATACTTCGGCACGAGCGCGAACACAGGCAACGCCGCCGACCAGGCCGACTTCGATGGCGATGGTGTGCCGAACTTGCTGGAGTTCGCCTTCGGCCTGAACCCCACGCAAGCCAGCAGCTTCCAAGTGCCTCAAGCCCAGCTCGGTGGTGGCAATCTGTTCTTCAACTTCACGCAGCCCGGCGGCGTCACCGGAGTGACCTACGGCGCGGAGTGGAGCACGACACTGCAAGGCAGCGACTGGCACCCGATTGCGAACACCGGGACGGGATTCCAGCACGTCTTCTCCATGCCAACGGGTGCCGCCACAAGGCTGTTCATGCGCTGGAAGATCCAGACACCGTAGTTGGGCATCGAGTTTGATGCCCGCAGCACCCGGGGATCGGGATGGTCTTCACCCGCAACTCGGCGGTCTTGTGGAGCCAGCAGGCCGCGCTGCTGGTGGGCACTCCGGAGCGCATGGCAGAGCTGCACTTTGTGCTGGCGAAGGCGTATCGCAGTTTGTTCGAGCCGGACGATGCGGTGCGTGAGATGAAGCTGGCTTTGGCTGCTGCACAGGGCGGTCAGACAAAGCCGCAGTTGCTGATGGAGATGCACCAGAGCTTGGCCACGGCGCTGATCGAAGACGAAGACTTCAAAGGTGCGCTGCCCATGGCGCGGCTCGCTCTCCAGGAGATCGAGAGCATGAAAGGTGCGGACACCTATCAGGCCTTGTTCATGCTCAGCGTCATCGGGCGTTCGTTGGCACGCCTGGGTCACCCGGAGGAGGGGATGGCGTCGTTTGAGGACATGCTGCAACGCATCGACCGTGCGGACCCGCCGGTGAATCCTCAGCTGATCTATGCCGCGAGAAGGTTTTATCCTTTGGCCTTGCGAGATGTGGGCCGCATTGAGGAAGGTCTCGCGGCAGGGCGGGAGAACATCCGCATGGCCCAAGCGGCGTTCGGCGCGAAGTCCATCGATCTAGCAACGACGATGGACTACCATGCCCGCGAATGCGAGACCGCTGGGCGCTGGCAGGAATCGCACGACCACAGGGCACGCAGTCTCGAAATCTACCTGACGGCCTATGGCCCTTCCAACACCCGCCCTCGGGGTGCCTCTGACGGCTTGATTCGAATGAAACTGAAGCTCGGCCTCAACGATGAGGCCATCACCGCGCGGCACAGATTCATCGACCTCCTCGAAAGCGCCGCTGGTCCGCGCGCCCTGGAGGTCACCAAGCAGGTGAAGCTGCTCATCGCTGACCTGCGCAGCCTGGGCCGCATCGAGGAGGCGAAGACCGAGATCACGCAATGGCGGGCTAGGTTCGAGAAGGCCAAGGGCACCTACTCGGTTGCGGCAGAGCCCATCCTCACCGCCGCCGTGGAGGTCTATGAAGGCAATGAAGAATGGCAGGCCGCGCTCGACGCCCTGCGCGATGCCATGGCCATCCGCAAGACCTACCTGCCTGACGCCTGGGCCATCGACCAAGCCAAGGCCCAGGAAGGCTTTTACCTCACCCAATTGAATCGCACCGCTGAAGCCATCCCGCTGATCCAGGAAGGCATCGCGGGTCTGGAGAAGAAGAAGGGCAGCAGCCCGGCTATCGAGAGCCAATGGCTGCCCCTGGCGCGGGAGTGGCTGAAGGCGGCCATGAAGTAGCTTCGAGCGGCACTCGAAGACGAGCGACTTTTCACTGCGCTGCGCGGGGTGATTTTCGATTGGCCCCTGGCCTGCCACGCTGCTTCGACTGCCAGCCGAAGCTGCCTAAATCCTTCGATTGCCAGTCGAAGTTACTTTTCGTGTAACACGCCGCCTGAAACCGAATTGCTTCTCGTGACCTGCCATCCGCAGACCGCTCGCCACGATGAAAACATTCACTTCAGGTTCACTCTTTGCCCTCCTTCTGGCTGCGTCCCTCATGCCCATGAGTGGACAGCTTCGGGCCTTTCCGCCGGCTCCTTACTACACGCTGTATGGCATGGTGCGTGATCAAGTGGGGCAGACGATCACAGCAGAGGGAGCGGTGCTCATTTTGCTCAAAGGCGGCATGGAGGTCGGTCGCACGCCGATCAACTCGACGCTGCTGCTAGATCAGAACTACGAGCTGAACATCCGCATCGATCAGACGCGCAGCGGCACGCAGCCCTACACATCAAAGGCCATCGCTTCCCAGGGGCCGTTCAGTCTCGCGGTGGAGATGAATGGTGCGCTGTTTTATCCTATCGAGGTTTCGGGGAATCTCACGGCAGGCAAAGGTGGCGAGCGCGTGAAGCTAGATCTGAACCTGGGCTCCGACACGGATGGTGACGGTCTGCCAGACATTTGGGAGCAGTGGATGCTGTATCAAGCGGGCTATTTTCCAGATGGCAATGGCGTGTGGCCGATCCACCTCATCACGAAGAATGGTGACTTCGATAACGATGGGATGAGCAACTGGCTGGAGTATGTCGCAGGCACCTTCGCGGGCGATGCGACGGAGAAATTTGCCCTGGAGATCAAGGAGAAGGCCGCCACGAGCGTGCGCTTCGAGTTCTACGCCATCACGGGCAGGGCTTACACCATCGAACGCAGCACGGACATGCAGACGTGGGCGCGTGTGCCCTTTGCCATCGGCGCTCCGGGTTCAGGCGCCACCTTTTACACCGCAGCAGATGTCGGCGTCCTCTCCGCCTTCACTACACCCACGCAGAGCAGCAAAGAATTCTTCCGCCTGACCGTCCGATGAAAACACTCGCCCTCATCACTCTGTGCACCGTTCTCACCGCTGTTTCAGCGAGTGCCCAATGGCAGTCCACCGACTATGTCCTCAGAGGCGGCTGGAACTCGATCTACCTGCATGGCGAGGCCACTCATGCGACGCCGGAGGCTCTGTTTGCCTCATATCCCGAGGTGCTGGAGGTGTGGCGCTGGAATCCGAATCCGAATCAGGTGCAGTTCACCACCTCGCCGCTGCTGCCGACGACGGGCACGCCGGAGTGGAGCATCTGGGTGCGTGGCGGCACGGCGAACACGCTGACACAGCTCTCCGGGCAGACAGGTTACCTCGTTCGCTGCTCAGGCGCGACGGCAGACAGCTACACAGTTCCAATGGTGCAGCGGATGCTGCCACCCAGCGCGGCGTGGGTGCGCAATGGAGCGAATTTTCTGGGTTTCCCCTCGAAGCTCAATGGCAGCTACCCGGCCTTCAGCAGCTACTTCGCGTCCTTTCCGGCGGCCATCGCTGCAAACACGAAGATTTTTAAATACGTCGGCGGTGAATTCAGCGCGAGCAATCCGCTGCAGGTCTTCTCCCCCACGCTGGAGCGTGTGGACCGCAATCAGGCCTATTGGTTTGATTCGGAGGTGGTGGGAAATTTCTACGCGCCGTTGCAGATCTCGCTCTCGCAGGCCAGCGGACTCGATTTCGGGCGCACAGGCTCGGTGATCACTGCGCGGGTGATGAATCGCACCGCCACACCGATGACGATCACTATCGCACCCGTCGCCTCCGATGCGGCTCCGTCAGGGCAGGAGGAGATCACCGGTAGCGTGCCAGTGACGCGGCGGACATTTGATAGCGGCACGGCGGCCTGGGTGGAGACGCCGATCGTGGCGGCTTACACGGAAGTCATTGCCCCTGCGACCACCGTGGAGCTGAGTTTCGGCATCGACCGCGTGGCGATGACGGGCGCGGCGGAGGCCTTTTATGCGTCGTTGCTGCGCTTCACGGATGCGGGCAATCAATTCGACATTCTGCTGCCCGTGAGCGCACGGAAGGCCACGCTGGCCGGGCTGTGGATCGGTGAGGCGAATGTGAAAGCCGTGGAGAGCAAGGCGCAGGCGGACGCGGTGACACCCACGGGCCGCAGCTACCCTTTGCGCTACCTGCTGCATGTGGCGGATGATGGCACGGCGCGGGTGCTCTCGCAGGTCTTCATGGGCAAGCTGGCGGCACTGCCGAATGATTTCGGCCTCTGCACGAAGGAAGCCGGTTTGAAGGCCGACGAAAAAGCCACTGCGAGCCGCATCGCCAGCGTTCACATGCCTTTGAATCGCGTGATCGACGGCACATCGGGCACGGGCAGTGGCAGCGTGGCCATTCCGGGCACGCTGGTGCGGAAGATCAGCGTGCCGTTCGATGACCCGACGAATCCCTTCGTGCATCAATACCATCCCGATCACGACAACAAAGATGCGAAGGGCAATGCGCTCACCGCCGGCTTCGAGAGCTACAACATCGAGCGCCAAGTGACCTTCACCTTTACGGAGTCACCACCGCCGGGCAGCACCGTGACGAGTGGCTGGGGCAGCAGCGTCATTGGCGGCACCTACGCGGAGGTCGTGCAGGGTTTGCACAAAGACAGCGCAGGAGTCGGCACCGGCAATGGCCTGCAAATCACCGGCACCTTTGAACTCCGCCGCGCCTCCGAGATCGGGAGCATCAGCGTGACGCCGTGACCCTCAGAACTTGAACCTTGAAACCTCGACCTCTCTCATCATGAAAAAACACCACCTCCTCCTCGCAACGGCATTGCTCGCACTGCCGAGTCTTCTTCACGCACAGACCAGTTCGGTGCCCGGCTTCATCAATTACCGCGGCCGCGTGCTCAACTCCAGCGGTGGGCTCGTTGGCAGCGGCACGCCCGTCAATCGCACCGTCATCTTCCGCGTCTGGGATCATCCCTCCAACACGACAGCAGCTAACCTGCTTTATTCGGAAGAGCAGACCGTCACCATCGCGGAGGGCGATTTCAGCGTGCTGGTGGGGCAAGGCGTCTCTACCAACAGCACGCAGTTTGGCTACAGCGAGACCGCGAAGAAGCTGGCTGACGTTGGCGCCGCCTTTGGCGGCAGTGGGCGCTACCTGGGCGTGACGGTGGATGACGGCACGGCCGCAGCGGATAATGAGATCACGCCGCGGCAGCAGATGGTGAGCTCGGCCTTCTCGTTCCGCAGCAAGGTGGCGGAGTCCTTGGCCAGCAGCAGCGGCACCGCTTTGGCCGTGGCGGACAGTGGCAGGATCGGCGTGGGCAATACGGCGCCTCCTGCGCTCTTCACCATCACGGGTGCCAATAGCAGCACCACCACCAACACGCCCCAGATGCTGATCACAGCGGATGATATGACGGAGCGTCTGCGCCTCGGCGTGGACAGCTCGGGCAATAGCACCGGCTTCCTGCAAACATGGAAAGAAGGCACCGGCGCGACCAACCTGCTGCTCAACCCCAACGGTGGCAACGTCGGCATCGGCAACACTAACCCTACGGCCAAACTGGACGTCACCGGCACCATCGCGGCCTCGGGAGCGATCACCTCTGGAGGCGCTATCTCTGCGCTCGGCAGCGGTGGCCATGTTTTTAACTCGGGCGATCTGGACGGCGGCTTGTTCTCGCCTGCGGATGGGGTAGTGACGCTCAACACCAATGGCAACGAACGCATGCGGTTAAATGCGCTAGGCAATGTTGGTATCGGCACCAGCAGTCCAAACAGCACCTTGCATGTGAATGGGAGCTGCACTTTCGGCCCCACCAGTGGGAATAATTTCGTGGTGACGGGAAATCAAATTCAACACTATTCCAATGGCACCCAGGCGCCCATGTTTCTCAACTGGACCGGTGGAAGTGTGGTCGTTGGAAATGGAGACCCTAGCAAGGGGCTGTTAGCGGTTGGACCCGGTATCGCGGCGAACCTCAATGCCAACAAATTCTTTGATGGGACCGTCAATATCATCGTGAGCGGTGGTGGCGGCACACTCAACACGTCGATCTATGCAACCAACTGGATCATTACTGGCAATGGCTATACCGCTGTTTCTGATGCCCGCATCAAGCGCATTGACGGTGTCTCCGATGGAGCCAGTGACCTCGACACGCTGAGCAAAATCCAAATCACCAACTACCACTACAAGGACATGGTCTCCAACGGTGGGGAGCAGCACAAGAAACTCATCGCTCAGCAAGTGGAGCAGGTGTTTCCTCAGGCGGTTCGGCGCACCACCGACGTCATTCCAGACATCTACCAGCGCGCGAGTTTCAAGGACGGCTGGGTGACCTTGGACACCAATTTGAAGAAGGGTGAGCGCGTTCGCCTCGTCACCAAGAAAGAGGAAACAGTGTTCGAAGTGCTCCAAGCCAAAGCCGGAGCCTTCCGCACGGACTTGAAGACGGATGATGCCGAGATCTTCGTCTATGGCCGCGAGGTCAAAGACTTCCGCTCGGTGGACTACGATGCCGTGTCGATGCTCAACGTCTCTGCCACGCAGCAGATCAAGAAGGAGAAGGACGCCGAGATCGCCGCCCTGGAGGCCAAGCTCGCTGCACAAGACAAACGTCTGGGCGAATTGGAAGCCAAAGACAAGGCCCGCGATGCCAAGCTCGCAGCCTTTGAGCGTCTGCTGCACGCCAACGCCAAAGCCACAGCCCACAGGGTATCACTGAAACCTCACGCAGGCGCTGAGTAGCGCTGACTCACGCCCTCGCTGCGCTCCTCCCATCGTGGAGCAGTGCGCAGAGCCTGTCTCGCGACTCAACTTTTACCCCCAATCGGCCACTGCCATGCACACTCCACGCTTCCTCTTATTCGCCCTATTCTCACTGCTCTTCGCTGTCACTGCGCGGGCGCAGTTTGAGATCAAGGTTGACTCCACCAACGTGCTCGATCCTCGGCGCGCTGGGGCTTCTGCGTCGATCTCGGCTGGCGTCGTCAACAGCATCACCGTGCGTGGCGGTGGCGCAGGCTATACGGCCGCACCGTCCGTCGTCATCGCCGCACCGCCCTCTGGCACCACCGCCACCGCGATCGCCAGCATCAGTGGCGGCGTGGTCACCGCGATCACCATCACCAATGGCGGCAGCAACTATGTCAGCGCACCCGCCATCTACATCGCACCGCCGCCCATTCTCGGCAGTGGCGTCACCACGGGCCCGCAGCATGCGGGCATGTCCAATACCACGACCGCTGCCGCCGCTGGGCGTAGCACCAGCGTCGCCAATGTCTCCCCGGCCATCGCCAGCTATTACCCCAATAGCATTGCCAAGACCTACAGCACGCCAGCGAGCCCCACGCTCTCCACCTGGATCGCGCCTGGCACGGCCACCGTGGCCAGCATCACTCTGGTGGCGGCCACAGTGGGTGATGACTTCGCGGCTGGAGTGCCACTCTATTTCATGGGCGACGAAATCACGCGCCCGACCTTGGATTGGAACAACATCCCCGTCTCCGCGAGCTATTGGCGCGCTGAACCCGTGAAAGCAGGCGAAATCTTTGCCAGTGCCTACCTCGACAACCTCTCGCCCATATCCGCCCAGCCCATCATCGCGCTCGGCAGCGTCAATGTGCTGACGAGCAGCACAGGCAGCAGCACCGTCACGGTCGCGACAGCGCCAGCCACGCTGACCGCTGGAGCCACCCTGCTGGGCCAGCGCGTCAACATGGTCAGCGGCACCACCATCACCTTGGCTGGCAATGCCAACCAAGCCATCAGCACCAGCACCGCCGTCAGCTACACCGAGTATCAACCCTTCTACTACAGCCCTCATGCGGGTCGCGTGTTTGCCTCGCAACCCGGCCGCGTGACCATCACCTGGGTCTCCGCAGCGCCTGATACCAGCAAGGCAGGCGAGAGCACACCGACCTACAAGTTCCGCCGAGAGACCTTCGCTGTTTCATCCGGTTCGCGTCAGCCTGCGCGGACGATCTTTTGGACCGAGGCACAGAAAGGCTTCAGCGGTCCGCTCGTGACCATCCCGCCGGGGCGCATCACGCTGATCAACCCCATCTTCAACAGCTTCGTGCCAGGCATGACCACCGAGTATGTGCCCGTGGGCAGCAACACCAACCCCAACACCAGCGGTGCCGCCGAGCCGCGCACCGTGTGGTATGACAAGCTGGGTAACACCGCATCCCTCCACGCCTACAACGTCGAGGGCCGCTTGTTCATCGAGTATCTGGGCGCGCAAGTCAGCGGCAATGTCGGCGTGCATGAGTTCCTCGGAGCGGACATTCTCGACATCAAGCGCGTGGCCGATGTGACCACCGTGCAGACCGATCTCGGTGAAAAGCTGCGCCCTCGCCAGGGGGACGCGCAGACCGGTGACGACCAGCTCATCCCCAAGGTGGAAGTCAATTTGTCCCAGACCGGCTCTCAGCTCTACGGCAGCTACCTCCGCGCCGATGGTATCACCGATTACTATGCCGAGCGCGAGAACTTGGACCCCGATCGTGTCACCCTTTATTGGCTGGAGACAAAGGATGCCTCCATTCACTTCCTGACTGCACCAGCCAGCCCTGGCATCGCCATCGAGTGGCCAAAATACAAACGCAACTACACCCACGTGTGGCCCAGCTCCATCGGCTCTTACCAGCCCGTCAACGTCATGCAAAATGGCAGCAGCGTTGGCACAGGACCGCAGTTCGCTGCCTCCAATCTGCCGTCGATCATCTTCCAGGACGATCCTGCCAACGCCGAAGCTGTGATCGATGCGAACACGCAGCGACTGCTCGTGGATTTCACCGAGAGCTCCGACAAGACCAACCGCACGCTGCTGAAGTTCGACTCCACCGTCGGCCCTTGGTATGTGCGGATGTTCATTCAGTCCCAAGAGCAGTTGGGCACACCGGAAGTGCCAGACCCCGATGGCGCAGGCCCATTGATCGGCACGCCCGCTGTCTTCACCCTCAATGACTTGAATGCTGACGGCATCGCCGACTGGTCGCCTGGTGCGTTGGTCAACGCCACCGGCGGCACCACGCAGGCCATCGTCGGGCAACGCATCGAGCGGCCTAGCTCGGCCTATGAAGTCGGCGGCTATGTCGCGGAAGGTCGCTGCTATTCGGCCACGGCTTACATCGACCCCTTCACCTCAGGCGTCGCCGCCGCAGCTTCCGGTGGCATCATCCCGGTCAACGCGCTGAGCACGGATCGCCATCTGACGATCTGGTGGTTTAAAAAGGTAGCCGCACCGAACAGCAACTTTGCTGACTTTTACGTGCCCGCCATCGCTGCGAACTACCAGGTGAGTTACCCCAGCGCAGCACAAGAACTCATCATCGCATCCGGCAACGGCATCGAGAATCCCGGCCTCACTAGCGAGCAAGCCGCAGGCAGTCTCTATGTGCAAAACAATCCCGGTCTGGTCGGCTACAACCCCAACGAAGAGCATGCACTGATGCTCAACGGCAACGTGTATGCCCTGCGGGATGATTTGAATGCCGCCACTTCTTCAGAGCCCTTCGTGCTCATTCAATACACCGAACCGCTCACCTCGCGGCCCATCATGCGCGTAGTCAAAGTGCTGCGCAGCAACGCCACCTATCCGCTCAGCTTCGACAAGATTGCAGGCACGCCTTTGCAACCACCCATGCCGCTCACGCTGCTGCCGCTGCCATTGAAGCCCGACACCAGCGTGCGTAACGCCGAAGTCGCCATCAGTGCCGACACAGCGGCTGGATCTGGTGCGCCAACGAGCTACAACCGTTTCACCTTTGCCGATCGCAAAGGCCAGACCTGGATCTATCGCGGCCCGCACAACGGCGGCGAGCCCAGCTTTGGCATGCAGTTCTATTATTACCTGCGTGAGGGCTTCAATTTCCCAGGCCTCACCACGCAGCCCGCTGTCGGCAGCATTCAGCCATTCATCGCCGCAGGCCCGCAGCAGAACGTGAATGGTGGCGATGCCATCACCCTCACCTACCGGCCCAAGTGGCCCGACGACGACAGCCTGCCCATCGCCGACCAACGCACGCTCGGCGAGCTGAGCAGCGGCCAGACGCTGACTCTGGCCAAAGCTGGACTACCGCAAGTGCGTGGCCAAACCAGCGCCCAAGTGCTCTACCAGCAGTCCATCGCCAACAGTGGCGTAAACTCCAAGGCCGTCGTGTTGCATGATGCCACACGGCAAAAGACGCTGCTCTTCGGCAGCAACGGCTTGCCGAGCAAGCTGCCTCCATCGGTGGCGATCACGCCGTATGCTGGCCGCAGCTACTTCCAAGGCCTGCCGCCTCATTTGCAGAGTCGCTTCTACTTCGATCCCAACCTAGGCAGCAATGGCGGGCTGGTGCTCACTGGCGAGTTCGTTGATGTGCCGGTGGGTGAGGATTACCTCAACCTCAATGCCCTGAGCCTTGCCGACATCAACACCCTGAATGCCTTGTGCCCAGACGCCGATGTCATCAACAAGCCCATTTGGACTGCGGCCATCAATGGCCTTTCCACCCAGCTGCAAACCTGGCGCAGATACACCACTGCCAAAGCCACCACGGCCATCGGCAAAGGGGCGCGAGTGGCTGTGGACTGGAATAACCCCATGATTAATGGCCGCAGCGAAGTCAGCGTGATCGAGATCCGCGTTACCGATGCAGGCTTTGGCTACAACTCGGCACCGCTCATCCCATTGCCAGGCAAGGCCAAGGCAGAGGCCACCCTCACAGGAAGCGCCGTCTCAGCCGTGACCGTGCTGGATCCCTTCACGCGCGAACCTTTCAACGGCAGCTACCCTCCGCAGCCCACCGTTCCAGCGCCAGCCAACAAGGGACAAGTTATCTACCTCAAGTTGGAGCATGGCGGCTCTGGCTACACTTCGCCGCCTGACATCGTCATCGACCCTCCTGGCAACGGTGGCACGAGAGCCACGGCGACCTGCACGATTGCTCAGGGCGCAGTCGCGTCCATCACCATCACCGATCCAGGCTCAGGCTACACCGAATCGCCAAACATCACCATCACACCGCCGGCGGTGCCCTTCGCTGTGGATGCCTCGTTGAACAGAAACATCGCTCTCGGCACCCTCAGCGAGATCACCGACCCCGACACTGCCGTGGACAGCTATGCGCTCAGCTCCACTGGTGCAGGCACGGGTTATGTGACCCTCGTGTTTGGCAACGGCAAGGTCTTCACCGACGCCGCCGACCCTGTGAACATGCAGATCATCAAGGTCAGCCCCACGCTTTATCAAGGCGATGTGAAAGCCCTGCTCAGCAGCAACCCGCTGGATGAAAAAGTCACGCTGCGTCACAGCGGCGACTATGGGGCACGGCCAGAGAACTTTGAGTTCGAGTGGCGCTATGGTTTCCCCACCAGCGGCGGCACCTTCCCCGCAGGCGATCCCGCCACTGATCCCGATTGGATCACGCCCAATGGCACCCAAGGCAGCAGCGTGCTCGTCGGTGGTTCGCCCACCGCCACCATCAGCACCCCTGCGGTGCTGATGGGCGATACCTGGTTCACCATGCGCTACAAGAAGGCCGGCACCAGCACCTACTCCGACTGGGTCGCACCAGTGCTCGTCGAAGGCTGGATCAAGCGTGTGCTCGGCAAGATCACGCCCTTCAACCAGCGCATGGACAACCTCTACAACAACTCGGTCAACACCGACGTCAGCCTGCTCACCCAAGCCGGGCATCGTTGGGAAGGCGACATCGCGCTCAACCTCGACAACGTCAATGATGCCGGCCTCATCGAGATCTACGAGACCCTGCTCAATCGCGGTAAAGCCTTCACCATCGGCTCTGGCACGGACCTGAACTCCTCCAACCAGGCCCTCCTCCTCGCGGCCGGTTACCTCAGTGACCTCTACACCATCCTCGGCAACGAAGCCTATGCCGACGCCGCGAACCCGACCATCTCCATCGACGACCAGACCACCGTCACCGAGGTCAACACCAGCCGCTTCTCATTCGAAGGCCAAGTCGCCAGCGCGCTCGATGAAGAGCTAGCCCTGCTGCGTGGCCGCGATGACTTCGGCCTGACCAACATCGGCTTAGCGCCTGCCTACAACCGCCTGTTCTGGAACTACACCCGTGGCATCAACAGCGGCGAAGTGCTCTACGCCGTGAACTACAACATCAAAGAAAAGTCCGGCAGCAGCGCCGACGGCAAGGTCGATGCCGCTGATGCCCTGCGCATGTTCCCCCAAGGCCACGGTGACGCCTATGGGCACTACCTCACCGCCCTCACCGGCTACTACAAGCTACTCACGCACCCTGACTTCACCTGGACGCCCACTGCCGAAGCCGTCACCGTGCTCGGCCAATCCGTGCTCGTGGACTACAAAGACGAGCGCAAGTTTGCTGCCGCCGCTGGCAACGTCGCACGCACCGCGCAGCAGATCTGCGCCCTCGTGCAGCGTCAGAGCTACAACGACGATCCCGCCGCTGGCTGGAGCCATTTGCAAGACGGTAAAGTCAACTCACAGACCAACAGCACCCGATATCAAGGTCTGGACGAAACCACCAGCCGCGCGGCGCAAGGCAGCTTCTTCCACTGGATCACCGGCAACGCCATGCTCGTCGATCACGACACCAATCCCGCGCACACTGGCGTGCAAGTCGTGGACCGCAGCACCGTGCCGGAACTCGGCGAACTCGCCTCCGCTGGCCAGAGCTTCCAGAACACCATGGACCTCGCCAATGCGCACCTCAATCCGCTCGGCCTCAGCCCTGGAGCCATCGCCTTCGACATCTCACCCGCCGAGCACAAAGCGGGCAACTCGCACTACGAACAGATCAATGCCCGTGCCCTGCGCGCCGTTTTGAATGCCAAGGGCTCCTTTGATCAAGCCGCCAAAATGACCCGTCTGCTGCGCAACCAAGAGAACCAGATCATCGACCGGCAAGAAGCCATCGAAGACCAAGAGTCAGCCTATGTGAATCAACTCATCGACATCTACGGCGCTCCGTATGCCGGTGACATCGGCCCCGGCAAAACCTATGCCCAAGGCTATGCAGGACCCGACTTGCTGCGCTGGTATATCATCGACCGGCCCACAGACTTGGTGGATACACTCAAGACAGTTAAAGTCACCATCCGGGTGCCCACTCAGATTCGAGGCTTCAGCGGCAATGGCATTGCCGATATCACCAGCAGCTACACCAACAGTGACACCGTGCAGAAGACCTTTGCGGTCACGCCCAGCCAGTTCGCTCAGTTCTCGCAAGTAATTGAGGCGACAGGTTCCCTCGGGCAGCGTCCCCAGACCGGCACCCTGCAACAGGCGCTGCTGGACTCCTATTTAGCTCGTATTGCACTACTGGAAGCAGCGCAGGAGCTGCAAGTCGCCCAGGACAGATTTGCTTCGAAGACCACGCTCTTCCAAGGCCTGGTGAAAAGTCACAGCGATCAGATCGAGCTTGGCAAAAGCAGAAACGTCACGCTCTCCACGATGACCACCTCAGCCGATGTGCTCAAGAAAGTCGCCACCGCCGCCTCGCTCAGTGCCTTTAAAGTGAAGGAGTTTATCGAAGCCGGTGTTGAGGGATTCCCCAAAGTCGTCGGGCTGGCCAATGATCCAACCTCTGGCCTGCGAGCCGCCAGCAAGTTCGCAGGCATCTCGACAACCACCCTGCTCGCCACTGCCGCAGCGTCCGCCTCAGCAGGATCAATAGCCCTGGAAAACCTCGCCGTGGGCCTGAGCCGAGATGTATTGATCCAACTCGAAGAAGCCGGCTTCAAACAAGAACAGCTGCAGGTGGCCTATGAATTCCAGCGCGACTACTACGACCTCATCACCCACCATCACCGCATCGCTACGCTGATGGCGGCCTATCAGATCGCCGAGCAAAAGGTCGCCAACCTCGAAGCCAACGGCCAGCGCCTTCTCACCGAGCGCGAGACCTTCCGCAAGCGAGCCGCCGCCATCATCACCGGCTACCGCACGAAGGACCTCACCTTCCGCACCTTCCGCAACGAAGCGCTGGAGCAGTATCGCACCCTCTTCGATCTCGCCAGCCGCTACACCTTCCTCGCCGCCAAGAGCTACGACTACGAGACTGGGCTGCTCGGAACCGCCGCAGGCCGCACCGTCATCAACAAGATCGTCGCCTCGCGCTCCCTCGGCGACCTCACCGGCGGCGTTCCGCAGGCCACCGTCAGCACCCTCGGCGACGCCGGTTTGGCTGGAACGATGGCCCAACTCAACGCCGACTTCTCCGTCGCCGAAGGCCGCCTCGGCATCAACAACCCGGACCAATACGGCACCCTCTTCAGCCTCCGCCACGAACTCTATCGACTGCTCGACGACCCCGGACAAACCGACGATGACCAAGCCTGGCAGCAGACGCTCGAACAAAGCATCGTCCCCAACCTCATGGCCGATCCCGATGTCGTTCGCTACTGCAACAACATCAAAAAGCCCGACGGCACCAACGTCCCCGGCATCCTGATTCCCTTCAGCAGCATCATCAATCACACCGACAACTTCTTTGGCCTTCCCGGAGCCGCCGGCGACCACGCTTACTCGCCCAGCAGCTACTCCACCAAGATCAGCAGCGTCGGCATCGTCCTCCCCGGCTACATCGGTATGGACCCCTATGCCATCGGCACCCCAAGCGCCGGTAGCCCCAACACCACCGACCCCAATGCCCTGCGTGCCACTCCGTATGTGTATCTCATCCCCTGCGGCACCGATTTCATGCTCGCGCCACCTCTTGGCGACACCAACACCATCCGCGCCTGGAACGTCCACGATCAAGCCTTGCCGCTGCCCTACAACCTCGGCGCCAGCGCCTTCAGCACCACGCAGTTCTTCACCGCCAACGGCACCCTCAGCGAGCAACCCTGGATCCTGCGCAAGCACCAGGCATTCCGTCCCGTGAACGATCCCGCCTTCTTCTACAGCAGCATCCCAAGCGAATTCACCAACAGTCGCCTCATCGGCCGCAGCGTCTGGAACAGCCAATGGAAGATCGTCATCCCCGCCTACACCCTCCTCTCCAACGAACAAGACGGCCTCACTCGTTTCGTGCGCAGCGTGAAGGACATCAAACTCTTCCTCCGCACCTACTCGCACTCTGGAAACTGATGAAAGTGGTCATCACCATCGCAGCGGCAGCCTTGGTGGCATTCACCGGCTGGTGGCTGGCATCGTCAGAGCATAGGTCGGATGGGTCCGATGAGACCCATTCGACCTTTAAGTCCCCTCTCACGACCACACTCACCGACAGCACCGCCGTTTTCCAAAAAGCCTAAGATGCCAATCACTTCGACTGCCATTCGAAGCTACTTCTTCTTCCCTTTGCCTTTGCCCTTCTTGCCGCCGCCTTGAGTTGCGTTGCCTTCCATGAGATCGGGCAGCGGGAGGTAGTCCCAGTCGAGGATCATCTTTTTGGCGAGGGCGGCGCGGAGTTCGCGCTCGGTGGCGGCGAGTTCGGGTTTGCCGCTGAGGTTGTTAAGCTCGGCGGGATCGGCTTCGAGGTCGTAGAGTTCGTAAACCGGACGTGGCGTGGTGAAGTAGGTGGCGACCATGCCGGGCGGGAGTTTGCCAGCGGCGTTTGCCTCCTGCATTTGCTTCCACGCTGCTCCTCCGGCGGAATCGACGGGCGAATACGGAATCCAGGGCGTGCAGTTGTAGATGAACTTGAAGCGATCGCTGCGCACGGCACGCGCAAGGTCGTAGCCGGCATTGGTCATGCTGGTCTGCACGGGCGCAGAGCCGTGCGGGCCGCGTTCGACGAAGAGATGCTTCCGCGGTGTGTGCTGCTCGCCTTTGAGCAGTGGGAGGAAGCTTACGCCGCTCATCTTGGCACCAGGTTCCAGTCCTGCAGCATCGAGCAGGGTGGGCGCGAGGTCTTCGGCGCTGATGAGGGCACGCGTGTCGCCGCCGGGCTTCACGACGCCGGGCCAGCGGACGAGGAAGGGCACGTTTGAGCCGGGATCGTAGAGCGAGCCTTTGCCGTGCGGCATCGCCATGCCGTTGTCGCCGCAGAAGATGATGATCGTGCGGTCCATGAGGTCGCGCTTCTTCAGTTCGGCCAGCACGGTGCCGACGGTGCGATCGACGCGGTTCACCTCGGCGCAGTAGTCGGCGAGTTGCTCGCGCACGCCGAGCAGATCGGGGAAATGCGGCGGAAGCTGGAGCGAGGCGGGATCAGGTCGGAACTCCGCAGGCGCGTTCCAGGCGTGATGTGGATCGCTGAAGTTTGCCCACATAAAGAAGGGCTTGTCGGCGGGCTTCTTGTCGAGGAATGCGGCGACTTGTCCGGCCACTTCGTTGTCCGAGCAGGTGTTCAGCGAGTCCACGCGGTCGATGAAGGTCTTCAGCTGATGCTCTTGGAAGACATTCGCGGCTCCTTGGCCGATTTTGGTCGCTCCATCGAGATGAAAGCTGCGGCCGCACACGCCAGTGAAGTAGCCGCCTTTGTCACGGAGCAGTTCTGGCAGCGTGATCTCATCGCGAGGCAGCGGCGCGGAGAATCGCGTCATGCGTGCGGCCACGGGCGAGCGACCTGTCATGAGCGTGGCCCGCGAGGGCACACACTGTGGGGCACCAGTGAAGAAGCGGTGGAACTTCATGCCCTCCGCCGCAAGCTGGTCCAAGACGGGAGTTTTGACGTTCGGGCTGCCGTAGGTGCTGAGGAAGGGGTAGCTATGGTCGTCGCTGAGGAGGAAGAGGATATTCGGCTTCGCGGCGAAGGACGAAGTCGCGACGGCGAGTGATGAAAGGAGGATGAGGAGGCGCTTCATTTGTTGGGGGCTTTTTTCTTTTTCTTACCCGCTTTGGGCTGCTGTTTCGGGATCACTTTCTCCCAGGGTTCGACATTGGCTCGGGCCGCGTAGGCATCATACATGTCGGCCATTTGCTTCACGCGCTCGGGCTCTTGCTGGCTGAGATCGTGCTGCTCGGAGCGGTCCTGGGCGATGTTGTAGAGTTCCCAGGGCTTGGCGTGCTCGGCGACGAGTTTCCAGTCGCCCATACGCACGGCGCGATTGCCTTCGTGTTCCCAGTAGATGGCTTCACGCTGGATTTTTCCGCCAGTGAAGAGCGGCGCGAGGCTGCGGCCTTCCATGGGCTTCACGTTGGCGGGATAGGTCGTCTTGGAGAGATCGACGGCCGTGGCCATGAGGTCGATGAGATGACCGGGCGTGCTTTCGAGCTGACCTTTGCGTGTGATACCCGCAGGCCAGTGCGCGATGAGCGGTGTGCTGATGCCGCCTTCGTGGACCCAGTGCTTGTGCTTGCGGAAGGGCGTGTTCGAAACGGTGGCCCAAGCGGCGCCGTAGCCGAGATAGGTGTCCGCAGGGCCTGCCATGACGCCCTTGCCCTGACGCACGGGAAAGCCATCTCGGGTTTGTTTCGGCACCATGTCGGGCTGGAGGTAATCCTTGCTCAAAGGCGGCAGCGAAGGCGTGGCGGCACGCGGTTGACCGATGCCGACACTGCCGACGACCTCGGCGCAGCCGCCATTGTCCTGGAGGAAGCAGATGAGCGTGTTTTCATACTGCCCGGCATCCTTCAGCGTCTGCACGATGCGGCCGATGCCCTGGTCCATGCTGTCCACCATCGCGGCGAAGACCTCCATGCGCCGCTGCTCCCACTCGCCGAATTCCTTTTCGCCCAAGTCGGGCGGCAAGGGCCAGTTCGTCGTGCTGGCGGCGGTGATGACGCCTTCTTTGAGCATCTTTTCGTAGCGTGTCTTGCGCACAGCCTCATAACCGGCTGCGTAGCGGCCTTTGTATTTCGCGATGTCTTTTTCTTTGGCGTGCATGGGCCAGTGCGCGGCGGTGTAGGCGACGTAGAGGAAGAAGGGCTTCGCTTTGTCGTGCTCGCGAATGAAGCGCGTCGCGTGGTCGCTAATGGCGTCGGTGTAGTAGTAATCATCCGTCGGATACTCCGCGTCGTTGAAGGGTGAGATGTATTGGTTGTCGCGAGTGAGCGTGTTTGGGTCGAAAAAGCTGCCTGCGCCGTGGATGGTGCCGTAGAAGCGGTCAAAGCCGCGCTGGAGCGGCCAGTTGAACTTGTCGTCATCGCTCTGCGGCTTGGTGACATTGGTGACGTGCCATTTGCCGACGACGTAGCTCTTGTAGCCCGCCGGTTTCAGCGCCTCGGCGATGGTGACGCAGCTTTTGTTCAGGTTCCCCGTGTAGCCTTCGAGCTTCCGATCCTCCATCATGTGCCCGATGCCTGCCTGATGCGGATACAAACCCGTGAGCAGAGCAGCCCGCGTGGGGCAGCAGCGGGCTGTATTATAGAACTGCGTGAAGCGCAGCCCGCCCTTCGCCAGCGCATCGAGATTCGGCGTTTCGATCTCGCCGCCATAGCAGCCGATGTCGGAGAAGCCCATGTCATCGGCGAGGATGTAGATGATGTTCGGCGGGGCGGCGAATGAAGAAGCCGCGATGGCTAAGGACGAAAAAAGGATGAGCAGATGCTTCATGGGCGGGATGGAACGTGGAGCGGCGCTCCAGCTTTCGTGGATCTACTCGAGACACCAAGGATCGGTGGTTACAAACCGCCCGTCCTTGCTTACGCTGGTGGCGTGGTGGCGACGGCGACCGCGTAGGCCTCTTTGAGCTTCGGGTCGGTTTGCGTGTGGCTGCCGCGATAGACGAGCAGTAGGCCGAGACGTGATTGCTCGGTCGTGTTCGGCGCGGAGTGGTGGATCGTCTCACACTGATGGATGGTGGCATCACCGGGCTCCAGGAGGGCGCAGAATTGCTGATTGAGCGGCACGGTGGGGATTTCGGCCAGGCCGATGCTGTTGCCTCGGACGCCGCTGAGCTTCGTGGGCAGCATGCCGGCCTTGTGGGAACCTTTGACGAAGAAAACAGGGCCGTTAGCCTCGGTCACCGCATCTATCGCGATCCAGACGGTGAGCATGTCCGGCGGTGTCTGGCAGAAGTACGCGTTGTCTTGATGATACGGCACACCCGAGCCGATACGGGCCGGTTTGTTGAAGGTCTCCACCCCAACCAAAAGAGGCTCGCCATGCACTAGCGGCGCGATCATGGCCTTGATGTCCTCCCGCTCACCCAGAGCTCGGAAGAACTCGTTGTGCTCCTCCAGGCGCCAGAGATTGCGCACCGTCTTCTCATCCTTTTCCAGTGTGCGGGCATTCAGCGGCTTACTGGCGAGATCGTCGCGGATGTAGCGGTCCAGCTCGGCACGCACGGCGGCGACTTCATCGGCGGTGAGGAAGCTGCGAATGAGGACGACGCCATCGTGTTCGTAGTCGGCGATGTGATTGCCGGTGCTTTGGATGTTCATGAGATGAGGGAGGACCTCTGTCATACGCGGTTCCGCCGCCGATATTCGCCCGGCGTCATGCCCAGCCTTTTGTGAAAGGCCTCCGCCATGTATTGGGTGTGCTTGAAGCCTGCACGCTCAGCGATGGCTTCCAAAGTCAGGTCCGTCTGTGCAAGCAGGCGCTCTACCTGGGTGAAGCGGATGCGGATTAGTTCCTCGCCGGGAGAGCGACCGATCATCTTCTTCATCCGCCGTTCCAGCGCACTGCGAGAGAGGGCCACCTCGCGTGCTACTTCATCGACTCCGATGCCTTCCGCCGCGCGCTGGCGGATGTAGTGCAGCGCCTTCGCGATACGCTCGTCTTCTACGGCCACGATGTCGGAGGATTGGCGCACCACGATGTCTGCTGGAGGAAGGAATGTTTCCTTCGGTGGCAGTACCTTGTTCCTCATCCATTCATCGAGCATCTTCGCTGCTGTAAAGCCTACGGACTGCCCACGAAGCTGCACGCTGGAAAGCGGAGGCCAGGCGGTCTCACAAAGGGTCTTGTCATTCTCCGCGCCGATGACGGCAAGCTGCTCCGGCACGGAGATGCCAGCACGCCTCGCGGCATCCAGCACCCAGAAGCCTAGCTGATCATTGGTGGCAAAGAGGCCACAAGGCTTCTCCAGCGAGGTCAGCCAGTCCGCCAGTTGGCGCTGATGCTGATCCCAACGGAGCCCAGCTGCATTTGCCTCAAAGACGGAGCACTCCATCCCGCACAGCTTCAGGGTCTGGGCGAAACTCTCGCACCGCTGGCGAAAAAAGAATTCGCTGGTGTCCAGATAGCAGGCAAAGCGTCGGAAGCCGCGATCCAGAAAATGCCGAGCCACCCGCTGACCGATGACCGGGTTGTCCATCCCAATGTAGGGGAAGGGATGCTTCAGCACGGTCGTGCGCAGCTCGATGACGGGCAGTTTCGTCGCCTTTAGCTGCCGCAGCAGCGCTGAGTCCGAGGTGCGCGCCAGGATGCCATCGCCCGGCCACTTTTTGAGCCATTCAGGAAAGCTGGAGCGAAGGTCTCGCGACTCCAAATACAGAGACCACGGCCCATACTCTGCCACGTAACGGCGGATACCGCGTACGATGTCCCGCCCATAGGAACGAGAAGTATCCACGAGCACGGCAACCTGTGGGATGGCTAACATAGGTGGTGATCTAGGTCAGGATCACCTGCGCCATGGCCAGATCGCGGGTGTGGGTGATGGAAATGAGGCTCCCCGAGCTGCCCAGTCGCTCCGCATGATCCTGAGCGCTCCGGTGCAGGAGGAGTGCGGGCTTCCCTGACGGCTCTCGAGCGACCTCGATGTCCTTCCAGTCCACGCCCTGCGCCCAGAGACCGGTGCCGATGGCCTTTGCGGCAGCCTCTTTGGCAGCAAAACGCGCCGCATAGTGCATCGCGGGATCAGCGCAGGAGTCGCAGTAAGCGATCTCGCCAGCGGTGAAGGTCTTTTCTTTGAAGCGCTCGCCATGCCGGGTGAGGAGGTCGCGGATGCGGCCCACTTCCACGAGATCAATGCCGAGGCCGAGTGGTGTCATGCGGACGGATACCCCTTCATGACCTCCAACATCTCCTGGATAGCAGTGCGCAGACCGACAAAAACGGAACGCGCCACGATGCTGTGGCCGATGTTCAGCTCCGCGAGATGCGGCACGATGAAAAGGTCTGCCAAGTTCTTGGTCGTCAGGCCATGCCCGGCATTCACCTGGAGGCCGAGGCTGTGGGCCAGCTCAGCTGCTGCTTTCAGTCGCAGTGCATCAGACGCACGCTGCTCGGCGAGTTCATTGGCAAAGGTGCCCGTGTGCAGTTCGATCATGCTCGCCCCGACCTCCGCTGAGGCACGAACCTGATCGAGATCTGGGTCGATAAACATGCTCACGCGCGTGCCATTGGCCTCGAGCTGGCTCACACTGGCTTTGAGAGCCGCCTTTTGCCCGGCGACATCCAGCCCACCCTCGGTGGTGACTTCTTCACGATTCTCCGGGACCATGCAGACGAAGTGCGGCTTTACCCTCAGCGCGATGCCCAGGATCTCGGGTGTGTTGCCCATCTCCAGATTCATCATCGTGCCGATCTCACGGCGCAGCAGATAGACATCTTCATCCACGATGTGGCGGCGGTCTGCCCTCAGATGGATGGTGATCGAGTGCGCTCCGGCAGCCTCGGCCTCCAGCGCGGCCTGAAGGATGGATGGTTCCACATTGTGGGCACCGAGCATGGTCCGGTAGCGGGCCTGACGGAGCGTGGCGACGTGGTCGATATTGAC
>JAGKWZ010000431.1 GCA_021151605.1 Verrucomicrobiaceae bacterium
GAAGGCGTGCCGGGCCACCACATGCAGCTGACCATCGCGCAGGAGATCCAGGGCCTGCCGGACTTCCGCCAGCAAGGCAATTACACCGCGTATGCGGAAGGCTGGGCGCTGTACTCGGAACGTCTGGGCGAAGAGCTGGGCCTGCGAGGGGGCGAGCCAGAAGGCCTCCTGCATGTGCTTTTTAAAGGCGGCCTCGTCTTTCTTTTCCTGGGCTTGCAGGCCCTTCGTGTATTCGATGAAGCCGCGGATGTCGTCAGCGGACTTGATGCCAGCGGACTGGGTGGCATCGAAGTTCTGGGCGAGGATTTCGAGTTCAGGGAGGATCTTGCCGAGCCAAGCGGTGTTTTGGGTGCGGAGTCCCCAGATGAGCTTGGCCTCGATGATCTGCTGGCGCGGCACCCCGGCTTTGTTCGCGTCCTTTGTCGCGGCGATGAGTTCTTCCTGGGTGGCTCCGGGATTGAAGAGCCGCTGCATGAGCTCCTGCGGGATCTTCGGGGTCTCAGTGGCGGGCTCCTGCGCTGGCAGAGCGGAAAGGAAAGCGAGGGCGGCAAGGAGGCTGGTGAGGCGTGTCATGGTGTGCTGGTGACAAACGTGGCAGCGGTGGGGAAACTGTCGAGCGGCAAGGATTCTTGATTTGAGGCAGAACACGCAGACTTGAGCTTTCGGAAGGGGGCGGGTATGGGTGGCGCATGATAGTCACTCCTGAAGAACTCAGCACTCTGCCTCCCGACATTTGGACGCGTCTGGCGGCAGGCGAGGATGCCGTACATATCCGTGCAGGGGCATCGAATGTGCTTTTTCGCCTGCTGCCTATGGAGGGCTCCGGCGGCACAGTGGCGGATTTTTTCCACTCACTGGCTACTCCCATGAAAAGCGATGATGAGGAATTGGCAGAGTTTGAGCGCGACGTGGAGGAAGGTCGGAGAATGATGAATCAACCGCTCGTTTCGCCATGGGATACTTGATTGATTCGGGCATCTTCATCGCCGTCGAGAGAGGTCTGCTGACGCTGGATATGGTCGAAGAGAAGTCTCGTGGCGAGATCATGTTCATGTCCGTGGTGACATTGAGTGAGCTGTGGCATGGCGTCCATCGCGCCAGTTCCGAGGAGCGTGCTGCGAGGAGAATGGATGCGATCCAGCGTGCGGTGCGGGTGGCTCCAGCTTTGGATATTGATGCTGGTGTTGCCAAGCGTCATGCAGAGATCTGGGCGCATCTTGTGCAGCGGGGTGAAATGATCGGAGTCAATGATTCATGGATCGCAGCGACAGCACTTTTTCATGGGCTGAAGGTAGTGTCGCGAAATGTCCGTGAGTTTCACCGTGTGCCGGGATTGTCTTATGAAGTGTGGTGAAGCTTATCCCCCCTTCTACCTCACCGGTCCCACGGCTTCGGGGAAGTCGGGCGTGGCGGTGGCGCTGGCGGAGAGGATCGGCGGGGAGGTGGTGAATGCGGATGCGTTTCAGCTTTATCGTGGGCTGGATGTTTTGACGGCGAAGCCTTCGTTGGCTGAGCGGGAGCGGGTGCCGCATCATCTCTACGATGTGCTCGATCCTGAGTCGCCCTGCGATGCGCAGAGGTATCGGGAGCTGGCATTGCCGGTGATCGCAGACATCGCGGGTCGTGGGCGGTGGCCGATCGTGGTGGGGGGCTCGGGGCTTTACATCAAAGCGCTGTCCCATGGGCTGGCGGAGCTGCCGAAGGGGGATGAAGTGCTGCGCGTGGAACTGCGAGCCATGCCGCTGGAGGAGAAGGTGAGCCGACTGCTCGCGCTCGACCCTGAAGCGGCGCAAAACGTGCCGCTGGCCAATCCACGCTATGTGGAGCGGGCGCTGGAGATCTGCCTGCTCACGGGGCAGCCGCAATCCGCCCTGAGGCAGAACTTTGCCCAAACCGAGCCGTGGGGCAGGGGAGTGGTGCTGAGCTGGGAGCGCGAGGCGCTGTATGCGCGGATCAATCAACGTGTGCTGGCGATGCTGGACTCGGGTGTGCTGGCGGAGGTGACGGCTTTTCATGGCAAAGGCGGGCCGGAGAAAGCCATCGGCGTGAAGGAATTGCGGGCTCATCTGGCCGGTGAAAGCACGCTGGCGGAGGCGGTGGAGGCCATGCAGCAGGCCACACGGCGCTATGCGAAGCGGCAAGGGACGTGGTTCACACGCGAGACATGGCTGCAAACGATTTGCCTCGACTCCACGAGCACGCCAGAGTTGGCGGCTGCGCAGGTCATCGGTCATTTTCCCTGGCTGAAAAGCCTGCCACACTCTTACCCGACGGGCTGAAGCCCGAACTACCAACCCACTTTCCATGTCTGAAATCTCCGCCCAGCCCGCCCACAGTGTCCACGTCGATCTAGGATCGCGCAGCTATCGGGTGGATGTGGGCCGTGGGTTGCTAAAAAACCTTGGCGCGGTGGCGAACGAACGTTTTGGCAATCGCTCAGCCTGTGCGGTGATCACGGACTCCAAGGTCGGTCCCCTGTATGCGGCGACAGCGGTGGCGAGTCTCGAAGCGGCTGGGAAGAAGGTGTGCCTGATCACGGTGCCCTCCGGTGAGGCGAGCAAGAGCCTCATCGTGGCGGAGACGGTGTGCAGCGAGATGGCGCGTGCGGGCTTGGACCGGAAGAGTTTTGTCGTTGCCCTCGGTGGCGGTGTGATCGGGGATCTCGGCGGCTTTTGCGCGAGCATTTATCAGCGCGGCATCCCCTACATCCAAGTGCCGACGACGGTGCTGAGTCAGGTGGACAGCAGCGTGGGTGGCAAGACAGGTGTCAACCTGCCAGACGCGAAGAACATGGTCGGCGCGTTTCATCAACCCGCGCATGTCATCGCGGACATCGACACACTTTCATCGCTGCCGAAGCGCGAGTTCAATGAAGGCTTCGCGGAGATCATCAAGCACGCCTGCATCCGCGATGCGGCCATGCTGCCGTTGATTGACGAAGTCGCTGCCGGAAAGGGAGATCTGAGCGAGCTGATCCGCCGGAACATCGCCATCAAGGCACGCGTGGTGGAGGCGGATGAGTATGAAACGCTCGGCATCCGCGCCCTGCTGAATTTCGGCCACACGCTGGGTCATGCCATTGAGGCAGCAGCGGGCTACGGGAAGCTTTTGCATGGGGAGGCGATCTCGCTCGGCCTACGAGCTGCGGCGGTGCTTTCGGTAAAGCTTTCCACGCTGGATGAGGCTGGAGCGGAGCGCATCGTGGCGCTGCTGCGCCGTTTTGAGCTGCCCACCGTGCTCGGGGCTGATTTTGAGACCGAGGAGCTGCTGCGCATCGCCAAGATGGACAAGAAATTCGACCAAGGTCGCATCCGCTTTGTGCTGCTGAGCCAGCTCGGCGATGCCTTTGTCAGCAAAGACGTGACCGAGCAGGATTTGATCGAGGCTCTGGCGGCGATCCGCGCCTGATCAGGACTTTTTCGCCGGATCGAGCGGCTGGGCCATGTTCATGGCAGGGAGCGTGCCGATCTGTTGGGGGCTTCCGGGCTGCTGAGGTGCCGTCGGTGTAGGGCTGACCTGGACGGGATGGGGGGCCTGCTGTGGCTTCGCCTGACCTTGCTTAAACTTCGCGATCTCCTCGGGTGTGGGCAGGATGGCCTTCCGGATGATGACCGGATTTGGCACGGTCACTGGCGGTGGAGGTTTCGAGAGATCGATCTGTGGTTTTTCAGGCGCAAAGGCAGGCAGCGGTGCTGGCGCGGGAGATGTCGAAGCGGTTGTTTTCGTGGGCTCCGATGGTGCGGACTTTGCCGGTGCTGGAGTAGGTGCCACGCTGACCACGGGCTTTGCGGGCTCGGTTGCCTTTGGGGCAGCCTGCTCAGGTGCTTTCACCGCTGCGACCTCGCTCTTCTTCGGCTCCTCGACTTTTTTCTCAGCAACCGGTTTGGATTGCAACGGAAGACCCTCGTAGGCGCGAGGCAAAGTCGGGCAATGCGGGCCCGGACAAGATGGATTCGAAGCGGTCCACAAACTCGGAAGGAGACAGAGTAGGGCCACGCAAATGGTTGCTTTCCAAGACCTCACGAACGAAGACGGCGAGCGGCTCAGCTACGGATTCAGGGAACACTGGGGTGTCGGCAATCTGGCGCTGGCCAGTTAGCAAATAGGCTGCGAGAGCAACAAAGGAGCGGCTGCGGTGCTCGCGATCAGCAAGATGTTCGCTCTCAAACTTGGCGGGATCAGGTGGCTCGGCGAGCGGTGGCTCGTAGAGGTTTCGCATGGTCACATGCGGGCGCACTTTGATATGGAATGGCGGCCAGGCGTCGAGACGCTTTTGCATGAGGCGCTCATGCTCACGAGCGAGCATTGGCCCGGCTTTGCCGACGCGCAGGAAGAGATTCGATGGATGCAATTCCAGACGCGTCACGCCGCAGTCCAGAGCTTGTTCGATGCCCGCATTTACCTGTCGAAGCACCACGGCTACTTCCGATGGATTCAGGGTGATCCTTTCAGTTAGCAGTCGGCTGAGGGAGAAGCCCGGCTCACGCTCTTCCGTCAGGAAGCTCCATTCCGGGCTCTCCCAGAGGCTCAGACTGCGCAGGATATTCGGGTGTTTTTCTGGGCTGAAGCGCCAGCTTTGCAGTGGAACGGCGTCGTATTGCGCCTTGTCTACCACGCGTGAAGGTGGCAGCAGATGCACGGTGATTGGCAGCTCCGTCTTCGAATTGATGCAGGGGATCGAGAAGGGGTAGCGGCGCGAGTTTTCTTCGTTTTCGACGCGGAAGTGGCTACCTAATACTCGCTCGACGGGCACGCCTTCAAGCAGGAGGTCCTGTAGTTGAGACCGAGGTTGCAGGGTCGCCGTGACAACGAGCTGCTTGCGGGTGTTACGCGCCTGAATGCTGCTGACTTGGGAAGAATAGGCCTCGCGTAGGTCGTCACGCAGTTTCTCCAGTGAGACTGGCGTATTGTTTGGATCCACCAGCGCCGCACGGACTGTCGTGCGCAGGCTCATCGGTAGTGCGGTAAGTGCTGGGTAGCGGTCAGGATTGTCACCTGCAAAGGACTTACCCGTGAGCATCAGGAAGACCAATTCACAAACTTGCAGGACTTGGCGTGAGTTGCCAGCTGCGCCGCCCTCGGCGGTCCCGAGTCCGAAGTCGTAGAGTCGAAGCTGCAGAAAGGTATCCTCCACAGTGGTGATCATCAGCCGGTCCAATCGCAGCTGCGAGACGAGACGATGGCGGTCAGACAGTAGCATCACATCATCCAGAAGCTGGAGCAGTAATGAGAACACCGTGGCAGGCGGCAAAGCACCCCGACGAGCGACGTAATCCGACACGAATTCACCCTCGTTGAGATTGCTGGTATAATAGACAACGCCTTGATCCTCACCGACTTCGAGAACGCGCATGAATGTCGGTCCTCGAATCTCGGACGCCTGTTGTGCGCGTTCCATGGCTGATTTCTTCAAAGCGCCTTCCATGGGCTGGCCTTCTCGTAGTAGATGAAGTTCCACCAGACGCTTCGTCTGCGTGTCAAAGGCTAGTAACACAACCTCGTCAGGTGAACGCACGAGTCTCACGTTCTCACCGCTTGCGCGGTGGGAGAGGGTCAGGTGTCCGAAGCTTGGAAGTTCAGAGGACATTGGGCAAGATGTTAGCAGAGCGCAAAGTGTGCCGTTGGCGGTTTTAGAAGAAGGGGGCCGCCAGTGGTCTTAGCGTTATTCTCAAATTCTAAAACTTGGAATGCAAATTTGCAAAGCATATTCTCATAAATATAACAAGTTCATATAAACCAAACGTAAGCATGTATGGAAATTTGATTCAAGGTAGATGTTTTGAGTTGATCTGAAAGCGCTTTCAAAAAGATTTAAGCTCATTCTCTCTCGGTATCCCCGTTCTGAATGCTTGCCAAACTGCCCCGTCCTGTCCCAATCTCGCATTTCCTCATGACCAGCCCCGCTCCGACTCAAGACATCACCCGCCTGCGTGACCTCTCGCCTCATCAAGTGCGCTCCGGCATCGCCGCTTGGCTCGGCTGGCTTTTCGACGGGCTGGACATGCACTTATACACGCTCGTCGCGACGGCCTTTGTCGCACAGCTCATGGCTCTGCCAGAGAGCGATCCCGCTGTGGGGCAGCATGGAGCCATCATACAGGCCGGCTTTTTAGTCGGCTGGGCGCTCGGCGGAGCCTTCTTCGGTCGTGTGGGCGATCTCCTGGGCCGTAGCCGCACCTTGACACTCACCATCCTAACCTACGCCTGCTTCACGGGGCTGTCCTTCTTTGCCCAGACATGGTGGCACCTCATGATTTTCCGCTTCCTTGCCGCTCTCGGCATCGGTGGCGAGTGGGCTGTAGGGGCTTCCTTGCTCTCCGAGACTTGGCCGAAAAAATGGCGCCCCTGGATCGCCGCCACGCTGCAATCTGCCGTTAACTGTGGCGTGCTGCTCGCCTGCTTCGCTGGCTGGATGCTCGCAGGTCGGGAGCCGCGTTATATTTTCCTCATCGGTGTCCTGCCAGCATTCATCACTCTTTGGATTCGGAAAGCCGTCCCTGAGACCGAGGAGTGGGAGCAGGCCCGCGAAGGCCAGCCCGTGCCGTGCATCAGTGATCTCTTCGGGCCCGAAGTCCGTGGGGTGACTTGGCGAGTCCTCATCATCTGCGCTGTGTCCCTCACGGCTCACTGGACCTTCCTTTTCTGGCAGCAAAAGCACATCCTCAGCCTGCCTGAGATCGCCGGTCTGAGCAAAGAAGGCAAAGACGGCGCTCTCGTCACCGCCCTCATGTGGATCATGCTCGGCAGCCTCATTGGCAACTACATCGCCGGCGCTTTGGCAAAGCTCATGGGCTACCGCAAGGCCATCGTCCTCATGATGCTCGCCTACTTTGTCATCATGTATGTTTCCTTTTCCCGCACCTGGGACTGGGAGACTACGAAGATCCAGTTTGCCATCATCGGTGCCTGTCAGGGCGTCTTCGGCCTCTTCACCATGTGCCTTCCGCCCATCTTCCCGGTGCTGCTACGCACCACAGGCTCCGGCTTCTGCTACAACATCGGCCGCATTGTCGCCGCTGGTGGCACCGTCTTCTTCGGCATCTTCGTGAAAGTTGGCGACTACCGAGAAGCACTCCTCTACGCCGGCTTCCTCTTCATTCCCGCCGCCTTGGTCTCCCTCATGCTTCCCCTGGAGAAAAGCGAGCCCGCCATCCTCGACCAGCCCGCAGATTGACCTCCATCCTTCCAGCGCTTCGGCTCGCCCCCTTCAGCCTGACTGAACTGAGCCACCAGCCGCAGCGCTGCAAGAACTGAGAGGTGCTTCTGAATTGAGCCTTTGTTCGATCAACCTGAATACTCTGGCGGTCTGTTCGCCAGTTGTATCCTGCCCCTGTTCTCTCTGTTTCTGCCACTTGTTCACCCGACGAGGGCACCAAAGGCTCTTTCCATAGACCCAATCCCTTTCTCCATGGGATTCATCCATTTTGCCGGAGTACTCGTACTCTGCCGCAGAGTACGGGAACTTTTCCGTGGAGTACAAATACTCTACCGCAAAGTACGGTAACTTTTTCGCGGAGTACAAATACTCTGCCGCAGAGTACGGGAACTTTTTCGCGGAGGACGAATACTCTGCGGCAGAGTACGGTAACTTTTTCGAGCCTGTCAGAAAGTTTGTGTGGAGGGTTAAAACCGAGGACAGGAAGACATGAGAAGACACAAAACGAAAGAAGACAAAGCGCTCGATGAAGCGCTGATCGACGTGCCACGCGACCGACACAGCAGCTTCGAGCCGCTGCTGGTGCCCAAGTGGCAAAAGAAGCTGCCAGGCTTCGAAGACAAGATCATCGCCCTCTACGCACGCGGCATGACCGTGCGCGACATCAAAGCCATGCTCGAACAGCAATACCGAATCGAGGTGAGCCCCGACTTCATCAGCAGCGTGACCGACGCCGTGCATGCCGAAGTCACCGAGTGGCAAAACCGGCCCTTGGAGAAAATGTATCCGCTCGTGTTCTTCGACGCCTTGCGCGTCCGCATTCGCGACGAAGGCACCGTGCGCAACAAAGCCGTGTATCTCGCCCTAGGCGTCGCTGCCGACGGTACACGCGAGGTCCTGGGGCTGTGGATCGAGCAAAACGAAGGCGCGAAGTTCTGGCTCAAAGTCATGAACGAGCTGCGCAATCGTGGCGTGGAAGACGTGCTCATCGCCGTCGTCGATGGGCTCAAAGGCTTCCCCGAAGCCATCACCACCGTGTTCCCCGAAGCGCAGGTGCAGACCTGCATCGTGCACCTCATTCGTCACAGCCTAACTTACTGTAGCCACAAAGAACGCGAGGCCGTCGCCGCCGCTTTGAAGCTCGTTTACCGAGCCGAGAGCGAGACCATGGCCCTGCGTCGGTTGGAGGAGTTTGAAGCCGGAGAATGGGGCAAAAAGTATCCCACCATCGCCGCGAGTTGGCGACGATCCTGGGAGCAAGTCATTCCCTTTTTCGTATATCCAGCAGCGGTGAGGAAGATCATTTACACCACCAACGCCATCGAGAGCCTGAACATGCAGCTGCGCAAAATCATCAAGAACCGAGGCCACTTCCCCAGCGATGAAGCCGCCACGAAACTGCTGTATCTGGCCTTGCGTGACATCCACACAAAGTGGAAGTCCATCCCACTGAACTGGAAGGCAGCAGCCAACCAATTTGCGATCCAGTTCGGATCGCGATTTTTTTGATTGAGCGCATGCGCTCAATCAAATAACAGCCCCAGACCAAAACATAACCAAATCCCCGAAACACAAACTTTCGGACACGCCC
>JAGKWZ010000432.1 GCA_021151605.1 Verrucomicrobiaceae bacterium
AGTCCGAACCATTTCACATCCAGCAGCATCGACGACACCGGCGCACCGAGCGCCAGACTGAACGGAACGGCCACGAGCAGGCCCGACAGTGCCCGCGAGCGATCATTCTGCGCAAACCAGTGCGTGAAATACACGATGATGCCGGGAAAGAAACCTGCCTCCGCCACGCCGAGAAAGAACCGCGCCCAATAGAACTGCGACGGCGTATGCACGAAGGCCATCGCCGCCGAGATGAAGCCCCAAGTAATCAGGATGCGCGCGAACCACTTCCGCGCACTCCATCGCTCCACCAGCAATGCGCCTGGAATCTCCAGGAACAGATAACCGATGAAGAAAACGCCAATGCCAAAGCCAAACACGTCCTCCGAAAACCCCAGCGCCTCGCCCATGCGCAGCTTCGCAAAGGCGACGTTCGCACGGTCGAGGTAGGAGATGATGTAGAGCAGGATGACCAGCGGCAGCACACGCCACGCGACCTTGCGGCGAAGAGCGATGGGATCGATGGCGGAAGAGGCGGTCATGGAGTGGTGGGTGGTTGGCGTGATGACTCTCAGGACTATGCGTTCGACTCGGCCACGACGGGATTGGTGAGTGCGCCGATCTTCTCGATGTCGATGGTGACGGTGTCTCCGGGTTGGAGGAAGACAGGAGGCTTCATGGCGGCACCGACGCCTTGAGGCGTGCCGGTGAGGATGACGGTGCCGGGCAGCAGCGTGGTGCTGCCACTGAGGAACTCGATGAGTGTGGGCACATCGAAGATCATGTCGTTGGTGTTCCAGTCCTGCATGGATTTGCCGTTGAGGATGGTCTGGATGCGCAGCGCGTTCGGATCAGCGATCTCGTCCTTGAGCACCAGACATGGGCCAAGCGGCGCAAAGGTGTCGAAGGTCTTGCCACGGCACCATTGGCTGCCACCGCGCTTAATCTGCCAGTCGCGGGCGCTCACGTCGTTGGCGCAGGTGTAGCCGAGCACATAATCAAGCGCGTTCGCCTTGGCGACGTTTTTGCAGGCCTTGCCGATGACGACAGCCAGCTCGCACTCGTAGTCCACTTCATCGCTAGCGAGATGGCGTGGCAGGACAATGTCATCGCCGGGATTCTGCACCGCACCTGGCGATTTCATGAAGAGCACCGGATACTGAGGAATGGCGGCGTTGCTCTCCTCCGCGTGCTTGCGGTAGTTCAGCCCGATGCAAAAGATGGCCGTGGGTGCCAGCGGCGCGAGGAGCTTGCCCAGCGTGACGACTTCATCAGTGACGCGGAAGTCGCCAAAGATATCGCCCTCGATGCGGCGAGCGTTGCCGTCGGGTTGAAGGGCTGCGTGCTGGATGGTGCCGTTGCTGGCTTGGTGGCGGATGAGTTTCATGAAAGGATGGGAGATTCGTTTAGTGCTTGGTTTGAACGTTGTAGCCGAGGTCGCGGAGCAGTGTGGCGAGGGTCTCGTGAAACTCTGCGGGCAAAGGAAGCACCGGGGGCGATGGATCGCCGACTTCGGGGCCTATCATGTTGAGTCCTGCCTTCATGACACTGAACCAATGAGCTCCGTCGCCTCCGTTGTGGTAGGCGCTGAACTGCAAGCGCATGAGTGGCGCAAGCTTGGCCCATATCTGCCGAGCGGAGACCAGATCCCCCTTCACCGAGATCGCTTGATAAAGCTTCACCGCAGCGGCTGGCACCATACTTGGAATACCGGAGATCCATCCATGGGCTCCATGGCAGAGCCCCTCAAAAGCTACCGAATCGATGCCCGCATAGACAGAGAGTTGCCCATCGGTCTCTTGCAGCAGCGAGCAAATGCGGTCGGGCTCGGCATTGGACATCTTGACGCCTTTGATGGCACCCTCGCGGAAAAGCTGGGCAAGGTGCGAAGTGCGAAGATTCACCCCGGTCAGCGGAATATTGTGATAGAGGACCACCGGGATGGAAACGGCCTCTGCGATTCGCCGGAAGTGGTCCATGGTCTGGGCCGGTGTGGGTGCCATGTAATAAGGCGGCACGATGAGCAACGCATCCGCCCCCACGCTCTCCGCGTGCTTGGAGAGTTCGATGGTCAAACGCGTGGAGACATGATGGGTGCCCGCGACGATCGGCACCCTGCCTGCGCAGGCTTCAATGGATGCTTCCATCACGCGCTTGCGGTCGTCTGATTCCATGCCGGCAAACTCTCCCGAACTACCAAGCGGGGAAATGGCGCTGACGCCTTCGTCAATCAACCAGTCGATGTGTGGCTTGAGCCGGGCAAGGGCGAAGGTGCCGTCCGCATTGAATGGAGTGATGGAAGAAGCGCAAACGCCGCGAAAGAGTGGCTTGTGCTTGGCAGGAGTGGCGGTGTCAGGGTTGCTCATGGTGTTGTGTTGGTGGATTGGCTAGATTGTTGGGGTGAGTGCTTCAGTGATTTAAGTGGCGGAGTGAGTTGGATAATCGCTACAGCCTTGGCGCTGACTTCGCGGAAGCGCGAGACTTACACGGGCGTCCCTGACCCATTCACAGACTTCCAGGACCCGGCGTGTAATGGCGGCGTAATCGCCGGCTTCGACGTGGTTCTTGGGGATCAGTTCGCGCCCGAGGCCGATGGCACAGGCACCGGCTTCAAACCATGCGGCCAGACCTTTCGGCGACACATCGGACAAGCCCGTGGGCAATAATCTTGTCCACGGCGACGGTCCGAGGATTGCTCTGGCGAAATCCGGGCCACCCGCTGCCTCGCAAGGGAAGAGTTTCACGATCTCGACGCCCATTTCCTCAGCGGTGGCAATCTCGGTTGCCGTTTGGCATCCTGGCAGATAAGCGACCTTACGGCGGTTACAGAACCTCGCCACGCGCTCGTTGAAGGATGGCCCAAGAATGAAATTGGCTCCATGTGCCACGAATAAGGCAGCCGTCGCCTCATCCACGATCGATCCCGCACCCAGGATGACATTCGGCAGATCCCGCTGGCAGTGCTGCGCCAATGCTCTAAACACGTCGATGGCATGGTCTGCACGATTGGTGAACTCGAACACCGTCACTCCACCGGCAGCGACGGCATCAACAACGCGGCACACGGTCTCCGCATCGCCATGGGAGAATATCGGCATGAGCGCCTCGTCAAGAATCCTGTTTAGAACATCCAGTCTAGTGAATCGGGCCATTTCAGTTCGGGGGTTGATGGTTGTCGCGCACAAACGCGATGGCCTCGCGCACCGATGCGGTGCGTCCGGTGAAAGCGAGTGAAAGCACGAGTAGGCCGAAGAGTGTGTCCTCGTCTGAAGGCGCGAGCCGGTGATCCTGACCAAGGCGCTCGCAAACGAGCTGACGGAGCAGTTGGTTCTTCAAGGCCACGCCACCGGAGAAGACCAGCCTACTCCAATCGCGCTGGGGAGCGATGCGGTCAGCGCAGGTTGCGTAGTTGTCGGCCATGCCACTGAACATCGCGCGGAAGAGATGGCCGATGGTCATGTTTTCCTCGCGTAGATTTAGCACGGCACCACGATTGCCCATGTTGCTCGAGTAGAACGCCGGATCGACTTGCAGACCGCCACCATCGGCACGGGCGGCCTCAGCGTGGATGTAGTCCCATGGATCACGCAATGCCACGCCCTGAGCCGTGTTGAGTTCACTGAGCAGACGCACGAGGGCATTGAGCGCGCGCCCGGCAGGGATGTGAGTGATGGTTTTGAGATAGCAGCCGTCAAACCAGGGACGCGTCTGGAACTCGCCAGTCTCGGCTCCCTCGGCGATCTGAATCACGGCGGAGCCGGTGGAGATATTCACGGACATCTCGCCACGCTCCAGCAGCGCACCGACCTGCGAGCAATGATAATCACCCACCGGAGCAAAGACCGGTAGAGAACGGCCAGCATGACACCACTCGCCGATGACCGCGCCCTGCGGCACAATGCGCGGCCATTGCACATCACCGAGACCCAGTTTCTCAATCACCGCGTGATGCCAGTCGCGTGTGTGAATGTTGAGCGCACCATGGCCATAGGCTTGAGTGATGTCCGAGACAGGTGTGGTGCCACAGAGC
>JAGKWZ010000433.1 GCA_021151605.1 Verrucomicrobiaceae bacterium
TTATGGAATGGCAGCACTCAGCCGGGGCCTGGGTTGCGAGCTACTCTCCAGTCGGTTCTGCTTCCTTCTCCGCAAACTTGCCCTTCTTCGCCTTGGGAGCGGCTTTGGGGCGGGGTTCGCGTGGGGGGAATTCCCAGCCGAGCAGGCGCTTTTCTCCGGCTTTGCACAGGAGGTAGGAGCTGAAGGGGCGACCGCGCTTTGAGATCATGTTCTCGATGAGGTCAGACTTGCCCTCGGTGAAGAACTTAATGGCACTGGCCGTGCTGATTTCCTTTTTGCAGAGCACGCGGGGGATCTTGCCATTGCAGGCCTTGGGATCTTTGGCGGCGATGTCGCAGGTGTAGTTGGTGGGCGTCTCGTAGATTTTGCCGTGGCGCTTCTTTTTGGCGCAGACGGGGCAATCACAGATCGGCTGGGCACTGCTGAAGTCGAAGGGCGGTGGAGCATCGGGATCATCGCTGCCTCCGGCGAAGGCAAAGCTGACCTTGCCGGTGTCCTTGATCTCGAGTCCGGCGGAGAATTCTTTGCCCAGGCGGCTGCGGAAGCCTTCCATGGGAGGCAGGAATTTCTTTTCCAGCAACTCACGCATCTGAGGTTCGGTAAGCTCCAGGCCTGCGATGACCTTGAAGACGCGCACACTGCATTCTTCGTTTTTGCAGGCGAAGTAATCCTCCGTCTGCTTGAAGCCACGCTGGCCGCAGGTGCCGCATTGCACATCGAGATCGGGATACACGCGCTCCTTGGCGGCCTTTTGGTAGGCGCGGGTCTTTTCCACCACATCCGTGGTCAGTTTGCGGATGTCGCGCATGAAACTGCCGCGCTCGAGCTGGTGCGCCTCCATCTGGCGCAGTTTATATTCCCACTGGCCGGTGAGTTCTGGGGAGCTGAGCGCCTCGATGCCGATCTCGCTGATCTGCTCGATGAGGGCGAGCCCCTTGGTGGTTACGGCGATGTTACGCTCGACTCGTTCGATGTACTTATCACTGATCAGACCTTCGATGATGGCCGCGCGAGTCGCGGGCGTGCCGAGACCACGATCACTCATGGCAGCGGCGAGTTCTTCATCCTCCACGAGCTTGCCCGCTGTCTCCATGGTGCGGAGCAGGGTGGCTTCGTTGAAGCGGGCAGGGGGCTTGGTTTGCAGCTCTTCGACCTTCGCATTCTTGGTCTGCGCGGTGTCGCCATCCTTGGCCTGCACGAGCAGCTTCGCCGCCTGTTCCTGGCCTTCGCCTGCGGCTTCCTCGGCAGCTTTTTTGCCATACACGGCCAGCCAACCCGGATCCATGAGCACCTTGCCCACGCTGCGGAAGGCATCCTGCTCCACGCGGGTGATGCGGACGGTTTCTTCAAATTCGGCGGGCGGGAAGAAGACGGCGACAAAACGACGCGCCACCATGTCGAAGAGCTTCTGCTCAGCCTCAGGCAGCTCCTTCGGCGGGATGAGTCCCGTCGGGATGATGGCAAAGTGATCACTCACCTTGCTGGTATCAAAGACACGCTTCGTCGGGCGCACCCACTTGTTATCGAGAGCGGTGGCAGCGTGCTTGCCGAGATCGGAAGGCAGGGCTGTGGACTTACGATCATCATGGCTGGCGAAGGTCTTCAGCGTATCGAAGACCGTGCCGAGATAATCTTCCGGCAGGTAGCGGGAATCGGTTCGCGGATAAGTAAGAACCTTGAACTTCTCATACAAGGCCTGGGCGATCTGAAGGGTGCGGCGTGCGGAGAAGCCGAAGCGGTTGCTGGCCTCGCGCTGGAGGCTGGTGAGATCGTAAAGCAGGGGCACGACCTGCTTCACAGGCTTCGTCGTCTGCTCGATCTTGCCCGGCTTGCCCTGGCATCGGGCGACGATTGCCTCCGCCTTGGCTTTGTCCCAGAGGCGCTCGGGTTTCTTGTGCTCGTCCTGCTCGTCTTTGACGAATTTTTCATCCAGCCAGCGGCCCTCGTAGGTCCCGGCAGTCACGCCGAAGAGCGCATGCACTTCAAAGTAAGTGCGGGAGGTGAAGGCCTGGATCTCGCGCTCGCGTTTCGCTAGAATGGAAAGGGTAGGGGTCTGCACTCGGCCCGCTGGTGTAAGCCGGAAGCCGCCGTGGCGGGAATTCAGCGCAGTAAAGGCACGCGTGGCATTGATGCCGACGAGCCAGTCGGATTCACTGCGACACTTCGCCGCATCTGCCAGCGGGCGCATTTCGGCATCGCTGCGCATTTTTTTAAAGGCATCCAGAATGGCACCCTGCGTCATGGACTGCATCCATAGGCGTCGCACAGGCTTCTTGATGCCGGCGCACTCGACGATGTAGCGGAAGATGAGTTCCCCCTCGCGGCCAGCATCGCAGGCATTGATGAGTTCGGTCACATCCGCGCGCTTCATGAGCTTTTTGAGCAGCTTAAAGCGATCCGCATTGTCCTCGATGGGGCGCAGCTCAAATTCATCCGGCATGATGGGCAGATGCGTCCAGCCCCAGCCGATCTTTTTGCCATTCACCTCGGGCATCGCCAGCTCGATCAAATGACCGACGGCGCTGGAGATGACGTGCGTGTCATTCTCATAATAGTCCTTCTCCTTCGTGAACGCCTTCATGCCCGGGGCCTTCGCCAAGGAACGGGCGAGATCGGCGGCCACACTGGGTTTTTCGGCAATAATGAGAGATTTGGACATGATGAAAAGAACGTAGGCTGGTCGGAAAAGGGGCCATCTAGGGCATCCAATCGGACCGGATGTCAATCTTTTCGACAGAGGCGAGGGATGCCCGTGCGATGCCAGGGCCACCTTGGAACCCGTGAGGCCTGCCTTGTTCAATGAGACGTTGCTTCATGAAAACATCTCATTTCACCGTGCTGCTCGATGTCATGAACTCCATCCCGCAAACATTGATGAAGAAAGCATGAAAAATCCGTTGCACGAATCCAGAGCTTTGCCACAATCGCGGCCCTTCACGAAAGGGCAGCGGCTCGGTAGCTCAGTTGGTAGAGCATGGGATTGAAGATCCTAGTGTCGGCGGTTCGATCCCGTCCCGAGCCACCTTCCATCAAGCGATGGCAAGGTGGCCCCACCCACAGATAAAACTTGGTGACTGTTTTAAACCAGTATTCTGCGACTTTGTATAACTACATACAATGTATGTAATGGTAAGTTCAAGGGTAGTGGGTCAGATGAATTATGGTAAATCAGTTCGGTAAGCGATCCCCGGCTTGCGAACCACTGGATCAGGGCCGCCGCTCTCAGGATCGAGATACCATGGAGTTCTTGGAGACTGCGGAGTAAACGTCTTTGGCGTGTTTCTTGGGGCGCTGAACTTCAGGCGCGTAAACGCCTCTTCAAACTGAAGTCTTTCCCGCTCTGCCAAAAATGCATCCATCATCACAATCACTTCTTCAAGGGTCCACTGGTGATCCGAGATTCCAGCGGCCTGCGCTGGCGTGGTTTTGATTGTGGTATGCTTGCGGCAGAAATTGTAGTTCATGAACGACACCGCCAGCATGTGGCAGTGGTTTTCAGTCTTTTTGCTGAAGGCATTCGTAAGGCGCGTGAAGCGGCGGTTTCCCATGCGAATTGTCAGGTTGGCACGCTCGACATAGCTGGTGCTCACCAGATCAATGTCAGGAGTGCCAAGAACGGGCTCCTTGCGGCAGCCAATCACGGTATCAAAGCCGTTCTTGTCCTTCCCGTAGATCTTCACGAGGCGCGCATAATCCACCTCGCCGAAATTGGCACCAATCGCCCAACGGTAAGCCGGATGGCCGTCGGTGCTGATTTGCAGATGTCCGCTGAATCGGCCCGCTAGATCGGCACAAAAAGCGAAAGCGGTGTCTCCTGAGCGGTCCCCCACCCTCCATGATGGAATAAGCTTGGTTTCCGCGCAAAGAGCCGTCCATGTCCAAATGTCGCCTTGATGCTCCTTGATGGCGGTTTGCTTGGCTGCTTCTTTGCATCCCACGAATGACCAGATTTCATCAAGCTGAAGTGTCTTACATGGAAGGTTTACCATCTTTTCATG
>JAGKWZ010000434.1 GCA_021151605.1 Verrucomicrobiaceae bacterium
GTTCTGGATTCCTCCATCCGAGATTCGGCAGCGCGGCGTGCGAGTTCGGCTTTGTTTGCCGCATCCTGGGTGATTTCGAGCTGTGGGTGAACCTGCGATGGGTTCCTTATCCTTTCACGTCCAGGCATAGCAATGCCGGGGCGAATCTCAGGCAGGTTGCTGCCAGGATTGACAGGCTGGCGGGGTTGTTCGGGAAGGGGTTCAGGTGCCCTCGGCGAGTCGGCGAGCACGGGCTTGGGCTGAGGCTGACGGGACTGTTTGAGGATGGCTTCACGAAGTTCGCTGCGTTTGCTGTCAGGCACGTCTTTCCAGGTATCGACCATGACGGGCTGCTGGATGCGCTCGGCGTTGCGCGGCAGGCTGGGTTTACGGTCCGCTCGGCCGGAGGGAAGTGGTGCGGCGATAAAGCCTGGCTGGCTGTGGTCACGTTGAAATTCAATAGGGCGCTCCAGGGTGCGGACGACCTGAACTGGCGCACGGACGACACGTGACCCGATGCGCCTCTCCACCCAGTCGAGGGCGGGACCACCGCGCTGGATGCAGGTGTTGTTCTGCTGCACGGCGACGAGATTGGTGACGTTGATCGTCTGGTTGAAGAAGCTGGTGATGTTCGAGATGGACAGGCTCACATTCACGTAGCTGCTGCGGCCAAAGTTGGATGCGCTGATGAAGGTGTAGCTGCTGGGGGACAGCCCATAGCGTGCGTCACAATCATGCCCGATGCTGCCGTAGCCTGCGCTCGGCGGTAAAGGTGCCCAGCCGACATAGTCGCTGCCGTGTCTCCACGATACCCAGGCGGGAGCCCACTGGCGGCCTGGAATCCAGAGCCAGCCGTGACGTGAGACTCTGACCCAGCGTCCGTAGTGATAACAAGCCCAGCCAAAGGGCTCATTGGAATCCCAGGCCCAGCCCTGATCTGTGGAAACCCAGCGCCCGTCCACATAGGGCCGCCAGGAAGAGCGGTCAGAATAGTCTGGACGGAAGGCATAGCCGTAGCCATCCACATTCATCCAGCGGCCATACGGATTCAGAGAATCATAGAACATGGAGTAATCCGCGCTGGGATCATTCCAGGGCTGGGCCATGGGGGCGTGTGGAGCCATGGGCGGCACATAGGGAGTGGCGACCGGCAGCGGAGTTCGTGCGAGTTCTTCGCGCAGGTCCTCGCTTTTTCGCCGGGCCGCTTCGGCATCAGCCATGAGCTTTTGGTTTTCCTGCTGGATGGCCTCCAGCCGCGCTTTCAGTTCTGCGTTCTCTTTGTCCTGCAAGGCGCGCTGCATCTCGGCGAGCTGCTTTTGCAGATCCTCGCTGCGCTGCTTCATATCCGCAGCCTCCTGGGCATAAGCTGCCTGCGTTTGCTCAAGCTGACGCCGGGCTTCTTCAGCAGCGGTGTTGTCCGGCGGTTTACACCCGGTGAGTGAAATGAGGAAGAGACTGCCGAGGGCGAGTAGCGGAGATAGTTTCATGGCGGAAGCGGACCGTGGGTCAGACGAGTGTCTCACGGGGCTTGTTCATTGGGAAGTCTCTTGAGGGAAAGATTCCTGTCTTTCCCATCAGGCAGTTTCCGACGCCGATCTCCTTAGGGGGCCGGTGGCTTCAGCGCATCGACGATGGCCTTGACGTTGTGCGACAGCATGGTCTCAAAGGTATGCGCTTCTTTCGAGGTGCCATCAGCGACGAGCGGGTTTCCAAGATTGACGCCAGTGCTGCGGACGATTTCGGACAGGACCTTGGGGTTGGCCTGATCTTCGGCAAAGACAGCACGGATTTTGTTCTCGCGGATGACCTGGATTGCCTGGGCGATGTATTGGGGCGAGGCGTCGTCGCTGCGGCCGATGCCAAGCACTGGCACGCTTTTAAAGCCATACTCTTTGCAGAAGTAGCCAAAGGCGGCATGGGCGGTGACGAGCTTCCGATCTCCGCGCGGGATGACGCTGATCTGCTGTTGAGCCCACTTTTTTAGCTCGTCGAAGCGTTGTCCAGCTGCCTTTGCCCCTGCGGAATAGGCGGCTTCGTTGGCGGGATCGACACTACTGAGTTCATCCGCGATGATGCGGGCGGCACGCTTCATGTTCTCGGCGCTATGCCACCAGTGGGGATCGATGCTGCTTTTGGCATGGGCCGGGCAGCAGACGAAGATTTCCTGACTGGGGTCCAGCTTCACCGAAGGGATAGGCCTGCCGACTTCGACGACTTTGACCCCCGTGCCCACGCTGTCGCGAAGCTTGTCCAGGTAGGTTTCGAGGTGCTTGCCCATGGCTAGCAGGAGCACGGAGCCGCGCATGGCGGCAACGTCACGCGCGGCAGGCTCGAAGTGATGGATGTCTCCTCCCGCTTTGAGGATCTCCACGACTTCCACATTCGCCCCTCCGACCTGACGTGTGACATCAGCAAGGATGGGGTGCAGTGTGGAAACTTTGACTGCAGCACTGGCGGCAGTAGGGAGGAGAAGGGCGAGCAGGAGAGATTTCATGACGAGGAGGAAACGAAGGCCAGGAAGATAAGCTAGCGGACTTCTGGTCCGCCCCAGGCAAGGCTGACCTGGGCCCAGACAGCGTGATCAGTACCGCGTGCGTTGGAGTTGTCGTAGTTGTACTGAAGGCGGAAGCGGAGGGTGCGGGCGTCATTTGCATACCATGTGACGCCTGGGCTGACACGGAATCGCGAATCCTGCCCAGTCTCGCTGTTGCCAGAGACGAATTCGCCACGAAGGCCGAGTTCGAGATTGTTTGAGAGGCCATAAAGTGCACTCAGATAGCAGCCAAAGTCCTGCTGCGTCTCTGGGGATCTTCCTTCAACCACCTCATCCTCAACACGGTAGCGATTCGTCATGGCCTCCGAACGGATGCGGAAGTAGCGGCCACCTGGGTCGAATCCGTTTTCACGCCATTGGTATTCGAAATGCGCTCCATAGACGGTGGTGCGGTAGCCGCTGGCATTATCTCCCCAGGCCCCGGAGGCACCGAAGCGGAACTGGTGGAAGTCATTGTAATAAACCACATTCGTCCAGTTCAGGACAGAAGTGATGCTGTCTTCAGAGAAATAAGACTCATCGGCAGCATAGCGTGTCTCATCCTCATGTTCGTGGTGTGCGTGCCCATCGTGGCTCGGCGGCTCACCAATCGCGAAATCAAACTGGGAAAGCCAGGGCAGGGGAGCGATCCAGGTGATCTCCGCCCCCAGGGTGGTGAGAGAGTCGTCACCGAGCATTCGCGTGTTTACGAGATACTGATCAACCCAGTCAAAGCCGTGCGGGTGATAGGTGTTCTGGATGCCGAAGCGGTTATAAACACGTCCGAGACGCAATTCGAAGCCGCCGGGCAGATTTTTAAATTTCCAAAAAGCTTCCTCAAAGATCGGCTCGAAGTGGTGATCTGCTCCGATAGCTCCAGCATAGGTGACGAAGAACTCGTTGTGGTCGTCGAGCCGTCCCGAAAGTGAAAACTCGATGTTCTGGAAGGTCACGCCGTCTCTCCGGATCGGATCGTGATGTCCGGTGGCGAGTTCCTCCTGATCATAAGTGCTGGTGCCGTAGGCCGTGTCGATGTGGACATGGGGGAAGATTTTGTCAGCAAAGCTGACATCCATGCCTGTGAGCCAGTCAGCTTCGTCCACCTTCCCGTCCAATGGCAGGACGACGGGGGAGGACATGGCGCTGAAGGTCGAGTACTTGTACTGTTGCTGGCGCTGGGCGAAGAACTGGGCGGATGTCTGTGCCTGGATTGGGAGGGCGGCAGACAGCAGCAGGATCGAGAGGGAGCAGTAATTTCTGCAATTGAGGGTGAACTGAGAGGCCATGATAGACCTTAATAAGGCAAACAATTTGCGCTCAGGTCAAGTTTAAAGGCAAAAAACTTGCGTTAGATGTGTTTTTTTATGCGGTATTTGCCGTGGAAGCCTGGATTTGCTCATCGCTAAGTTACATTTCGAGTTTTTTAGAATTGTGGTAATTAATATGGATTGTATGATATTTATGGT
>JAGKWZ010000435.1 GCA_021151605.1 Verrucomicrobiaceae bacterium
GTCCTTCACGGCGGTGAGCGTGATCGGCGCGGGATTCGTCGGCGCGGGGACGAGTTTGTAGATGCCGCCGTTGGGCAGGCCATTTTCCAGGGCCAGGACACCGCCGGAAACTTTCGTCCCGACATAGATTTCACCAGATGCATCTTTGCCCAAGCACATCACGCGCATGGAGAAAGGATTGCCGCCCACGAGTGGGATCGACTGAGTGAAGGTGAAGGTGCCGCTGTTCGGGGCAGTCTCCTCCAAACCCATGAGGATGCCGCTGGGGGCACCAGCGGTGGCACCGTAGTCGCCAAAGACATACTTGCCCTGCAAGGCGGGGATCGCTGCACCGCGATAGACATAGCCGCCGGTGACGGAGAGGCCGAGCTTCGGCAAAGTCGTGCCAGTGATGTCCGGGTGCGCATACTCGACGATGGGCGGGATCAGCGTGCCACCCGGATGAGCCATGGTGGAGGAGAAGGAAGGACGCTCCGTCCCCTCCATGTAACGCCAGCCGTAGTTGCCGCCATTGACGATGATGTTCACCTCTTCGATGCGCCCCTGGCCGACATCGGCGCAAAACAACCTGCCCGTTCCTCCCGGCCCGTCATCAAAGGCGAGTCCCCAGGGATTGCGGATGCCGTAGGCGTAGATTTCTTCCTTCACGCCGCCACCTGCTCCGACGAAAGGATTGCCCGACGGGATACCATACTGGCCGCCGGGGCCATTGGTGCCGAGCGGATCAATGCGGAGGATTTTGCCGAGATACACGGTCTTGTCCTGCCCGTTGCCGAGTGCCCCTGTGGGTCGTGGATTGGTGTTCGCGCCCCCTGTGTGTCCGACGTTGTTATCATCGGCGCTGCCGCCATCGCCTTGGGAGAGATAGAGCAGTCCATTGCTGTCAAAGAGCAGCCCGCCGCCGTTATGATTGCTCTGCGGCTGAGGGAAGAGCAGCAGCCTGCGCTCGGTGGCTGGGTCAGCGGCATTGGGGTTGCTGGCAGAGACCTGAAACTCAGCGACTACCGTGGTGCAGTTCGGTGTGTGATCAGCCACGGGCGGAGCGGGGTCCACTCCTGCGACATAGGTCTTCGTGTAGTTCACATAAAACTTCCGGTAGCCCGGCGAACCCGGATCGGCATAGCTAGGATGGAAGGCCAGGCCGAGGAGCCCGCGCTCTGTGTAAGTCGTGTTCACCCCAATGACCTTCCGATCCGCCAGCACGGTGGCGGTGGCAGAGATGTCCATGAAAGGCGTCGGCAAGATCATCCCATCCTTGATGATGCGGATCTGTCCGGCCTGATCACAGACGAACAAGCGCCCGCTGTCATCCGGTGCATGGACGATGCAGGTGGGCGAATGAATCTGCTGAAGCACCAGCGGCTTCATGTAGAGCATTGGGAAGGCGGCCTGGGAAAGCAGAGGAGCGATCAGGAGTGCAAGGCAGAGACGGGAAGAACGCATGGAGAACAGATTGGTGTGAAAGCATCACACCAGAATGCCCATTTCCTGGCAAGCTTGATTCACCAATTCACCGTGGCTCTAGGGTGAATAGGTCGTCACAGACGCCGTGCCTCAGTCACATCTAGCTGGGTGATCTTCCAGGCGCTGCCGACGGGCGTGATGGTGACTTTGGCGTTGTATCGGTTCACGCGGGTGTGGCTGTGGCCCCAGTGGCCGACGTTTCCCATGGCGGTCCATTGGCACTCAGTGATAAAGCCATCGCCGTCGGGATCAGGATTTACACCTGTAATGTCGGCGCTGAATTCACTGATGGTCACTCGGGTGCCTTCCCTGCCCTCCAGCGTGAGGGCCTGGATGGTTTCCAGGTAGAGTTTCCGCAGTAGTTCACCTTCCACACTGCGGGCGAGGACATCATAGATCTCGGACTCGCTGCGGTGGTCGAAGGCGCGGTACACATTGCGCAGCAGGGGCGTGAGGATGGCTTCGGCGGTCTTTTTCTCGATCACATCGGGCACCTCGGCTTTACCGCCGATATTGATGTTTAAAATCGGCCAGCTCAGCACGGCACCGAGAACCCAGGCACCTACAAAGGGCATGGAACCACCCGGCAGGTGCTGGTCGCGCAGCCTCACGAAACTCAAAAAGAGCGCGCCTCCCAAGACCCAAAGAATGGTGGCTACAGGTAAGGGAAAACTATCTGAAACAGTGATCTCTGGAACCTTCGCCAGCGGCGCGGGCAGAGGTAGCCGGCCCTGGGCTTTCCAGGAGATCTTGGGCAGGAAAGTGCTGGCCTCTAGCACCTCGGATTGGGAACCAAAGAAGATGCGCACCGGCAGCGTCTGAATCTCCTCAATGAAGCCGCGCCACTCTACGATGATCTCATCTGGGCCGGGTGGAGTGGGGAATTCCCAGGTGAAGCCGAACATGGCCTCGCTCGTCTCCAGGGCCTCGCCGGGTGCCATGGGCAGGGTGGCCCCAGGTTTTCCTTTGACTACGCTGACGCCGATGAAGTTACCCTCGATCCGCATTCCTCCGGCGCTCAGTCGGCACCAGTCCAGCACCTGCTCCCTCGCCGCACTGCAGGCGGCCTTTTGAGCAGCATCATCCAGATTTTTTGGCTGGTCTTTAAGTGGATTCAGCCAGTGGAGGAACCGGGAGGCATCCATCAGCATCTCGAACCTCGCCTGATACGGCTCCACATAAAGGTACCCCTGGGCGATCTTTGCGGGAGCCACAGGAGCAGCAGTCTCTGAGGATGCTACGGCAGGCTTTGATTGGCTGATGCCGCTGCTTTTCAGCATGTCCGCAGAATCGAGCTGGAGCGTCTGAGCCCAGGCACTACCCATCAGGGCAAAGGCGAAAAACAGAGCGCGTCCAGTCATCGCGGCGGAGTTGTTGGTGATGGTGTTTCGGAGGTTCACAGGACCCACGGTTTTCTCCATTCTTTGGAGAGCAGTTTCGATGCCGCCTCGTTGCCTTCGATTTTCTCCGTCTGTGGATTCCACTTCAGGCCCGCGCTGCCGGTGCGCAGGGCGATGTTTGCCAGATGGGCGATGGTGATGCTGCGATGGCTGATTTCCACTGGCGTGGAGGTGCGCTTTCCGTCGTAGATGCAGCTCAGGAAGTTGTCCGTGTGATCCTTGCTCTCATAAAGGTGGATCTCCTTGTCGCTGATCTTCTCACGCAGGATGGCGGGGTCGCTGGCGGTGATCTTGCCACGGTTCACATAGATCCATTTCCCGGCGTTGCCTTCAAAGAGCACGCCGACGTGGTCGAAGGGTTTCTTGGCTCCCGAAGTCTGAAGCGCGGCCTCTACTTCCGGCATCAATTTGTGATCCGGGCTGGCGACGTGCATCACGAGACCGTTGTCATACACGCATTCGAAATTGAATGCCGTGGCTGTGTTGTACAGCGCGTCTTTGTTCAGGGTTCCGGTGACGTTCTTTAGCTCGACGGGCCCCGTGTGCTCGGTGCCCATGCCCCACTGGGCGATATCGATGTGGTGCGCTCCGAAGTCGGTGATCATGCCGCCGGAGAAGTTGAAATTATGCCTCCAGTTTAGCGGCAGCAGGGCGGGACGGTAGTCCATCTGCTCCGCAGGGCCGAGCCACATTTCATAATCGAAGTCCGCCGGCACTGGCGCCACCTCGGTCTTGTCCGCCATGCCGTTCCAGTTGGAATGCCCGCCAGGGAGACCTACGCGGACGCGCTTAAGTTTGCCGATGCGCTCATTGCGCACCATCTCGCAGGCCATGCGGAAGTAGATGTCGCTCCGCTGCTGGCTGCCGGTCTGCCAGGTCACACCAGCCTTCGCCACTTCGTCTGCCATGAGGCGACCTTCGGCAATGTTTAGAGCCAGGGGTTTCTGCCCGTAGATGTGCTTACCTTTGCGTGCGGCATAGACGGCCATATAGGCATGCCAGTGATCCGGCGTGGAGACCTGCACGGCATCGAGGTCTTCCTTTTCGATCATCTCGCGGAAGTCGGCATACGAGGTGCAGACCTTCGCAGGTTTGTTTGCGGACTGCGAATA
>JAGKWZ010000436.1 GCA_021151605.1 Verrucomicrobiaceae bacterium
GAGCTGGCGAAGGCGTGGTCCTCCAACGCCTTCACCATTCTCAGCGGCAAAGAAAGTGGCACAGGTTTTCAACCTGTGCAGGCCACTGAGGAAGACACAGGCTGGTCCAAGAAAAAGCCCTTCCCCGCCAAACTCATCGCCAACGAGGCTTTAAACACCCCAGGCAGCTCCAAAGACACCCGTCACATCGCTTTCTCCCTCACCGGCAGCGGCCTCACTTATGAAACCGGAGACGCCCTCGGCGTCTTCGTCCAAAACAGCCCCGAAGTCGTCGATGCCGTCATCGCCTCGCACGGATTCGATCCGAACGCCCAAGTCGGCACCAAACCCCTTCGCGAAGCCCTCATCTCCGATTACGAAGTCCGCAGTCTCCTTGGCAAAGAGCCCGAGGCCGGCGTCACGCTCGATTCCTTCCTCGAAAACCTGCGCAAGCTGCAACCGCGCCTCTATTCCATCGCCAGCAGCATCAAGGCTCATCCCGACGAAGTTCATCTCTGCGTCGGCGCAGTGCGCTACAGCACGGATGGCATCGCGCACAAAGGCGTCGCCAGCACCTTCCTCGCGGATCGTTTGCCGCTCGGCGAGACCACCGGCATCTACTTCCACGCTGCGAACCATTTCCGACTGCCGACTGACGTCACCAAGCCCGTCATCATGGTCGGCCCCGGCACCGGCATCGCCCCCTTCCGTGCCTTTCTTGAAGAACGCGAGGCCACCAAGGCCCCCGGCAAAAACTGGCTCTTCTTCGGCGACCAAAAACGCAGCACCGATTTCCTCTACCACGATCAAATCATCGCCTGGGTGCAAAGCGGTCACCTCACCCGACTCGACACCGCCTTCAGCCGCGATCAGGAAGAAAAAATCTACGTCCAGACCCGCATGCTCCAAGCCGCCAGCGAACTCTGGCAATGGCTCCAAGAAGGCGCCCACTTCTACGTCTGTGGCGATGCCAAACGCATGGCCAAGGACGTCGATGACGCCCTCCATCACATCATTGAAACCCAGGGAGGCAAAACGGCTGACGAAGCTGCGGCTTACGTCGCCCAAATGAAAAAGGAGAAACGCTATGCCCGCGATGTCTATTGATGCACCACGAGTCACCAGCCCTGCGATAGGCGAAGACTTCTCCGCCGAGCAGAAGCGCTATCTCGAAGGCTTCTTCGCCGGCATTGCAGCAGGTGGAGTCACCTTCGGCGATCTCGCGCCTACGCCTGCAGCACACGCAGGCCCTTCGCTCGATGATTTGACCAAAGAAGAGCGCATCAAACGCGAGCTTTATCCGTTCGATGCAATCGAGCAGCTCGTGCTCGATGCACGCTGGAATGCCAAGCCGGAGCCGGAGAGCGTGTTTCGCTACAAGTGGAACGGCCTCTTCTGGCTGAATCCGGTCAAAGATGGCTACATGTGCCGTCTGCGCATTCCCGGCGGTGTGGTGAAGAGCTATCAGCTTCGCGAGCTTGCGGCCATTTCACGCGAGCTGACATCCGGCTACATCCAGATCACCACGCGGAACAATTTTCAGATTCGCCTCATCGAACCGAAAAACTGCCCGGAGGTGCTGCGGCGCATCCAGGGCTGCGGATTGCACTCAAAGGGCGCGGGTGCGGACAACATCCGCAACATCACGATGAACCCCTGCGCGGGTTACGATCCGTTTGAGCTAATCGACGTGCGTCCGCTCGTGAACGAACTCGCCACACTCATCATCGGCTCGAAGGAGTTCTACGACCTGCCGCGCAAGTTCAACATCGCCTACGACGGCGGCGGCCTCATCTCGTCTGTCGAAGACACGAACGACATCGGTGCCAGCGCGGTGAAGATCGGTGACGAAATCTTTTTCCGCATCGCCCTCGGCGGTGTCACCGGCCATCAGACCTTCGCCAGCGATTGGGGCGTGATCGTAAAGCCAGAGCAGCTCAACGACGTCATGGTGGCCCTGCTGCGAGTCTTCATCGAGTTCGGCGACCGCACGAACCGCAAGAAGGCACGTTTCAAGTATGTCGTGGAGGACAAAGGGCTCGATGGCGTGCTCGTGGAGGCGGAAAAGCATCTCAAGTTCAAGCTCACTCGCCTTCCAGTGGATTCGCCGACTCAGGAGAAGCGCAGCTTCTCGCAGCAGGGCCATTCGCATGTCGGCATCTATCCGCAGAAGCAAGAAGGCCTCGTGTATGTCGGCGCTAGCGTGCCTGTAGGTCAGATGACCGCGAAGCAGTTGGAGCGCATCGCCGATCTCGCGGACAGTTATGGCAGCGGCGAGGTGAGGCTCACGGTGTGGCAGAACTTCATCATTCCGAACGTCAAAACAGCGTATGCGGCCACGCTGGCCAAATCGTTGAAAAAGCTCGGCTTCCCCTGCGAGACCTCGCCCCTTCGCAATGGCTTCATTGCCTGCACGGGCAGCAAATACTGCAAATTCGCCGCCACGGACACGAAGGGCCACGCCATCGCGATGATGGAGCATCTCGACAAGCGGGTGAAGCTCGACAAGCCGGTCAACATCCACTTCACCGGCTGCGCCCACTCCTGCGCTCAGCACTTCATGGGAGACATCGGCCTGCTCGGCACCAAGGTGAAAACCGAAAGCGGCGAAGGCTACCACATCACTGTCGGCGGTGGCTTTGGTGAGAACCGGAAGATCGGCCGCCAGGTCTTCAGCGGTGTGGCTTTTGAAAGCCTTGGAGAAACGCTCGAAGGGATGCTCAAAGGCTATCTGAAGGGCCGCAGTGGGCCGGAGGAGAGCTTTCACAGCTTTTGTAACCGGCACAGCGTGAACGAGCTACAAGTGGCGTTCGACGCGGCGGCCTAATTTATGACTTACGATTTATGATTTATGATTTGGCATCAGAAGCGAGCAGTGGAGGAGGCGCTGCTTCTGAAATCATAAATCATAAGTCAAAAATCATCAATGAAGCGCTTCTTGAGCAGCAAACCCTCCGCACACCCGTCGCGCTCTTTGCGGATGAATATGACTCGAAGTCCGTCCGACAACGATTCACCCACCTGATCCCGCTTTCGAAGCCGAATCCGGGCGAGCAATATGCCTTTCACGTGAATCTCGATGCCTGCACCGGCTGCAAAGCTTGTGTGGCGGCTTGTCACTCGCTCAACGGGCTCGATGACGAGGAATCGTGGCGGGATGTCGGTCTGCTCGTCGGTCTGAAAATGAAGCCTTACGTCCAGACGGTCACCACGGCCTGCCATCACTGCGAAGATCCAGCCTGTTCGAATGGCTGCCCGGTGCTCGCGTATGACAAAGATCCCGTGACCGGCATCGTGCGGCATCTCGACGATCAATGCATCGGCTGCAGCTACTGCATTTTGAAGTGCCCGTATGAGGTGCCGAAGTTCAACCTGAAGCGCGGCATCGTGCGCAAGTGCGACATGTGCCAGGGCCGGCTCGCGGAAGGTGAGGCACCTGCCTGCGTGCAGGCCTGCCCGAACGAAGCGATCAAGATCAAGGTGGTGAAGCTTAGAGAGGCGCCAAATCGCGGCAGCATCATTGCTGGTGCTTTTGATTCGAGCTACACGCGACCGACGACATCCTATGTCTCCGCCAAGGCGCTGCCTGATGCGAGGCCTGCGGATGAACGGCAGCTCAGGCTCGATCACGCACACACGCCGCTGGCGGTGATGCTGGTGCTCACGCAGATGAGTGCGGGGAGTTTTTTGATCATGGCGCTGGCGGTGTGGATGGGCTTTGTGGGCACTGAGGTGACCCGATTGACCTTGTTGACGGCATTGACGGTGGGGGTGGTGGGGATTGCGCTGAGTGTTTTGCATCTCGGGCAGCCGCTGAAGGCTTGGCGGGCTTTTTTGGGGTGGCGGAAGTCGTGGCTCTCACGGGAAATCATCGCGTTTGGGGTGTTTGCGAAGCTGGGGGCGCTGGCGGTGCTTTGGCCGTCGAAGGTGACGCTGAGCTTGGTGGCGCTGGCGGGTGTTTTGGCGGTGTACACCTCGGTGATGGTCTATGTGCTGTTTGAAATGCGGGAGATCCAAAAGGCGCGGCGGGATGAAGCGAGCCCCTGGCACATGTCCGCCCGCATTCTCACGGAGAAGCTGCCGCATCTGCTGCGAGCACGCCGCGTCATGCTCGCCATCGTGGGTGTTGTCTTGCCGATGGTCATCATCACGCAGTTTCAGGTTCCATTCGTCTTCACGCTCTCCGTCGCCATCACGCTATGCAGCCAATTGATCGAGCGACATTACTTCTTCACCGCCTGCCACGGGCCGAAAATGCCTGGGAATTAGCATGCTCACCCTCCCCGCCATGACCTTCCGCGAATGGACCGGACCGTTGACGGCCGATCTGGTGCGTGAACCGGCGAGGTTCGGACTTGGCCAGGTGCCATCGCGTTTGGTGCCGGATGCGACGACGAAGGCCATCTGTGGATTTTGCTCCACGGGCTGCGGCTTGAAGATTCATCTCAAGGATGGCGAGGCAATCAATCTCACGCCGGATGCGGACTACCCGGTGAACCTCGGCACGGCCTGCCCGAAGGGCTGGGAGGCGCTGAATGTGCTGGATGCGCCGGATCGGGCACGGATGCCGATCCTGCATGGCAAGGAGGTCGATTGGGACACGGCGCTGCGCTACTTCTGCGATCAGATGAAGCGCATTCTCGACCAGCATGGGCCGGAGGCAGCGGCGTTTTTGAGCACGGGGCAGATCATGTTTGAGGAGATGGCCTTCCTCGGGGCGCTGGCGAAGTTTGGCATGGGCATGATCCACGGCGATGGCAACACGCGCCAGTGCATGGCCACCGCCGTGGCGGCTTACAAAGAGAGCTTCGGCTTTGACGCGCCGCCCTTCACCTACGCGGACTTTGAGGAGAGTGATGTGCTGGTCTTTGTGGGCGCGAATCCGTGCATCGCGCATCCGATCATGTGGCAGCGGGTGTTGAGGAACAAACGCCAGCCGGAGATCATCGTGGTCGATCCACGCACGACGGAAACCGCGATGGCGGCCACGCAGCATTACGCGATCAAGCCGAAGAGCGATCTGACGCTGCTGTATGGCCTCGCGCATCGGCTTATTCGCGATGGTGGCGTGGATAAAGCCTTCGTTGAAGCTCACACGAGTGGTTTTGAGGCTTTCGAGAGCTTTGTGGCCGATTTCACGCCGGAGAGAGTCTGTGCGGAGACAGGGCTGAGCACTGAGCACTTAGCACTTTTTGCCAGAACCATCCGCCAAGGCAAAGCGGTGTCCTTCTGGTGGACGATGGGCGTGAATCAAGGGCATCAAGCCACGCGGACAGCGCAGGCGATCATCAATCTGGCGCTGATGACCGGAAACATCGGCAAACCGGGCACGGGGGCGAATTCGATCACGGGCCAGTGCAATGCGATGGGGTCACGTTTGTTCTCAAACACGACGAATTTGCTCGGTGGACATGATTTTCGGAATGCGGCGCATCGGGAGAAGGTCGCGAAGGCCACGGGCATGCCGGTGGAGCGCATTCCTGACCGACAGAGCCTCGCGTATGATCAGATCATCCAAGCCGCCGATGAAGGCACGGTGAAGGCCATCTGGTTCGTCGCCACGAATCCGAGTCACTCGTGGATCGACCAGAACGAGATGAACCGCATCCTCGACAAGCTCGATTTCCTCGTCGTGCAGGACATGTATTGCAGCACGGAAACGGCGAAGCGGGCGCATCTGGTGCTTCCGGCGGCGGGTTGGGGTGAAAAAGAAGGCTGCTTCATCAATTCGGAGCGTCGCATCGGTTACTCGCCGAAGGTGCGCCGTGCGCCGGGGCAGGCGCTGGCGGATTTTCACATCTTCCGACTCATCGCGCACTACTGGGGCTGCGGGGAGATGTTTCGCGAATGGCAGACGCCGGAGGAGGTGTTTCGCGTGCTGCAGCGATGCTCGGAAGGGCAGGCGTGTGAGATCACAGGGATTGAAGGCTATGCGCAACTGATACGGAGCGGCGGCGTGCAGTGGCCCGCGGAAATGACGAATGGCGAATGGCGAATGACGAATGAAAGGCGCTTGTTCGAAGACGGGAAGTTTTTCACCGAGGATCAGCGGGCGAAGTTTTGTTTTGATGAGCCGGTGGTACCGCCGGAGCAGAGGTGCGCGGAGTTTCCGCTCATTTTGATGACGGGCCGCGGCACGAGTGCGCAATGGCACACGGAGACGCGAACGGGGAAGTCGGCGGTGCTGGCGAAGATGGTGCCTGAGGAGCTGATGCTGGATTTGAACCCGGAGGATGCGGCGGCGCTGGGCGTGCGCGATGGGCAGCGGGTGCGGGTGATTTCCAAACGGGCGGAATTGACCGTATTGACCCGAGTGACGAGCTGTGTGAAGCCGGGCGAGGTGTATCTGCCGATGCACGATGGGCGGGTGAACCAGCTCACGCATGCTTCGTTTGATCCGCTGAGCCGCCAGCCGAGTTACAAACACTCGGCGGTGCGGGTGGAGTTGGTTTGAGGCTTAAAATTGATCAATCACAATGTCGCCTGCCTCAAGGCACCTGGGGTTCGACTGTGATGCGGAAGAAGGTGCTGGTTTTGCCTGGGGGCAGGGCTGGGAAGGGCACGGTGACTTGTTCTGTGACTCCTTCGTCGCTGAGGATTTCGGGCTCGGCTTCGCTTGGGGTCCAGTTGCTCAGGTCGTGGCTGAACTCGACCTGGTAGGTGATGCCTGCCGTCTGGTGGTCTTTGCGGCGGTGGAAGATGGCTTTCAGGCCGTTGCTCTCGGCGATGCTGCCTTGGGCACCTGCGGCTCCTTCCGCCTGGCTTGGGTCGAGGCCGAAGGCGAATTCGGCGAGGTTGCTCAGGCCGTCGTGATCGGGGTCGGCGTCCTCGGCGCTCAGCGCGCTGAGGGCGGTGCTGCCAAAATTGGCGAAGCGCCAGGCTCGCGCTGAAGCTGACGGTGCTGTTGCCATCAATGTCATGATAGCTGGCGGCGAACTGGGCGCTGTCTCCCTGCTCGACCTGGAGGTAGATTGTGGCAGTCTCTGCTGGTGGCGGTGGGGCTGCGAAGGCGGCTTCTGCAAAGAGGCTGTCGGGGGCAGGTGCGGGCGGTGGTGGTGGGGTGCCGGGCTGATATTTGAGCAGGAGGATTTCTTTGACGTTGCTGCTGTTGGTTAGATAACCAGCGACCCAGGCGCGCCCGCCTGGATCAGCGGCGACGGCTTGGGCGAGGTCGCTCTTATTGGCTGCGCCGTTGAACCGGGTCTCCCAGATGGGCAGGCCGCTGCCGGTGGCGAGCTTGGCGGTGTAGATGTCGGTGCTGTTGTCTGCGTTGACGCTGTAGCCGCTGACGACGGGGTTGCCGTTGGCGTCCACGGCCACAGCGTAATGTTCGTCGGCCTTGCCGGCGGGACCGTTGTAGATCTGCTGCCAAAGCTGGCTGCCGCTGCCGCCGGCATATTTGAGGGTGATGCTGTCTGGCACGGTGCCGATGTAGGCTGTGCCGACGACATAGACATTGCCACTGCCATCCAGCGTGAGCGCCCAGGGAGCGTCGCTGAAGCCGCTGTTGTAGGTCTGCGACCAGAGGATGCTGCCATCCACGCGTGAGTATTTGGCGGTGTAGATGTCGTAGTTAGTGGCCTGGCTGTAGGCGGTGATGATGACGTCGTTGTTCGCATCGATGGCCAGACCGCGTGCGCCATCGGGCTTGGCGGCTCCATCATAGCGGCGCTGCCAGTTTAATGCTCCACTGCCTGCGGCGAGCTGCACGGTCCAGGCATCAGCGCCGGAGGTTCCGGCGAGGGCGACGTTACCATCAGCTCCGACGGCGACTTTTGCGGCGCTGTCGGCCAGGGCGGCGGCGCTGTTGATGCTGCTGCTCCAGCCGCCGTTACCATCGCTTTGGTTGAGCTTCGCGGCGAAGAAGTCGGTTCCCGTGCCGGTGTTCGCGACATAACCACCGATGATCACATGGCTGGCTCCCTGCAAGACCAGCCCGGTGGCAGCATCCGCGCCACTCGCCGTGCCTGCAAAGGTCTTGGTCCAGAGGTTGGTGCCGTTGACTCCGCTGAACTTCGCCACATAGACATCGGTGTTCCCGGCGCTGACGGTGACGAATCCACTGATATAGACATTACCCGAGTCATCCACGGCCACGGCCACGGCTTCGTCCGCGCTGTTGCCTGCGCCGTTGACGATGACAGGAGCTGCCCAGGCTGGGGTGCCATTGCTGTCCACCTTGGACAAATAGATGTCTTTGTTGCCTGCGGCATTGGTGGTGTAACCCGCGACAAAGGCGGCGATGGCGCTATTGCCGACGGTCTGTAGCGCCACGGCACGGCCTTCGCCAGCGCCGCTGCCTGCGTAGGTCTGCTGCGAGCCCAGCTCGATGTCATTCGGGATGATCACGGGCGGTGTGTTGATCGCATTGATCGTGCTCTGCACTTCTACTGCCGCGCTAAACTGGCCGTTGCCAGCCTGATTCGCACGCACGGTCACATTGCCGCTGCCTGTGAAGGTCAGCACATTGCCGCTGATCGTGCCCGGCCCGCCACCGACGATGCCGTAAGTCACCGGCAGGCCGCTGCTGGCCAGACCACTGAGGACCACGGTGTTTGTGTAGGAGGTGCTCGCCGGCAGGCTGAAGGTGATGCTCTGGCTGCTGGCATTGACCGTGAAGCTCTGGTCCACATCCGCTGCGGCAGCAAAGGCGTTGTTGCCGCTCTGGCTGGCTCTTACGATAACCGTGCCCGTGCCGCTGAAGATCAGACGCGCATTGTTCGTGACGTCCACCGCTGCCGAGCCACTGACTACGGTGAAACGAACGGTCAGGCCGCTGCTGGCTGTGGCGACGAGGTTTAGCGCGGTGCCAGCGCTCTGCGTGCCTGGGTTAGCAAAGGTGATGCTCTGCGCCGTCTGCGCCGCCGGGGCGACCGCGTGGTAGCCGAGCACGAGATAGTCCGTCGTATTGGAAGCAGTCGTCGCGAGACCGCCGACAAAAACATTGCCATCAGACGACACAGCCACGGAGGCACCGTTATCGTTTTTGTTCGCCGCGCCATTGTAGCGCTTTTCCCAAAGCAGGCCGCCGTCACCGGCCAGCATCTTCGCCGTGAGCACATCCTGGAAGCCTGCGGCATTCTGGGAGAAGCCCGTGGCCACCACATTGTCCTGACCATCGAGGTCCACTGAGCGCATCGTGTCACTCAAGCCCGCCGGACCGTTCAGGCGGCGGTCCCAGACCAGCGCTCCGCTGTTGCCGCCATACTTCACCACATAGCCATCGGCCACGCCCGCCTGAAAGCTCGTGCCTGCCACCACCACGTCACCCGCGCTGTCCACGGACACGTCATAGCCTGCGTCAGAGGAGTCAAAGCTGCTGTTCCAGAGCCGCTCCCAGACCAGGGTTCCGGCGCTGTTAAGCTTCACCGTGTAGAGATCATTGTTGGTGCCTCGCACCGCACCTGTAGCCACCACGCCGCCGCTGCCGTCAAAGGCCACTGCGTAGGCCTGGTCATCGGTATTGGATGTGCCGTTCACATTCCATTGCCACTGCGTCGAACCATTGGCTGCCGCCAGCTTCAGCACGCGGAAGTCCATCGTGTTGGACGCATTGCGCGCGTAACCCGCTACCGCCAGATC
>JAGKWZ010000086.1 GCA_021151605.1 Verrucomicrobiaceae bacterium
CATCGGGTTCCGCATCGTGCTGGAGCGGCGGAAGTGAAGAAGTTGAGAGCGCTCAGTTCTCAGTGCTCGGTGTATCCGAGGGCGCGACAGTCACTTTGGTAGCCGCCTTGCCGATGATCATTCCCAAGAGCGCGCCAATGGCGATGAGGGCTGCCGGGATGGTCGGTGGGCACCAGAGGAGGCTGGTTTGGAAGGCCAGGAAACTGATGACCAAGGCGCAGAAGATAAAGCCGATGCCCATCCAGAAAGCGCGCCCGCGCCAGACTCGCAGGACCAGCCAGACGGCAGCCAGTGCAGCGATGCCCCAGGCGATCCATTGCTGGATTTGGGTGAGCTTTTGCAGCTTCGGGAGGCTGAGAGTTTGCGCCAGCGCCTGGGCGTGCAGGTAGGCGAGGCGCGAGCTGGCATTCTCCTCGTGATCGGGGCCGATGACGATGACCCTGCCTTTGCCAAGCGCGGCTTTGTCCGCCGGGCTGAGGGCATCGGCTAGGGTGCCGGTCATTAGATCCAGGGCGTTGATGATCGGGACGCTCGTGCCGGAGTTTACGGCCAGGCTGCCATCGTTTTGCAGGGGGACAAAGGTGCCATCAGCCAGATAAGCCCCCGCTCCTGGGCCGAGGCGGAGACGATGCAGGGCGTAGGGGCTGCGGGTGAGACGGGCGAAGGTTTGTGCGAGGACACTGGGGACGAGGGTGTCCTCGGCGAGCAGCGCATAGGGCAGGGACCAACCTTTGGCACTTTGCCTTGCGGAAAGCAGCCCCATATCGCCCGAGGGCCGCAGCGCCGGATCAGGCGCTGTGATGAGAGCGCTGAAGGCGGGTGCGGAGCTGAGCGGTCCATCCACGCGTTGGAAGCGGGGCAGCACGTCTGTGAGATCGCCCATGAAAGGCGGGCTGGTGGGGGCCGTCTCGGTGGGCTGGATTTCGATGCCTTGGACGACTTGGGGGAAAGGCAGCAGCGCCTCGGCCACGGCGGGGACGAATTCGGGAGACTGGCGGCCCCAGTTTAATGGGGTGGCGATCACTAGCGCGCGGGGCTCATAAGGCTGGAGAGCCTTGAAGAGCGTCTGCCAGTCCAGAGGCGGCGGTGGCCAGGCGGCGTATTCCCCTTTCTGCTCCTCACGGAGGGCGACGAAAGCGACCTGGTCTCCATTGCCAGCGCTGGCTGGCTGACTGAGGCGTTCGCGGGCATTGGCGGCGAGGAAATCCAGGAAAAGGTCATCCACATGCTGAAATCTACCCGCCCGCTGCTCGCGCTCCAGGTACCACGCAGCCGGGCCGAGACAGGAAAAGAGGAGGATCAGGCGGAGCCAAGTCATGGGCGTATTGTGAAGCGAAGACTTGGTGGAAGCCAGCCTGGAATCAAGAAGCTGGCAAAGGGGGATGGGTTGGCCAGAGGGCTCGAATATCAAAGGAAGTTAAATAGTCGCAGCGAAGGCTTGTAAAAACCATAAAAACAATTACAAATAGAGTAATACCTGTATTTCCATAACTAGCTTCCTCGAATCCCCACGTGCAGCGCCGCCTGCGAATCCCCTCACTGCCATGAAAATGAACCGATGTGCACTCTTCGCACTGCTGCTTATCACGCCTCCCAGCTTTGCGAGCACGATCAACTGGTTCAGTGAAGTCAGTTCCATCCTGGTGACCAGCAGCAATGCAGAGTTGGACACGAGCTTCTCCTTCGAGATTGGCACCTTCCTGCCTGGATTTGTGCCGACCTTTCACAATACGAACCAGTGGGAATCGAATTGGCTGGTTTTTGATCGCGCTTTTGACCCGACTCCGGCAGATCCCAATGATGGAGATCCTGAGGGGTGGAATACGATCGATAACTTTTTTGTCGGTGCTGCCGAGCACTTGGTGACGGGTGCTTCCGACTCAGCTTACACGACTCCTGGAGGTGTCTTCACCCAGGGGACGGTGGCTTACCTGTGGGTTTACAATTCCAAAAGCATCGTCCCAAGCAGCGAGTGGGCTCTGGTCACGGATACTTCAGCGACGGGAGACACTGGCAATGACTGGGTCTTCCCCGACCCGAACGACCCACCCGGCACCTCCTATGAATGGAAACGCTGGCCTTTGTCGGCGGAGCCCTACGCCGGAAGCGAATCTGAATCCAGGCTTTTGATCGAACTCTGAATGAGCGGCAAGTCTCCACCAAGTCATACAACAAAGCGGTTCCTATCTGAGATAGGCCATGGGAGCTTAATGTCCTGGCTTGCCGCTTTGCTGATGTTGCTCACTTGTGGAGTTTATGCCCAGACGGTTGACTTTGGTGACCACAGCCTGCTTCCAAGCGCCTCCAGCACGGCGAACAGCACCCTGAGACTCGGGGCCACCGTGGATGCGGAAAACACGGCCACCACGAACCCCACTGCCACGGGAGACGACACCATCGGAACAGACGATGAGGACGGTGTGACACTGCCCGCCAGTATTGGTCAGGGGGGAGCAGGTAGTATGACCATCAATATCACCAACACGCGAGGTTCCTCCGCCTATCTGAACGTCTGGATCGACTGGAACAACAACGGCGTTCTTACCGATTCGGGTGAGCAGGTGGCGACGAACACCGCCATCGTCAATGGCACGTCAAATTCCAACCGAACCCTCAGCTTTACAGCACCTGCGGGGGCGAGTGTGGGAAGTGTCGGCGTGCGTGTGCGGCTCACCAGCGTGACTTCCCCTGGGGCTGACGGTGCCGATGGAGTTGGGGAGGTGGAGGATCATCTGTTGAACGTAGCGGCTGGCTTTGCTTTGGTCGTGGTGAATTACAACAACAATACTATCAGCCGCTTTAATGGAGCGGATGGAGCACTTCTGACCACCTGGACTCCTACAGGGCTGAGTGCCCCCAATTATGGCTATCGCCTGAGTGACAATACTCTGCTCGTCGCCAACGGCTCGGCCAATACCATCACCAAATACAACCCCTTTACGGGCGCATTAATTAGCACCCTGGTCGCCTCAGGCAGCGGGCTCAACTTTCCTTACCAGATGGCTGTTGGCCAGGATGGCAGCATCTATATCGCCAATCAAAACGCGGGAAATGTATTGCGATTCAACCAGACGACTGGAGCCGTGCTCGGCACTGTGCTGACTACCACAAACCCCGCTGGCTTTCTCTTTGATACAGCGGGCCAGATGTATGTGACCCAGAACACCTCTGGTGGCACCCTGCGACTATATAACTCTGCGGCTGTGTTCCAGTCGACTGTTGCTACATGGCCTGTCGGTGAGTCTCCTCGTGGTCTTGCCTGGGGTCCTGACGAGCGGCTTTACGTCAATGTGAGCTACACAGGCGGCGGGCGTGTGGATGCCATCACCTTCCCCGCGCGCACTCGAAGTACCTTTGTGACCTTGGATTCGGGGTCAAACCCCTACACTGGCATCAAGTGGGGTCCGGATGGCAATCTCTATGTGGTGGACTACGGTGAAAATGAAATGCACGTCTATAGCAGCTCTGGAGTCCTGGTGCGGACGATCACCTCCAGCCTGAGTGGACCTCACGCGGTGGCCTTTACCGACCTTACTGCGAATACTCAGGATTACGGCGACTATACGAGCTTTGCGTCCGCCAGCAGCACCGCCACGACGACAGTCCGACTGGGTAACGAGAGCGACACAGAAACCATTTCCCGCAATACTGCGACGGCTAACGGCGATGACATCGACGATATTGATGACGAAGATGGAGTCACTCCGCCAGCCGGCTTAGTGGCAGGCTCAACAGGCAGCGTTACAATCAAGCTGCTGAACACTTCAGGTGCTGCCGCTTATCTGAGTGGGTGGATCGACTTTAACAATAATGGTGTGCTCACTGATTCAGGAGAGCAGATCATCGCGAATCAGACAGTGGCCACAGGCACGAACGGAACATCCTTGGCCTATACTTTCTCCATCCCAGCAGGTGCAACTGTTGGCACTGTAGGCGCTCGTTTCCGTCTCTGCTCTACCAGCGGCGTGGGACCGACTGGCAGCGCTGGCAATGGTGAAGTCGAGGACTATCTCTTCACCATCGGTGCCGCGACGACAGACTTCGGTGACTACTCCGTGTTTGGCAGCGCCAGCAGTAACGCCAATAGCACCCTGCGCCTCGGCGCTCTGGTCGACACAGAGGCCTCGGCTACGACGAATGCGACAGCTGCTGGTGATGATAATACTGGCAGCGATGACGAAGACGGCGTGACAGTGCCGACCTCCATGATGCAGGGAGCCGCTAGCTCACTAACCGCAGTTGTCACCAACACCATTGGCACCACTGCTTACCTCAATGTCTGGATCGACTTCAACCGCAACGGCGTGCTGACAGATTCTGGTGAGCAAGTCGCTGCGAACACGGTCATCAGCACCGGCACCTCGGCAGCGAACAGAACCGTGAGTTTCACGGTGCCTTCGGGAGCGAGCTTGGGCACCGCTGGCGTGCGTGTCCGTCTCACCTCCACAGTCAGTCCTGGCTCCACGGGCGCGAGTGGCAATGGCGAAGTGGAAGATTATGTCGTGACGCTGGCTCCCAGCCTGGGGATCGGCAACTTGGTGTGGAATGATGCCAATGAGAACGGCCTGTTTGATCCTGAAGAAAGTGGCATCAACAACGTGCTGGTGGAACTCTGGACGCCGGGGGCTGACAACGCCATCGGCGGCACGGGTGGCAATGCCGACACCAGGGTGACCTCCATGAACACCGCCGGCGGAGGTCTGTACAACTTCTCTGGCCTCCCAGCGGGCTACTATTTTGTGAAGGTGCCCACACCGCCCTTATCTCGGACGAGCATCGTTTCAGACCCGACGGACAATGGGCAGGACGGTGACAACAACGCCAGCCAGCCCGGTGGATCGGCCACGGCAGCTTTCAGTCCAGTGATTCAGCTCACCGCAGGGACGGAACCTGGCTCCACCGGCACTGGGAACATCGACAACACGGTCGATTTCGGCTTCGCCTCGAACATTGGTTCGCCCTTCGTTTGCGATAATCGCTTCTACATCATGCAGAACGCCGAGACGAGTCCAGGCTCGAATGTGTGGGACGCTACGCTCTACTACATCGGCCCGGGCCAGACCCTGGTGCCCATTTTCATCTTCACCGGCTACAAACTCAACGGTCTGGCGGCCTACGGCGGTTATCTTTACTGCGTGGACCAAAATGGCAGCAACCTCTACCGGATCAATTCCCAGGGCGTGCTGGTGGACATGGGCATCATCGCCGGACTGCCGAACCCTGGATCAACCGCCCAGTGGTCTGGAGCTACGGCCCTGACGAACGGGCGCATGATTCTTAACCTGTGGAACATCAATCAGGCTACGACGGCGCTTTACACCATTGATCTGGCCTCGGCCACGCTGATCGGTAGCGGCGTCAACCTCACCTACTCCACCGGTGGAAACATGTCTGGAAACATGGGGGACATCGTCTGGGACCCACTGACCAATCGAGTTTATGGCTACAACACGATCGATACGAGCAACCTCGGGCTTTTTGAGATCAATCTCACCACAGGCGTCTGCACTCGTGTTGCGGCAGCGGTGCCGGGCGCTTGGGGATCCATGGTGATCGATGCCAATGGTCTGGCCTATGGCTACGGCAGTGCAGGAGCCTCTGGCAGCCAGGACACGCTTTATGTTTTCAATCGCACCAATGGCGTGCTCAACGGTAGTATCACTGCCGTCGGCACAGGGCCGGCGGTTTCGAACTCCGACGGTGCTGCCTGCCCAGGGGCACCGCCTTCCATGAAGATCGGCAATCTGGTCTGGAACGATGTGAACAACAACGGCCTGAAGGATACCGGTGAAAACGGGATCGACGGTGTTTCTGTTCAGCTCTTCCTCGGCGGCCAGAATCCTCTGACTGCCACAGCTGCGGCCACTGTCACCACTGCTGGAGGCGGTTTGTTTACCTTCAATAACCTCTCTCCCGGACAGTACTTCCTCTACATCCCCACACCGCCCACCGCCTTCCCACTTAGCAGCGCGGGGACAGACACGGCGGACAATGCCCAGGACAATGATGACAACGGCATCCAGACAGCCCAGGGCCAGTCGGTGCGGAGTCCACTCGTCGCCCTCACTGCTGGCACTGAGCCGACCAATGATGGAGACACCGACTTTAATACCGATTTGACCGTCGACTTCGGCTTCCTGGCCTGCCCAGCGATCACGGTGAATCCTGCCAGCACGACCGCTGCGACGGTGGGCTCCGCCTTTACCCAGACTTTCAGCGCCACCGGTGGCACGTCTCCCTACGTCTGGGCAGTGAGTAGTGGCGCCCTTCTCGCCGGGCTGTCTTTAAACACTAGCACTGGTGTCGTCAGCGGCACCCCGACGAGCGGTGCGGCCGCTAGCTTTACCCTGCGTGCCACCGATGCGCTTGGATGCACCGGTACCCGCCCCTACACGCTGACTCCAGCCTGTTTGCCCATCACAGTGAGTCCAGCTAGCGCGATACAAGGGCTGGCTGGAGCTTCCTATACGCAAACTCTGACGGCCTCGGGCGGTTTGTCTCCTTACAGTGCTTGGACAGTGACCAGCGGCACGCTTCCAGCAGGATTGACTCTGAATTCGAGCACAGGCGTCATCTCCGGCACGCCGACCACAGCCACGGGACCCACCGTCAATGTCACCGTAAGTGTCACAGACTCTTATGGCTGCCAGGGCTCACAGGTGGTCGCCATCAAAATCTGCCCAGCCATTGCCATCAGCCCGACAACACTGGCTAACGGCACCGTAGGTTCTCCTTACAGCCAGGCCGTCACGGCTTCCGGTGGGGCATCACCCTACATTTACAGCGTCTGGAGTGGCTCTCTGCCAGCAGGTTTGAGCTTGGAGCCATCCACGGGCATCATTTCTGGCACCCCGACGAGCACCGCCACGGCAGCATTCATCGTGTCAGCGACGGATGCGAATGCTTGCCTCAGCACTCGCAGCTTTTCCATCACCCCTGCACCGAACACGGACTTTGGGGACTTCAGCACCTTTGCCAGCGCCAGCAATACCAACAATGGAACCCTCCGAATGGGCTCCTCTGTGGACTACGAAGTAGCACAAACGACCAACGTCACCGCCACGGGCGATGACACGACAGGAGCGGATGACGAAGACGGAGTCACAGTGCCAACCTCGATCACCGCTGGTGCCAGTGTGACTCTGCCGGTGGTGGTCAGCAATTCGACTGGCGCGGCAGCTTCTCTCAATGCTTGGATCGACTTCAACAACAACGGCAGCCTCGCCGACGCGGGTGAACAGATCGCCACGAATGTCTCGATCGCCAATGGAGCAAGTTCGGCCACACAGAATGTCACTTTCACCGTGCCGGTCGGCGCTTCTGTGGGCACCGGACGTGGCCTGCGTTTCCGTCTAACGAGCACTGCCTCCCCTGGCGCTACTGGTGTGGGCGGACTTGGTGAAGTGGAGGACTATGTGGTGACGATAACAGCACCGACGGAGGACTTTGGCGACTTTGATCTCTTCCCCTTAGCCAGCAGCATCGGCAATGCCGCGCTACGGCTCGGTGCCAGCATGGATGTGGAAGGCGCGCAGACGACCAATGCCACCGCCACCGGGGATGACATTACCGGAACGGATGACGAGAATGGAGTGACGGTTCCTGCCACCATCACCCAGGGAACTGCCGGCTCACTCACGGTCAATGTGACCAACACCTTGGGTGCCATCGCCTACATGAATGCCTGGATCGACTTCAACGGCAACGGTGTGCTGACCGATGCAGGCGAGCAGATCGCGATCAACACCTCTGTCAACACGGGCACATCGAACACCAATCTCACGGTCAATTTCACCACGGCAGCGCTGGTGAAAGTCGGAACCGTCGGCGTCCGCGTGCGTCTCACCAGCGTCCTCAGCCCAGGGCCAGACGGCAGTGATGGCACAGGGGAAGTGGAGGACTACACCACCAGCATCGTGGCGAACACGGACTTCGGTGACCAAAGCAGCCTACCTAGCGCCAGCAGCAGGTCGAACTCGACCCTCCGATTCGGTGCCCTGGTGGACTCCGAAGGCGCACCCGTCACGAATGCGGCAGCCACAGGTGATGACCTGGATGGAAGCGATGACGAAGATGGAGTGACGGTGCCCGCCAGCATCGCTCAGGGAGCCGCTGGCAGCATCACGGTCAATGTCACCAACACCAGCGGCGCTGCGGCTTTCCTAAATGCCTGGATCGACTTCAATCGCAACGGAGCCCTGACCGATGCGGGAGAGCAGATCGCGGTGAACACGAGCATCGCCACAGGCACGTCGAACGCCAGTTCGACAATCACTTTCACCGCCCCCGTGGCGGCCAGCCTCGGCACCGCTGCCGTGCGTGTTCGCATCACCAGTATCACGACTCCCGGACCTGATGGCTTGGATGGCAATGGTGAGGTCGAGGATTATGTGACGGAGATCGTGGTTCCAACGACGGACTTTGGTGACGAACTCGACTTTGCCGATGCCAGCAGCACCGCGAACAGTGCCCTGAGGCTCGGTGCCCTCGTCGATGCAGAAGGCTCCTCCACACGAAATGCTGCCGCCAGCGGAGATGACACCACGGGTAGTGATGACGAAGACGCCCTGACATTCCCATCCGTCACCGCGGGTCAGCCAGTGACGCTGCCGGTGACGGTAACAAACACGACCGGTGCGGCAGCCTTCCTGAACGCCTGGATCGATTATAATAACAACGGCGTGCTGACCGATGCAGGTGAGCAGATCGCCACGAATGTGAGCGTGGTGACAGGCACTTCGAATGGCACCATCAATCTGGACTTCACCATCCCCACCAATGCCGTCACCGCGGCGGCCAGCCTGGGCACCCGCTTCCGTCTGACCAGCACCGCCAGTCCCGGACCTACCGGCAATGTCGGCACGGGTGAGGTGGAAGATCATCCTGTGGTGATCCTGGCCCCGCTGACTGACTTCGGTGACCATAGCGGCTATGCCGATGTCTCGAATACGGCCAGCTCGAACCTGCGACTCGGCCTGCTCGTGGACACAGAATACGCCTCCACTCGCAATGCCACAGCCACAGGCGATGACATCACAGGCAACGATGACGAAGACGGCGTGACGCTTCCAGCAATGACCGCTGGAGCCCCAGCGACGATGCCGGTGACAGTAACCAACGCGACCGGAGCGATCGGCTTCCTCAATGCCTGGATCGACTACAACAACAACGGCGTCTTCACCGACAGTGGCGAGCAGATCGCCACAAATACAAACGTTGCCACTGGCAGCACCAACTTGGTCTCCAATATCAGCCTTACCGTTCCTCCGACGGCGGTGACTGGCACCAATCTGGGCGTTCGAGTACGCATCACGGCACTCACATCGCCCGGAGCTTCCGGCGCAGGCGGAGTCGGTGAAGTGGAGGATTACCTCGTAAATATCGCCGCTCCGACGACCGACTTCGGCGACTTTGCCACCTTTGGCAGCGCCAGCAGCACCCAGGTCAGCACCATCAGACTCGGAGCGCTCACGGACACAGAGTTTGTCGCCACGACCAATGTCACAGCGACAGGAGATGACACGACCGGCACGGATGACGAAGACGCGATCGTCTTCCCATCCATGACGGCTGGTGCTCCAGTCACCATCCCAGTGCTGGTGACAAACACCAGCGGTGCTGCGGCGAACCTAAACCTGTGGCTCGACTACAATGGCAATGGCGTGCTGACGGATGCCGGGGAGCAGGTCGCCACGAACGTCAGCATCCCGACGGGAAGCAATAACATCACTCAAAACGTCAGCATCACTGTCCCAGCGACCGCGCTGACTGGCGTAAATCTCGGGGCTCGCGTGCGTCTGACCTCCACGGCCACTCCCGGAGCTACGGGTGCCAGTGGCAATGGTGAGGTCGAGGACTACGTCGTGGTCATCGCCGCTCCCACGACGGACTTTGGTGACTTCAGTGGCTTTGCCGATGCCTCCCAAGGTGCCAACCCAGCGCTGCGTCTGGGTGCCAATCTGGACACCGAATTCGTCTCCACCCGCAATGCCACGGCGACTGGTGACGACACGACGGGCACGGATGACGAAGATGGCCTCACCATCCCAGCCATGACCGCCGGGCAGTCCATCACGATCCCAGTGACGGTGACCAACAACACCGGCGCGAGCGGTTTCCTGAATGTCTGGATCGACTTCAACAACAACAGCGTCCTGACCGACAGTGGTGAGCAGGTCGCCACGAATCTGACGGTGGCCACCGGCATCACCAATGGGGTGGTCAATGTGACCTTTACCGTGCCACCTGCAGCGGTCACAGGCGTAGCGGTCGGAATTCGTGCCAGGTTTTCCGCCCCCAGCGGCCTCGGCCCCGTAGGAGCAAATTCGCTGGCAGGTGAAATCGAGGACTACACCGTCACCATCGCGGCTCCGACCACGGACTTTGGTGACTTTGTCAGCTTTGGCGCGGCCAGCAGCCTTCAGGTCAGCACGATTAGACTCGGCGCTCTCACAGACACCGAATTTGCCGCCACCACGAATGCCGCAGCAACGGGTGACGACACCACTGGCAGCGATGATGAAGACGCCGTGACCATGCCCGTGATGACGGTAAGCTCAGCCGCGACGATCCCTGTTTTGGTGACAAACACGAGTGGCGCGGCGGTCTTCCTGAACGCCTGGATCGACTACAATAACAACGGCGTGCTGACGGATGCTGGTGAGCAGATCGCCACGAATGTGAGCATCGCCACCGGCAGCAACAACATCACCCAGAACATCAACGTCACCGTGCCTGCGGGAGCTGTGACGGGTGCCAACTTAGGCGTGAGGTTCCGTCTCACCTCCACCTCCGCACCCGGACCCGCCAGTGTCAGCGGTAATGGTGAAGTGGAAGACTATGTGGTGAACATCCAGGCAGCGACGAACGACTTTGGCGACTTCGCCAGCTTTGGCAGTGCCAGCAATGCGGCGAACACGACCCTCCGCCTGGGCGCTTTGGTAGATGCTGAGGTCACTGCCACCACCAACGCCACGGCGACGGGGGATGACACCACCGGCACTGATGACGAAGACGGCGTGACTCTGCCAGCCATGACCGCGGGTCAGACATTGACGGTTCCAGTCGTGGTCACCAACACCACTGGAGCGGCGGCTTTCCTGAATGCCTGGATCGACTTTAACAACAATGGCGTGATCACCGATGCTGGAGAGCAGGTCATCACGAACGTGTCCGTCACCACAGGCAGCTCGGGAGTGACGCTCAATCCAAGCTTCTCGATCCCCGCCACGGCCACCACAGCGGTAAATCTCGGGGTGCGCTTCCGTTTGTCAGCCGTGACTGCACCTGGAGCCACCGGCACTCTGGCAAGTCTCGGTGAAGTCGAAGACTACGTCGTGAATATCGCCGCGCCGACCACGGATTTCGGTGACTTCACCACCTTTGGCAGCGCCAGCAGCACACGTAATGCCACGCTCCGGCTCGGTGCTCTGACTGACACGGAATTTGTAGCAACGACCAACACCACCGCCACGGGTGACGACACCACGGGCAGTGATGACGAAGACGGTGTGACTATGCCTTCACTCATGGCAGGAGCACCCGCCACGATTCCAGTGCTGGTGACCAACACGAGTGGCGTGCCAGCCTTCCTGAACGCCTGGATCGACTACAACAACAACGGTGTGCTCACGGATGCTGGAGAGCAGATCGCCACGAATGTGAGCATCGCCACCGGCAGCAACAACCTCACCCAGAACCTCAGCATCACGGTGGCTGCGACGGCGGTCCAGGGCACGAGCCTCGGTGTACGCTTCCGCCTGACCTCCACGTCAGCTCCTGGCACCACCGGAGCCAGTGGCAATGGTGAGGTCGAGGACTACGTCGTGACCATCACCACCCCACCGCTCGATTATGGAGACAGCAGCGTGCTCGGCAGTGCCTCTTCCAATGCCAACAGCAATCTCCGCCTGGGTGCTCTGGTGGATAATGAGTTTGCTCCTACGCTGAACGCCACTGCCAGTGGTGACGACATCACCGGCAGCGATGACGAAGATGGCGTGACTCTGCCAATCATGACCGCTGGTGCCCCGGCGACGATCCCTGTCACGGTCACCAATACCAGTGGTGCCGCCGCCTTCCTCAATGCCTGGATCGACTTCAACAATGACGGCGATGTGCTCGACGCTGAAGTCGAGGACTACGTGACCACCATCGCCGTGCCGACCACGGACTTCGGTGACTGGACTGGTGCAGCAGATGCCTCCAGCATTGCCAGCTCAAACCTGCGCATGGGATCGCTGGCTGACACCGAGTTCGCCTCCACCCGCAATGCCACGGCCACTGGGGATGACGTCACTGGCAGTGATGACGAAGACGGTGTGACCCTGGCGGCTGGCTACAATCTCGGTGCGGCATCGTCCATGACCGTGGTGGTCACCAACCTGAGCGGAGCCTTGGGCTACCTGAACGCGTGGGTGGACTGGAACAACAACGGCTCCTTTGCCGATGCTGGCGAGCAGATCGCCACAAACACCTCGCTTGCGACAGGGATGAATGCCCAGGCACAGGCGGTGAACTTCACCGTGCCAGCCGGAGCCATCCCAGGGCAGCGGGGAGCGCGCATCCGCCTGACGAGTGTGCAGAACCCCACGCCGCTGGGAGCTGCGGGCACGGGCGAGGTGGAGGACTATCTCCTGACGGTGAACTGCCCGACGATCACCCTTTCCCCCGCATCTCTGACGACTCCAACCGTGGGTGCCCCCTACAGTGCGACACTGACAGCCAGTGGTGGGTCCGGTGCCTACAATTACACCGTCAGCAGCGGTATCCTGCCAGCCGGTTTGAGTCTGGCTGCCAGCACGGGTGTCATCAGCGGCACGCCGACCAGCAGCGCCAGCCAGACCTTTACCATCACGGCCACGGACGTGAATGGATGCACAGGCTCCAGCAGCTACACGGTCGTGCCAGTCTGCACCACGATTACGATTGCGCCGACGTCAGTGGCCGCCAGCACCGTCGGCACAGCCTACTCACAAACGCTCACCGCCAGTGGCGGCACCGCCCCCTACGGCAACTGGACCGTCACCAGTGGCAGTCTTCCAGCTGGCCTGACTTTGAATATCAGCACGGGTGCCATCACCGGCACGCCGACCAGCCCAGCGAGCGCAACATTTACCGTCCGCACAACTGATGCCAACGGCTGCACGGGCTCCAGGACCTACACGATGGTCCCTGTCTGCCCATCCATCGGCATCACCCCGGTGACTGCTGCCACTGGCACCGTCGGCACGGCTTACAGTCAGACCCTCTTGGCAACTGGAGGCATAGCCGCCTACACATGGACGACCGTCACCGGCACTTGGCCCGCAGGCTTGGCACTGAGTTCCGCAGGTGTGATCAGCGGCACGCCGACAGCCAGCACTGGTGCGGCCGTGAACATCACCGTGCGTGCCACAGACTCACGCGGCTGTGCAGGCGACCAGGTGGTGAGCCTGAGGATTTGCCCGGTGATCGCTCTCAATCCAGCGTCTCTGTCGAATGGCACCGTAGCCTCCGCTTACACACAAACGGTCACAGCCAGCAATGGAGTGGCAGCATACACCTATGCAGTGAGCGGTGGTAGCCTTCCAGCTGGGTTGACACTCACTCCAAGCTCAGGTGTGATCAGTGGCACGCCGACTACGGCTGGCAGTTATGTTTTCACCATCCGTGCCACTGACGCCAATGGATGCTCGGGCACGAGAGCCTACAGCGTCGTCATAAACGCGCAGCCATCCATCGGCAATCTGGTCTGGAATGACCTGGATGAAGATGGACTCAAAGACACCAACGAGCCAGGCGTGGCCAACGTGTTCGTCGAATTGCTGACTCCAGGTGCTGACAATGCCGTCGGTGGCACTAGCGCGAATGCAGACACCGTCGTTGCCACCACTTCGACGAACTCACTCGGCAACTACGAATTCGCCCTCCTCCAGCCCGGGCGATACTATGTCCGCATCACGCCTCCAGACACCTTGCCGCTGGCCTCACGTGTGGCTGTGACGACCGACAACGGCGTCGATAACGACAACAATGGCACACCTCTAAGCACGAATGGCGGCCCAGTCGTCAGCCCGGTGATTCAACTCACTTCTGGAACCGAGCCAGGTTCCACCGGCACCGGCACTGCTGACAACACCATCGATTTCGGCCTCGTGATCGGCAACAGTGTCTTGTGGCTCATCGACGAAGATCACACGCTCTCCACAGCCCTGCATTTGTGGTCGTTCACCAACTATCGCACACCAACAACGACAGCCACCGACTACGGTCGCCTGAAGTACCGCCGCCCATCTGATGGTGTGATCCGAGACATTGTCGATGGGGGCGACATTGAGGCGATGGCCATCAATCGGTTCACTGGAGAGATCTACATCTTCTCGAGTGGAAGAATCAGCGGCGCACCGGCAAACACCCAGTCTCTTTGGACCTACAACCTCAACGATGCCCCAGACAACATTGGCAATATCGTCCTGACACTCATCGGACATATCCAAATGCCCACCAGCGGCGCATTCATGGAAGCGCTGGCTTATGACCCCGACACCAAGCGCCTTTACACCGCCGACCCACGGGACAGTTCGCAGAACTCCAGCACGACTACCGACCGTCTCTACTACATCGACATCCGCAATCTCAACCCCAATCCGATGCTAGCCTCCTCCATGATCTCGGTGGGTGACATGGCTGGCCAAAGCCAAGTTTGCCGCTATACCGATGGCCTCGAATTCTCCGCGGATGGCAAGCTCTACGCGGTGGATGGCACGGATGATCATGTGTATGAGATCAATCGTACAACGGGTGCCATCGCCGTCGTCACGGACAACAGCATCGTCGGTGGCCCTGGCGGCACGGTGGATGTCGAAACCATGGCCTGGGACGAGGTCAGCAACCGCATGATTGCTGTCGATAACAGCGGCCAGCGCTTCATTGAGGTCACCCTCAATACGAACGGCGGCAACATCGCCATCGCCAGCTTTGTCACGGGTGTGCCAGGCATGCCGGGCACCGCTGACCTGGAGGCATCTGCCATGTATGACACCTATCCGCCGCAGCCTCGTGTGGGCGTCGGCAATGCCGTATTCATCGACGCAAACTTCAACGGCCGCATGGACTCTGGAGAAGGCGTGAATGGTGTCAGTGTCGAGCTTTATGAGGTGGGTGATATCCCGGAAGTCGATGCCCCGACGAGTATCGTCACGACTGCTGGCGGCGGGCTTTACAGCTTTAATCGCCTGCTCCAGGACGACTACTTCATCCACATCCGCGCCACTAATTTCCAACCCGGCGGGCCTTTGAATCAATACGAATCCATCCCCGGAGTCACCACGTCCGATGATAATCTCGGCGAGGATGGTATCGACGATGCCAATCCAGCACTCAATGGCATCAGCAGCGCGGTCTTTACCCTGGCCAAGAACTCTGAACCGACGAACACCACTGGCGAAACCGGCACCAATGCGACGAGTGACGACGTGGATGACGATAACACCGACCTGACCATCGACTTTGGCTTCCGCGACAAGCGAATAACCCTGGGCGACTTGGTGTGGAATGATGCCAACAACGATGGCCTCAAAGGTACGACCGAGGTGGGAATCGCAGGTGTGACGGTGCAGTTGCTATCACCCGGAGTGGATAATGCCATCGGTGGAACTGGCACAAGCGCTGACACCGTCGTGGCAACGACGACAACTGACTCGGTCGGCAGATACAGCTTTACCGTGGATGTGCCAGGTCGCTACTTCGTGAGCGTCACGCCGCTGGCTCCCAATACCTTGGCCAGCAGTGTCGTCAGCACAGCTGACAATGGTGTGGACAACGACAACAACGGTCAGCAGCCCGGTGGCAGCGGCAGCGCTGTGCTCAGCCCAGTCATCCAGCTGGCGGTTGGAGGCGAACCAGGAACTGGAGGTGCGACCAGCATCGAAAACACCCTCGACTTCGGTTTGAGAAGCTGCCCCGTCGTCACGCTAAACCCCACAACGCTTTCTGCGGGGACCGCCGGCACGAGTTACACTCAGGCGCTCACAGCCTCAGGCGGAGTGTCACCTTATGCCTATTCTGTCTTCACTGGCACACTCCCGCTCGGTTTGACCTTAAATCCAACGACAGGTGTGATCAGTGGCACACCTACAGCTGGTAATGGAGCTGGTGCATCTGTCACGATCCGCGCCACCGATGCACTAGGCTGCCAGGGGACACGGGCATACGTCTTGAAAATCTGCCCGGTTATCTCGGTGAGTCCCACAGCTCTTGCCAATGGCACTGTGGGCACGATTTACTCACAGACACTCACGGCTAGCGGAGGCGCTGCTTCATATTCATTCACAGTCAGCGGTGGCAGCTTGCCAGCCTGGGCCACCCTGAACTCGAGCACTGGCATTATCAGTGGAACCCCGAACAGCACACTGGCAGCAAGCTTCACCATCACCGCCACAGACGCCAACGGCTGCCAGGGAACCCGGACATATAGCATCACACCTTGCCCGGTGATCACACTCACCCCCGCCACACTGCCGAACGCAGTGGTCGGCACTGCCTACAGTCAGACAGTGACGGCCAGTGGCAGCTCCAGCGCATATACATACTCAGTCAGCAGCGGATCACTGCCAGCCTGGGCCACACTAAATGCCAGCACCGGAGTGATCAGTGGCACGCCGACGACCACGGCGGGTGCCAGCTTCACCCTCCAGGCCACAGACGCACTCGGCTGCACCGGCACTCAGGCCTACACCATCACGACAGTCTGCCCCACCATCACTCTGAACCCAGCATCGCTAAGCACGGGTACGCTCGGCTTGAGCTATAATCAGACTTTGTCAGCCACAGGTGGCACGGCTCCTTATTCATCATGGACGGTGGCCAGCGGCACCCTGCCTGCAGGTTTGACTCTGAATACAAGCACAGGAGTCCTCTCAGGCATACCTACGGCGACAGGTTCCAGCACCTTTACCCTGCGCACCACTGACTTCCGTGGCTGCCAGGGCAACCGTAGCTATACAGTCATCATCAAAGGGCTGACGCTCGGTAACCTCATCTGGCAGGACAATGATAATGACGGCATCCGCGATGTCGGCGAACCAGGTGTGGCCGGAGCCCAGGTCACCCTCATGAGTCCAGGAAGTGACAATGCCATCGGTGGCACAGGCACTGCGGCAGATGTGCAGGTCGGAGCGGTCTTCACCACCTCATCCACAGGGCTATACTCGTTCAGTGACCTCGTGCCGGGCATCTACTTCGTCCGGGTCGTTCCCCCCGCCGCCTTCACCCACACCAGCGGCACTCCTGTCACGACAGATAATAACGTGGACAACAACAATGATGGTTCACAGCCCGGCGGACCAGGAACTCCACTCTTCAGTCCGCTGGTCACACTCGCGGCAGGCACTGAATCCACAACGGATGAAGATACTGATGCAGACACGAACCTGACCCTGGACTTCGGCCTGTGGGCTCCTCTTGGCGTCGGAAATGTGGTGTTCATCGATCTCGATGGAAATGGCAGCTTCAGCTTCAATGAAGGCATCGAGGGTGTGTACGTTTACATCTTCCGGCAAGGAGCCAACACAGCGACAGATGAACCCGTCGGTATCGCCGTCTCCGACCACAAGGGGCGCTACTTCATTGATGGACTGAATCCTGGGACCTACTTCCTGCACCTCCCGGCTTCCCAGTTCGCCACAAACGGCGTGCTTTCGGGAATGATCCCGATGACCAGCGTCGTGGCTGGTGATGATAACAGCGGGCAAAACCTGCTTTCATCCGCTACCCCATCTACGACGGGGGCAAGCACCGCTGACTTTACGCTCGCTCCGGGCTCTGAACCCACGGGCACTGCAGAGTCAGGCTTCGAAGGCCTCGTTGATGATGCTTTCATCGACTCCAACTATGACTTCACACTCGACCTAGGCCTGCGCAGCCCGAGTGGCACTGGTTACCCGCTCGCTGAAAGGGAGCGCAACACCACCATGACTGTCGCCACCACGGCTGCCACCACTTCATCACCTAGTGGCAGCACCTCCGCACCCGCCACCTTTGCTTCATGGACTCAAGCCCATGCTGACTCTGAAGACGGTGACCTTTATCCAAACCTCCTCGAATACGCCCTCGACACGAATCCAGACGATGGCCGCAGCGGAGCAGGGACCGTGACCCTGGAAACCACTCCTCTCGGTGCGATCGAAGCAGTCTTCTCACGCCCAGCCAATGGCCGTGCCGATATTCGCTACGAACTCGAAACAAGCCCTGATGCGAAGACCTGGACTCAGGTCGGCGTTACCCCGAAGATGAGTATCGGCAGCGATGGTCGCCAGAGGGTTCGTTACAGCAGTCTCGAAGCTGAAGCATCGCAGGACCGCGCTCTTTTCCGCCTGAAAGTAGTCTTGGACAGCAACCTGGACGGCAAAGCAGAACAGACCGCCTATTCTCCAACCCTGATGTTTAGCCGAGAAACCTTCCCTATCGGCCGCCGCACCTTCTCAATGCCCTTGGTTAAAGCCGAACTCTTCGCCGGCATCATTACTCAGGAAAATGACAGCATTCTACTGCCTGAAGCCATTGACCTGCCTGCCAATGGCGAACTCTACGTGGAGGACCTTGCCACTGGGAACACGTATGAAATTGAAGAAAAGGCCAGCACCGGCACCCGCCTGAAGCTGGAGACAACCCTGCCCACGCTGACACGCATCGCCCTGCGCAGCCATCAGACTCTCGGCGACCTGCTGCCTGGTGATTTGTTCGCCCAAGATGATCGCGTGCTGACCTTCGATCCCACCGCCAATGACTTCACCGCCATTGACCTCACGGACTCCGGTTGGAGCAGCAATCCAGCATTGCCCAAACAAACGGGCGTGCTCGTTCAAGTCCGCAGCAGCGAAGTTACTGTGATTGTGACTGGGCAGGTCAGTCAAAAATCAAACATCAAACCCGCCAACACGACCCGCCTGCTGAGCAGCGCCAGTGTCCTGGCTGAATCACCCTTCAGTCTCGGACTCACGAGTGACAACGGCTTCCGCGCCGCGGTCGAGCCTACCAATGCCTCCAGAATCCGCCTCTGGAAGGGTGACAATGACGCCACCCAGACCGGTTACGACCAGCTCTTCCTCAGCCCCATCATGTGGCTGCGTGAGAGCGACACGAGCGCGCAGAACTTCAACGAAGTGCGCCTAATGGAGCCCTTCCGCGCATTCTTCGTCGTCCCCTAAACTGGACGGTTTCTTCAGAGGAGAAAAACAGTGCTATGCCACAGGTTGTTAACCTGTGGGTTTGGGAGCCTACAGGTTAAAAACCTGTTCCACTTTGTGCCTTCAGCCAAGCGAGCGCTTCTTCGCGAGTGGTGATGAGGCCTTCGAGTTGGGCGTCCTGCACTTTCGTCAAGATCTCGCCGAGTTGTGGGCCCGGCTGCCAGCCGAGGGCGATCAAGTCGCGCCCATTGAGCAAGGGCTTCGGGATGAGAGGCTCACTGGCAAACTCGGCGGCCTTGGCTTGCATGAACTCGTAGTTATCCAGCAGGCCGTTCGAGCCCAGGCAATCGACGCGATGCAGCGCGAGTTCATCCGCCCAGGTGGGGCGGGACATCATGCGCTTCAGCGTGCTCTTCTTCATCTTCTTCACGTCCTTGAAGACCATGTGATGCTCCACGGCCACCTGGGTGGGTTCGATGACATCGTTCGGGAACTTCAGACGGCGGAGGATGTCGCCCGTCATCTCGGCACCGAGTTTGTCGTGCCCATTGAAGCGGATGCGACCCGTTTCATCGACGGTGAAGGTCGCGGGCTTGGCGATGTCATGCAGCAGCACGCTGAGCACAAGCGGCAGAGACACGCGCTCGGGCAGCAGACTGAGCATGAGCCGAGTGTGGATGAAGACATCTCCCTCAGGATGCCACTGCGGGGGCTGCTCCACACCTTTGAGCACGAGGATCTCTGGCAGCACCTGCGCCATGAGGCCGCTGTCCATCAGCAGATCGAAGCCGCGCACGCGATTGGGGTGAAGGAAGATCTTGATGAGTTCATCGCGGATGCGCTCGGCACTCACGCTCTGGATTTGCGGGGCGAACTCGATGACGGCGCGCCAGGTCTCTGGCTCGATCTCAAAGCCGAGCACTGTAGCGAAGCGCACGGCACGCAGCAGGCGCAGCTTGTCCTCCGCGAGGCGCAAAGCGGGATCGCCAATGGCACGGAGCACGCGCTTCTCCAGATCGGCCTGCCCGCCGACATGGTCGATGATGCGGTCCTCAATGGGATCGCGGAAGAGGCCATTCACGGTGAAGTCGCGTCGCTTTGCATCTTCTTCAGCTGTGGAAAAAGTCACGCTCTCGGGATGGCGGCCATCTTTGTAACTGCCGTCCGTGCGGAACGTGGCCACCTCGATCTGCTCCCCGCCCTGCCGCACGATGACGACACCAAAATGCGCCCCCACTGTGAGCGCCCCAGGAAAGAGCGCGATGACCTGATCCGGCGTGGCACTGGTGGCGACATCGAAGTCCTTCGGCTCCCGCCCCAGCAGATGATCCCGCACACAACCGCCAGCGAGCAGAGCCTCGTGGCCTGATTGATGGAGCTTTTGGATGACGTGAGTAGCAGCAGTGAGCATGGCGATGAATGACAAGATACTCCCGAGCCCGTTTTCCGAAAGGCTGCAACTGGGAATGCTGCGCGCCGTCTATCCAAGGCGCATTCTCGAACAAAGTCATTCGGGGCTCTGTCTGGGGATGACTGCCTTTCATGAGCTCGCCGCGTTCCCGATCCCCGAACCCTCTTGCCGTCCTTGCCTTCGGGATGCTGATGGGGGCGCTCTCGGTGGGACTTTGGATGTGGTTGCTGGAGCCTGGCGGGTATCGCCACCAATGGCAGTCCAAAGTCAGTCAGGAAGTGGTAGAAGGCGCGCATCTTTCGAAGGCTGAGGCTACTGATTCGCCCAACATGGTGCCGACACAGCCTACGATGGAAGACTTCTCGGAAGACAAGGTCAGCCATGCTCCAAGCACTGCCTCCACAGCGGAGAGCTCCCCACTCAATGCTGGAACATCACCGCTTCATCAGAGGCCTGATTCGAGTCCTTGGTCCTACAACTCAGGTGGCGCTCAATGGCTGGGACAAAGACTGCAAGTGGAAGCCTGGGCGCTCCTGCCAGGAACCGAAAAACATCTGCCGCCGCCTGACTTGATGAGTGAGTTTTGGTCCCAAGCAGTGATCACCAAACATGGAGGAGTCGTGCTGCTGGCTTCGGGCCACTTTGCGACGTGGGATTTCTCACACCCGGGCTATGCACAGCGACTGATGAGTCCGGTGAGCATCCAAAAGCTAACTTCGACACCCGCCGAGGCTTTGGCTCTCGATGCACAACATCGCGTCTGGGAGATCGACGTGCATGATCACCCAGCGCTGACTCCCATTCACGATGGATGTGGCGATTTGTTTTACTCAGGCAGAGAGAGCGAGGCTCTCGTTAGTCTCGAAGGCGGAGACCTCATGATTCTCGACCTCAGGCGACCAGAGCGGCATCACACGATCTCCCCACCTCCAGGTGCAGGGGCCATGCAGGCTGTGCTGACGGAAGATGGAACCGTCTGGGTGGCATCGAAGGGACTTTGGAAGCTGGCACCAAGAACCCAGTCATGGAAAAGAGTCTCCGATGCGGACGGCACCATAAGCGTCATGGGGGATGGCGTGCTCGTGCTCAGTGACGGCAACCTTCTGTTGGTCGGCACAGCCGAGCCGCCGCCGCCCCAGCCTCACATTCAAATGACGAAATCAGAAGCGGGAATCGCTGCGTCATTGCACGACAACATGCAGATCACTGTTTGGGGCTCGCTCCTAAAAGGAGGCGAACCAAGACACCTGAAAACGGCGCTAAATGCCGAACAGATCGCGCTCGGCCCAACCGGCGTTCTCGTGGCTTGGTAAGTTTATCGGAGTGCTGGGAAAGCTTTCCCCATCATTCCACCCCACATCATTTTGCCCTTCCGTCCGGCGGAGAAGACGTGGGTAGAATGATGACGGGTAAAATGATGGGGAGCCCACAGGCCTCGTGAAAGGAATGGCGGGGGCTTCGTGATCTTGTCCCATGAAGTTCCTCCTTTCTTTCCTGCTCCTCATCAACGGCATCGCTCAGGCTCAGATGGCGAATCAGCCGCCGATGCCGCAGTGGATCGGGGTTTCGACGGAGACGGTAGCGGGGATCGAGACGCGCTTTGAATCCGAGGGGCGTCTGCTGAAGGCGATCCTGCTGCTGGCTTGCGAGACGGACACGGAGGTCAGCTTGAACGGAAAGGCGGTGCAGCAGGTCAAGGCGACGCACGATCAGCCTGCGGTGAGTCTGGATCTCACAGCGCGGATCGTTGCGGGCATGAATGTGCTGCGCCTTACAGCTGCCAAACCACGCGTGGCGGCGCTGCTGGAGCTGAATGGCGATCTCGCCGCCGTGCGCTGGGTTCCCACGGATGCGAAGTGGACTTCGCCCGATGGGAAGGTGGTCGTCCATGGCGAGGTGGAAGCGGCAAAGAACCCGTTTGATCTCAAGAAGACCTTCGATGCCTACAACTCCTGGCAGCTCGCGAAGCCCGGCGCTCAGAGTCAGGCCACGGACCCGAAGGACTTCACTTTGCTGCCCGGCTTCAAAGCGGAACTCGTGCGCTCGGCTCAGCCGGGTGAGGACTCGTGGGTGGCGATGGCCTTTGATCCACAGGGGCGGCTGACTTTGGCCAGGGAGAAGAAGGGACTGCTGCGCCTGAGTGATGTGGGCACTCCTGCCCGCAATGCCCGGCAGGAAGGAGTGCCTGCTCCACTGGAAGAGATCGAAAGCACGCTGCTGGAGTGTCGCGGGCTCGTGTATGCCCACGGCGTGCTTTACGCGAACGCGAACAACAGCAAGGGGCTGTATCGCCTGAGCGATGCCGATGGCGATGGTGTCTTCGAGAAGAAAGAGGAGCTCATGCACAGCGAAGGCGGTGTGGGGCATGGGCGGAATCACATCAAGCTCGGTCCTGACGGGCGCATCTGGGTGGCGCATGGAAACAACGTGCTGCTGCCGAGCCCGCTCGCGGAGGATTCGCCGCTGCGGAACTACGCGAATGATCAGGTGCTGCCGAACCCGTGGGATGGCAGCATGTTTGACGGCACCGTGGAGCTGCCCGCCGGGCACGTGGTCGCCTTGGATCCGAAGACGAGCCGCATCGAGCTGGTCGCTGGCGGCCTTCGCAACCCCCTCGACATCGCCTTCAATCGCGAGGGCGAGCTTTTCACCTTTGATGCCGACATGGAGCGCGATGTCGGCACCTCCTGGTACATGCCGACGCGTGTGCTGCATGTGGTGCCCGGTGCCGACTTCGGGTGGCGTCGCGGCACGGGCAGGTTTCCTTCGTGGTATGTGGATACACTGCCGAGCGTGGTGGACATCGGCCTGTCATCGCCCACCGGCATCTGTTTTGGCTATGGCGCGAAGTTCCCGAAGAAGTATGAGGACGCGCTCTTCATCCTCGACTGGAGCTACGGGCGCATCATCGCCGTCCACATGCAGGCAAAAGGCGCGAGCTACACGGGCACGCAGGAGACCTTTGTGTCAGGTCGTCCGCTCAATGTCACGGATGCCTGCGTGGGGCCGGACGGCGCGCTGTGGTTCATCACGGGCGGGCGCGGGACGCAGAGTGGGTTGTATCGGGTGACGTGGGAGGGGGAGAGCGGTGAAAAGTCACCACCTGGCCAAACTAGTGCTGATCGATTCGCAGCATCTGCTCGAGCGCTGACGAATGAACTCTACCAGTTTTTCGTGCCGCCGTCTGATGGATTTTGGCAAACAAATGATCCCAAACGAAAACTCGAAAACATCCTGCCACTCGAATGGGAAGGCGCGATTGGCGACCGCTTTATTGATCACGCTGTGCGTATGGCAGTGGCGCATTTCCCAGCCCAAACACTCAGGGAGAGGGTTATTATAGAGAATGATCCTGTCTCGGCTCTTCGTTTATGGCTCGTCATGATGCAAAGGAATGAGAAACTGGCAGTTCCAGAAGTCATTAAACGTCTGAAATGGCTCCACGATGGCACTCTGACATTTTACCAAAGACTATCGCTTCTTCGCATATTAGAGGTCGGCTTATCCAGAATGCCGGAAGAATTTACCCCTCATCAGTCTGCCATATTGGAATCTTTGGAGCCGCTTTATCTGGCGATGACGCGCGAGATGAATCAAGAACTCTGCCGCCTGCTCATCCGGCTCGGCTCCAAGCAGGTGCTGGCGAAGACGCTGCCCATGCTTCGTGACGCGACGGCGAGCGAAGATCTCATCTTCTACCCGATGCACCTGCGCTACCTCAAAGAGGGCTGGTCGCTAGAGTCGAAGCGCATCGTCTTCGAGGCGCTGAACCGTGCTGAGAAGCACAATGGAGCCAGCACTTACTTCAAAAGCATCTCGGACACGCGCAGTGAACTGGCGGCGGCACTGAGCACGGAAGAGATGTCAAAGCTGGCCGAGGTGGTGCATCCTCCAAAGCCTGCCGCGCTTTCTCCGCACGCGATGCCGGGGCATACCTTCCGCGTCTGGAAGCTGGAGGATCTGGAGCCGCGACTTGCCGAAGTGGGCAAGGGACGTTCCTTTGAAAAGGGCAAGGCAGCGGCCATCGCCTCGCAATGCGTCTTCTGCCACACGATGAGCACGGATCGCAGTCTGCCAGCGGGTTTGTTTGGCCCGGAACTGGTGCAGGTGTCGGCTCGATTCGGGCGGCGAGACCTGCTCGATCACATCCTGAATCCATCGAAGATCGTCGATGAGAAATTCCGCTTCGTGACGATCAAGCGCGCCGATGGCAGCACGGTCATGGGCAGCCTCGAAAGCGAGGACGATGAGCGTGTCGTGCTGAAACCGAATCCGCTTTCCCCCGAGACCGTGGAGGTTGGCAAAAGCCTGATCAAGGAGCGCAGCGTGTCAGAGACCTCGCCGATGCCCGCAGGCCTGCTGAATGCACTGAAGGCCGAGCAGATCCTCGATCTCCTGGCCTTCATCGAGGCCGGTGGCGATGCAAAGAAGGCGAACTTCCAGCCTTGAGTTGAAGCTCACGGCACGCGACTGAAACCCCGTGGAAAAAACCGAAGCCATCATCATCGGGCGCATGCGCTACTCGGAGACGACGCTGATCGTCCATTGGTGCTGCCCGGAGATGGGGTTGTTTAAGACCATCGCCAAAGGGGCACTGAGGCCGAAGTCGGCGTTTGCGGGGACGCTGGATCTCTTTGTCTCGGCGGAGATCCGCTTTGCCAGGGCGAAGTCTGGAGATCTGCACACGCTGGCGGAAGCTCGCTGGACGAATCCACGCCTCGGCCTGCGGCAGAGTTATGGGCGAGTTTTGGCGGCGACTTACATGGTGAAGCTGGTGGAGCTGGTGGTGGAGCCTCATGCGCCGATCCAGGCGATCTATGAGCTGCTGGTGAAGGCACTCGACTATCTGGCGGAGCATGATCCGAGCCGTGCGCTGGTGGAGCGCTTCGAGCTGCGGCTGGCGGAGGATCTGGGGCTCGTAGGTGAGCGTGCGGCCGGCGCGGGTGAGTCGGCAAGAGCGATCGAGGAGAACTTCCACCGTCGGCTGCCCGTGCAACGGCGGCAGTTGCTGGAGTGGATCACTTCACAAGCACCGACGCGAGGCTGAGGAAGACACCCATGCTGACCACGTCCGTGGCGGTGGTGAGGAAGATGCTGGAAGCCGTGGCTGGATCAGCACCCAATCGACGAAGCACGAGTGGAATAAGCGCACCGCAGAGGCCGCTGGTGACACAACTGGCCACCATGGAAAGCCAGACGACTCCGGCGAGAGTCAGCGCCTCGGGATTGTGCTGCACAGTGGCATAGACATACATGCCGAGTCCGGCACTGACGCCGACGAGGATTCCGTTGAGCAAGCCAAGCACGCCTTCTTTCAGCACGAGTCGGCGCTCATCGCCATCTTCGAGATCTCCCATGGTCATGCCGCGCAAAGCCACCGCAAGCGCCTGGCAGCCTGTGTTCCCTGACTGACCTGCGAGCACCGGAAGAAAGGCCGCCAGCAACACAATGCGATCCAAGGTTTGCTCAAAGAAGCCGACGACACCCGCGGCGACAAAGCAGGTGAGCAGATTGATCTGAAGCCAGGGATGGCGGAATCTCAGACTGCGAAGGATGGGCGTGCTCAGGCGCTCCTCTTTCTCCACACCGACCATCGTTCCTGCCTGGGCGCTGATCTCGATGGCGCGGGCCTCGAAGAGATTCTGGCCGCGCACCAGTCCGAGCAGGCGGCCTTCGGCATCGCAGACGGGATAGACCGGGATGTGGCGATTCACCGTGCTCTTCATGGCATCGGTCAAAGCCATGTCAGGAGCCAAAGCGAAGACGTTTTGGTACATCACTTCGGAGAGCAGTGAACCGGGCTTCCCCAGCATGAGATCGCGGAAGACGAGCACGCCGAGCAGTTTGTTCGCCTCATCCGTCACATAGCCATAGGTGATGAAGGCGCGCTTCGTGAGCTTTCGCAGCGCCTCAATGGTATCATGCACCGTCATGGTCGGGCGGAAGACAGCCACGGGCGGCTCCATGAGCCAGCCGACACTATCCTCAGGATACTGGCGGTTATGCATCCACTGGCGTGACTTCTCGATGGGCGCCGCGGCGAGGATGCGGCAGCGATGCTCGTCCTGCATCTCGTGCAGCACCTGCTGGGCCACCATGGGATTCAGAGACTCCAGCACAAAAGCGCCTTCTTCAGGTGACTTCGTCTCCAACAAATCCGCGACGGAATGGGGCGCGAGAGTTTGGACTTGGTCGAGAAGTGCGTCTTGGGATTCGTGGCTCATGTATCGGTGAACTAAAGCGATGCTGCTGGGTCTTGTCCAAGGCGCTCTGCCTCAGCCTTCATCTTTGCCAGCCGGACGGATGGCGTTTCCTTTCATGCCCGTGAGAGTGTCCCCAAGCTCGGCGCGGAAGGGTTCAGCGAGCTTCTTCAGGCGCTCGACCACTTCGGGATTTGCCGCGCTGACATCCTTCGTTTCACCAGCATCCGTGCTGAGATCATAGAGCGCTGGCTCCTGCTGGGCGACCTTGTAGCCGTGGCGTGTGGCGATGCCTGCGATACCGCTCTGAGTGATGGCGGCGGGCTTCATGTTCTCCCAGTTCGAGGGTTTGCCATCGCGGCCCGGTGTGTCATGCGGGGTGATGTAGGGATGGGCAAAATGCAGCTTCCATGAGCCGCTGCGGACAGCTTGCAGCTCGGTGCCTGCGTAGAAGGCGATGGCTTCATGCGGTGATTTCGCGCCTTCTTTGCCGAGCAAGAGATCACTGACATCGCGCCCGTCGATCTTGTTCTTCGATGCAGGCGCACCGAGCCAAGTCGAGATCGTGGGCAGCAGATCCATCTCGGTGATCGGCTCGTCACAAACGCGGCCCGCAGGCACCTTGCCGGGCCATTTGGCGATGAAGGGCACACGCACGCCGCCTTCGTAACTGGTGAGCTTGCCTTCGCGGAGCGGTGCTGCACTACCCGCATGATTGCCGTAGCTGAGGAAGGGGCCGTTGTCGGAGAAGAAGATGACGAGCGTCTTATCGGCGATGCCGGCCTGCTGCACGGCGGCGAGGATCATGCCGACGCTCCAATCCAGCTCTTCCACGACATCGGCGTAGAGCCCATGAGGTGACTTCCCTTTGAAGCGATCCGAGGCAAAGATGGGCACATGAGGCATGACATGCGGCACGTAGAGGAAGAAGGGCTTGGCTTCGTGGCGACGGATGAAGCTCACCGCTTTCTCTGTGATGCGGCGGGTGAACTGGCTCTGATCAGGATCGGTCTCGATGACCTTCGCATCTTCATAGAGCGGCAGCGGCGGCATCTCGGCGGCGAGGCTGGGGTGATACTTGCTGTTGTCGTTTGAGTAGGGGATGCCCCAGAATTCATCGAACCCATGCTTCAGAGGCGAAAACATCGGCGTGGTGCCGAGGTGCCATTTCCCGAGTGCGCCAGTGGTATAGCCCTGCTGCTTCAGCATCTCGGGCAGCAAATGCTCGTCGGGGTGGATGCCTTCCTTGCTCGTGTGATTTAGCGCGCCCTGCATGGACACGCGGTTCGGGTAACTACCGCTCATCAGCGCCGAGCGTGAGGCGCTGCACACGGCCTGCGTGACATAGAAGGAGGTGAACTTGGTGCCCTCTGCCGCGAGCGTGTCCAGGTTTGGCGTGCGGATTGTTTTGCTGCCAAAGCAACCCAGGTCCGCGTAGCCGAGATCATCCGCGAGGATGAGGATGATATTGGGCTTTTCCTGAGCTGAGAGCGGAAGGCAGAGGGCGGAGAAAATGAGTAGCAGGCGGAGACGCATGGCTCGTGAATAGCGGACGCGTCCCGGCTTTGCCAGAAGAGAAAGCTCAGACGAGCTGCCGCTCCTCGTTCAACTGGCGGGCCTGCTCCACCCACTTTTCGCGGACGATGCGGTCTTTGAAGGCGAGCCGATTGGAGAACTCGCGAATATGGCGCTCTTCCCAGGAGGCAATTTGCCGCCAGGTGTAGATGCCAAGGTCGTGCAGGCGCTTCTCCAGGACGGTGGCGATGCCTTTGATGCGTGTGAGATCGTCCGCGTGTGGCGGGGCGATTTTAAAAATGAGGCCCAGGGCAGGATCGAGTTCCGGCAGGACTTCCGGGATCGCAGAGCCTGGAGAGGAAGCTGGAAGCGGAGGCAAAGAGATGGCAGAGGGGGCGGTGGCAGGCGCTGATGATGGGGGCGGTGGCGGAGCCTTAATGATGGCTGCTAGGGCAGAAACGGCGGAAGAGCTAAGGAGGGGTTCTGGCGCCTCGCTGAGCAGGAACCCAAAGGGAGTCACATCCTCATCACCAGGGGTGTGAATGGCGCCGTTCGCCTGCGCGGCCGGTGCCGCAGGTTTGGGAGCTTCCGGGGAGGCTGCTTTGGTGGTCTTTACCCGGATGGTCGGGCGGCGGATCGTGGCGGTCTTGGGCTTATCAGCAGGTGCCGGTATGCTGGGAGCTGAAACTTCGGGCAAGGATGCCACGGATGGCAGGAGGGGCAGAGCCGGCATCTCCACTGGACCCGGCTCACGAGCAGCAGGTGTCGCCACTGGCGTGGGAGCAGGTATTGCAGCTGGCAAGGGGGCAACAGGTGTGGCTGCTGTTGTAGGTGCCGCAGGTGCGGCGGCTGGTATGGGGGCCGCAGATGTGGGGGCAGGTGTTGCAACTGGCAAGGGGGCCGCAGGTGTGACTGTTGGCGTCGGTTCTGCGGGTGGCAGCGATCGTTCGGGGAAGATTTCTCGGACGTTTGGCAGCACTTCCGTCAGCAGCGCGGGCGGCGGATTTAGCGGGCTCGTGGAAGGGCGCATCGTTTGCTCCGCCAGCTTTCGTTTGAGCACGGCGATCTCCTGGAGCTGGCCGGCATTTTCCAGTTTCATGTGTTGAAGCTGCCTCTTATACCGGCCCCAGATGGTGCCGCCCATGCATATCCCGAGCAGGAAAAACATGGACGCCAAGGCAAATACGAAAACTCCGCTATGCAGCAGAAAGTAAATGAGCGGCTCGGACTCGAGGACGGGAAACTCGATCTTCATAGGCTGGGAGTGGGGTGGCTCATTGGATCAGGATTTCGACACTGCGAGTCTCTGGGGGAGCATGTTTGCTGCCGACGGGGACGGAATCAAAGGCCTGCGGCTGGATCTCCGAAGCGGGTGCCCCCTGCTCGATGAGGAAGGAGACCACCTCTTCAGCACGGCGGCGGGCCAGGCTAGCCTCCAACTTCAGATCTCCCGCTGGATCGGGATGACCGCCGACGATGAGTTTCAGCGCCGGTCCGGCGCTGAGAAGTGCAGGCACCAGAGAGGCCAGGCGTGACTTTTCCGAAGCATCCAAGGTGCTGCTGCCTGGGCCAAAGGTAAAATACTGCCCGGCGAACACATCGCGCACGGATTGCAGCACGTCCTCGGGCAGCGCGGTCTCGATCCGGCGGCCGGGGAAATGATACCGCGAGGGGAAATAAGTCAGCTGCATTTCCGCACGGCGGCCTTTCGTCAATGGGCGCAGAAAGGTCAGCCAGGCACTCTCCAGAGTGCGTGTGGCATCGGCGGACAGACGCGGATTGCCATCGGCGTGGACACTGAAGTCTCCTGGTGCGGGGGTGCTGTAAAAGCTGCGCAGGAAGGGCACGATCACATCATCCGCCGTGAAAGGCGCGGGCAGTGCATACGCCGTGGCGCGGAGCTTCTCGGCCTCTACAGGCAGGCTGTGCGGGCCGGACTCGATGGCCTCGATCACCGCCGCGCGTAGGTCGGAGGACGGCAACATGCCGGAAACTTGAAGCCGCCCCTCCCTCCTGACGATTTGAAGCGCAGATGGCACATGCAGGGCTCCGATGATGGGCTGAAGCATGAGACTATCTTCCCGAAGCGGCAGCTTTTCCCCTTCAGGCAGACGCACAAGCGAGCTCGTTTTCAGTCCATCGGCTCGTATCCGCAAATCTGGGCGGATCTTTTGCAAAAGCCCCTTCAATGAATCCGCCGCCGTCTTGTCCGAAATCCAGCCCTCCACCGTGAGAGTATCGTCAGCCAGACTGGCTTTCAGACGAGCCAGGATGCTGAGGCGATTACTCATCAGCCGCAGTGCACCGATGTCTGAGATCGACTTCGTGACCATCTCCACCGCTGCCACATCCGGCGCATCTCCTGTGATGCTGAGATCCAGGTAACGCAGATCCACCGTGGCACCTGTGATGCCGGCCTTGCTGAGAATCTGCTCCACCTGAGAGCGCAGACGCGGCTGCTGGTGCTCCTCGAAATCCCACCAATGCACCAGCATCATCACCGGCAGCAGCGCGATGAAGAAAAGGATGATCGTGAAGCGCATGGGGAGGAGATAGGAAGAGCAATTGACACACCGGAGCGACCACGGATACTCCGCGCCCCCTCCACCCAGGACTATTCCCCATCGTGCTAGGCGGAGGCAAGCAAGGAATCCTTCCTTCACATCTCCAAACTAAACCCACGTTTACGCATCATGTCAGTCACTATCGCCGGAACCGTCGCCCTGGACAATGTCAAAACCACCAAGGACTCCCAGGAGAATCTGCTCGGCGGTTCCGCGGCCTATGCCGCCCTCGCGGCCAGCATCTTCACCCAGCCCATCCATCTCGTCGGCATCATCGGGCATGACTTTCCAGAGGCTCACCTGAACCTGCTCGGCAGCAAAGGCATCACCCTCGATGGCCTGGAGCGCAGCAGCGGAGCCTCCTTTACCTGGAGCGGTGAATACCACGAAGACATGAACAACCGCACCACGCACGCCGTGGGCATCAACGTCCTGGAAACCTGGCTGCCAAAACTCCCCGCCACCGCCGCTGCCGCCAAAATCGCCGTGCTGGCGAACATGAGCCCGGACAACCAACTCCAGACCCTGGAGCAGTTCACCGACGCCGATTTCGTCATCGCCGACACCATGGATCTCTGGATCAACATCGCCAACGAGCGCCTGCATGACGTGATGAAGAAGATCGACCTCCTCGTCATCAATGACGGCGAAGCCAAAGAATTCGCCCAAACCACCAACCTCGTCGAAGCCGGTCGCAAGCTGCAAGCCAAAGGCCCACGC
>JAGKWZ010000437.1 GCA_021151605.1 Verrucomicrobiaceae bacterium
TGTTATCACCAGCTTCGAGCCACTTCGAGGTTCCGCTTGAAGCCCTCGCGCACGAGCGAGAGGTCGGAGTCCATCGCCAGCCAGGTAAAGCCGAGCGCCTTCAGCTTCTCTTTGTCATCCGCATGACGGACGAGGATGCCGCAGCCTTTGCCGTGATCCTTCGCGGCCTTTGCGATGGCATTGACGCACTCGTCATACGGCAGTGGTGAGTTCCGGGCCTTGAGATCATAGCTCAGGTCTGCCGGGCCGATGAACAAGGCATCAATGCCCTCCACGGCGGCGATTTGATCTGCACTTGCCACAGCGTCCGCCGTTTCGATCTGCGCGAGGATGATCGGCTTTGGCATTTCCCCCGATGGAAGCCTCATGCCGTAGCCATAAGCTCGCACCGTGCGCGAGACGCCTCGATGCCCCTTTGGCGGATAATAGGCTGCGTCCACGCAGTGCTGCGCCTCCGCCACCGTGTTCACATGCGGCACCATGATGCCATCCGCGCCCCAGTCGAGCACGCGGCTGATCAAATCGGGATGTGGGGCGCTCACGCGCACGATGGCCAGTGCCTGGCTGCCGCGCAGGGCACGCAGTTGGTTTGGCAAGGCGGCCTCGGATTCGCAGCCGTGCTCCAGGTCGATGAGAACCCAGTCGAAGCCGACCTCCGCCGCGAGTTCTGTGACTGCAGGTGAGCCGATGGAGAGAAAAGTGCCGATGTGAGTTTTCATGGTGAGAGAATGTCGAGACCGCTTCCCGCCCGCAAGCCGCGCAGGGCCGTGGCGATTTTGGCGAGCGTGGTTTCACGAAGCGACTGGCCGGAGCTACCGGATGAGATTAGGAAGAAGCCATCGTCACGATCAAAGTAACCCGCGCCAACTCGGATGACGGCTTTCACGATCATGTTCCGAAGCAGATGCAGCCAAAAGCGGCGCAGGTGATCCTTGGGCAGGGCGCGGACGCTCTGATAACCCTCGAACGCTCTTTGCAGGAAGGCGGCATCATGGAAGCAGGCGAGGAGCGAGAGGTCATCCATCGGATCACCGCTGATGGCGTCATCAAAGTCGATGAAGGCGGCGATTCGATCTTGGGTGCCGAGGATGTTCCAGAGCGCGAGGTCTTTATGGACGAGGCAGCCCTGAGGCAGATCGAGCAAGGCACGATGGTTCTCGATCTCGGCGAGGATGTCGTCCGTGTTTGTGAGAAAGCCGCGATGCTTCAGGAAGTGCAGGTGCTCGTCGAGGCGCAGGTGGAAGTAGTCAGCGTAGGCGAAATGTGGTCCGCACAGTCCTCTGTGCGGTTCGGGCGTCGCTTGGCCTTCGTTCCGCTCAGGGGACTGAGCGGACCACTCTAAGATGCCGAAGCCATCAAACGTGATGCCTTGCCACTTCGCCACCGCTCGACCAATTTCGAAAGCGATGCTCGGCACCTCCAGCGTCCCTAGCTTGAACCAGTGATTCAAATCCGGCGCGGCAATCCGTTCCAAGACCTGCCAGGCGAATGAAACCCGGCTCCTCGTTGCATCATAGCCAAAGACCTGCGGCGTGACCACACCCGCAGCACGCACTCGATCCAGCACCGCGCTTTCCACGGCCAGATGGTCATCCTTCTCCGGCCCATTCTCCACACGCACGAACATCGCCTTGCCATCGACTTCGGCATTCCAGGTGAGGTGATTCCCCTGCCCTGCCCCAGGACTTAGCTCGACGGCTTGGCCATCAAAATGGCGACGTAGTTCCTCACGTAGTTGCCCCTCGATCTCCGCATCTGCCACACCACGAATCTGCGTGCCGTGGAAGGCCGCCGGTCGGTCGCATTTCCAGTAATAAATATCGCGGCGGCTCATGACTCTGGCGGACGGCGTTTCCACCACGCGGCAGCAAGACCACCGATGATGTTTTGCATCACACCGCTAAAGACGGCAGCCGCAGCGGCCAGCGGCATCGCTGGAAAGTGCTGGCGTGCGAGCGTGGCGGCCATGCCACCGTTTTGCATGCCAACCTCGATACTCACGGCTCGCGAGATGGACTCAGGGTAACGCAACACCTTGGGAATGATGTACCCGATCACAAAGCCCGCCACATGCAGCACAAAAGCTGCAATCGCCAAGTCACCAAAGTGCTGAGCAATGGCATCCGCACTCGCTGCGACGATGCCGCCACTCACCAGGATGAAGGCGATCACAGCAATGGTTGGGCCGCAGGCACCGATCTTGTCCGCCGTGCGAGGCATCTTCCACCGCAGCAGCACGCCGATGACCACTGGGGCCACGGTCAGCTGAAGCGCAGACAGACAAAGCGCCCAGGCATCCACTGGCACATACTTGCCCGCCAGCGCCACCGTCCAGGCTGGTGTGAAGATGAAAGCAAAGAGCGTGGAGGTCACTGTGAGCGTCACCGAAAGCGCCACATTCGCTCGAGAGAGATAACTGATCATGTTTGATGCCAGACCGCCGGGGCAGCTCGCCACGAGGATCACCCCTACTGCCAGCCCAGGGTCCATATTGAGCGCCTTTGTCATGCCCCAGCCGATCAATGGCATCACGGTGTATTGCGCTGTGAAACCGAAGATGACACTGCCCGGCATCTTCCCGATGGCTTTGAAGTCATCAATGCTCAGCGTCAGGCCCATCCCAAGCATCGACGCCGCCAAGGACCAAAAGATCCATGGTTTGTCGAACCACAGCATCGTCTGCGGCTTAAAGAAGGCGATCACCGCCAGCGTGACGAGCCACACAGGGTAAAGATTGTTGAACCAGTTGAGGAAGCGGGTCATGGATTGGAGGGGGTGACTTCGAAGGCATCCATCCCGATCAGGGTGGCTGGGGATGCCCAAGCGTTGGCATTCTTTAACGCGCGCCGCTCCCTTGGCTTGCGGTGGCTTACCCTTTTCCCGTGCTATGTTAACATCGGTGGGCGCTGGCATCCGATTTGAGATTTTCAGGCCCCTGCAAAATCCTTGGGCAGGCTGCATAAAGCCGTCCTATCCTCCCACCATGTCCACTCCCATCCGCGTCACCATCTGGAATGAATTTGTCCATGAGCGTCAGAATCCTGCAGTCGCCGCCATTTACCCAGCGGGCATCCACGGAGCCCTGGCGGAGGCTTTGGGTGGGAATGCGGACTTCGTGATCCGGACGGCCACGCTGGATGAAGCCGAGCAAGGGCTCCCACAGTCTGTTTTAGATGAAACAGACGTGCTGCTGTGGTGGGGACATGCTGCGCACGATGCCGTGCTGGATGAAACTGTCACAAAGGTGCAGCAGCGAGTGCTTGCGGGCATGGGATTGATCGTGCTGCACTCAGGGCATTGGTCGAAGGTCTTTAAGCGGCTCATGGGCACGACCTGTGCGCTCTGCTGGCGCGAGGCAGGCGAACGAGAGCGCGTATGGGTGGTGAATCCAGGTCATCCTATCGCAGCAGGCCTGGGCGACTGCATCGAGATCGAGCAGTCGGAGATGTATGGCGAGCCCTTCGGCATCCCGACACCGGACGAACTGATCTTTGTCTCCTGGTTCCAGGGTGGCGAGGTCTTCCGCAGTGGTGCCACCTGGACACGCGGCAGCGGGCGCATCTTTTACTTCAGCCCCGGTCATGAGGTGTATCCCATCTATCATCATCCTGATGTGCAGCGCGTGATCGCCAACGGCATCCGCTGGGCTCAGCCGCAAGGTGTGGCAGCGAACACCCCGCGCCATGTGCCCGTGGAGCAGGCTCGGGAAAAGATCATCCCACGGGGCGGCACCGTGCATTGAGGGCATTCGCTTCAACGGCGTTCCTTAGAAACACTTCCCGCCATTGCGCGGACAGGGTGTCTGAGAAATACTCCGCCCCATGGCCGCCTCCGAAAAGCCCGGGAAAGGAAACCGCATCTTCATCTCAAGTGTTTGAGGAAGGTTGGAGAATGACCGCATGTTGACGAAACCCAACCTCCTCAATCCGTGACTGAATCCGCTGCTTTCCTCGTCGGCATACTGGGCGAGTCGGACGAGGCCCTGGCGGAGTTTCGCTTGCCAGCCATTGCACGTGCATCTGATTTGAATCCGGCCATTCGCAGTCTGGACCATACGGAGTGGTCACGGCAGTTCTCCGCTGAACTGATGCGGTGGACGGAGCGGCATACTTCTTTTGAGCAGCGCCCTGCCTGTTTCGACGCCTGGGCCAAAGAAGGCTGGCCAGTTTCCCAAGACGATCCGGAGGCCACGATCACACTGTATCAGGCCTGGAGCCTATTCTTGCAGGATCACTTCAAGACCGACGAAAAGGTGCGGGCCATTCTCACTGCCGACTGGCTGGCCTCCATCGACTCCAAATTGGCGGCCATGCCTTTCTCCGCAGCCGATCTGACCAGCGCTATGCGCGAGCCTCTGGAGGAGCGTTTAGCCGTGCTGCCGGATCTCCTCGCTTCCGTGCAGCAGCTCTCCGCTGGCGTCGCCGGACTGCATGAGCAGTCGGGTGTGCTGCTGGGGCTGATGTTGGAGTTTGGCAAAGACATGCGCGGCTTCCGTGCAGCGGTGCTCGGCCACGAGGCTGCCACCCACGAGAAGCTCGACGCATCCCTCGCCAATGAGGCAGAAATGAAGGCAATGCTCCGGCAGTTGCTAGAGGCCCAAAGCATCACTCCGGTGCGGTCATCCGCGAGCGCCTCCGTGCCGGTGGTACGGCTAATCGCCCACTCCAAGCTCCTGGAGGCCGATGGTGCCTGCCGTTATGAGCGGCTCGTGGGACGTGGCCGGGAGAAGGCTGCCCTAACGCGAGCTTGGAGGCAGGATGGGCTAAATGTCCTCATCTATGTGGCGTGGGGCGGTGTGGGCAAAACCTCCCTCGTCACCGATTGGATCACGCAGCTCCAGCAGAGTGATTGGCCGGGTGTGGACGCCTTTTTCGACTGGAGCTTCTACAGCCAGGGCACGAAGGACCAGAGCACGGCCAGCAGTGACTTGTTCTTCCGCTCAGCCCTCCGTCACTTTGGGGAGACGGCATTGGCCGACAGCTCGGACAGTCTGGAATTGAAAGCCGACCGTCTCGCCGAGGTCATCCGCGCCCGGCGCACCCTATTAGTGCTGGATGGCATCGAGCCGCTGCAGCATCCGCGCAAAAAAGGCCAGGAGGAGGGGCGGTTGAAAGACGGCGGCATCGAGACATTGCTGCGCCGACTGGCGGAACCCGGATTCTCTGGCCTCTGCCTCGTGACCACGCTCGTGCCGGTGATTGACCTGAAGCGCTACCACGATAGCACGGTCCGTGAATGCGAACTGAATCATCTCTCCGTCCGGCACGGGGCCGAACTGCTGCATCTGGCCGGAGCCCGCTTTGCCGGTCAGCAGGAAATCCCTGCCGACGATGAATCCCTGCGCACCACCGCCATTGAGGTCAAAGGCCACGCGATGACGCTCCAGATGCTTGGCGGCTACCTCGCCAGTGCTCACGAGGGAGACGTTCTGCGCCGAGACCGTGTGGACTTCACTCGGATCTTTGCCGACCAGTTGGAGGGGCACGCCTACAATGTCATGGCGGCCTACGAAGAATGGTTTCAGTCCGAGGGCGACCGAGGACAGCGCCAGCTCTCCGTGCTACGCATGATGGGCCTCTTCGACCGGGCGGCCGATGCGGATTGCATTGCAGCGTTAAGAAAAGATGGCGGCATCGCAGGCGTCAGCGATGCCGTGGCGGACCTCACCGAGACGGAGTGGACACAAACCCTGCATCTCTTGTCGAAACACCGTCTGGCTTTCAGTGACCGGCAAACGCACACGCTGGATGCCCATCCGCTGATCCGCGAATACTTCGCCAAGCACCTGCGCGAAAAGCAGGCCGAAGGCTTCAAAGCCGCGCACTCCCGCCTGTTCGATCATCTTTGCGCCCGCACCGAGCATCGGCCCGCCACGCTGGAGGGCCTCCAGCCGCTCTATCAGGCGGTGGTGCATGGGTGCCTGGCAGGCCGTCAGCAGGAGGCCTGCGACAAAGTTTACTTCGACCGCATCCTGAGGGGCCAAGACGGCTACAGTAGAAATCAACTCGGAGCCATCGGCGCGGATTTGGGGGCGGTGGCGGCGTTCTTCGAGGAGCCGTGGAGTCGGCTCTCGGCGAACCTCAGTGCCGCCGATCAGGCCTGGCTGCTCAATGAAGCCGCCTACAGCCTCCGCGCCCTCGGACGCCTCACCGAGGCGGTGGAGCCGATGCGGGTGTCGATCAACATGGCAGCGCAGCAGAAGGATTGGAAGAATGCCGCCATTTACTCTAGGTCGTGTTTGAAAACCTGTCGATTGGCAAAACGGCTGTGATGGAGTAGAGGGTGGAGTCGATGAGAACACAACGTTTTACATGGTGGGGGCCGC
>JAGKWZ010000438.1 GCA_021151605.1 Verrucomicrobiaceae bacterium
ACAGCCTGACTGGCCCGCAGGCGTGCAGCACTGGGACTTCCCCCTTGAGGACCTCGCCACCGAGAAGGCTCTCAGCCCAGCTTTGCAAAGCTTCCTCGCCCGTGGTGAAAAGCCCATCGTCTTCACGCCAGGTAGCGCAAATGTCCACGCGCGCCGCTTCTTCGAGGTCGCACTCGAAGCTGTCACCCGACTGCAAAAACGCGCAGTCTTCGTGACCCGGAAGCTCGATCAACTCCCCGCCTCTCTGCCGGATTCGATCCTGCCGGTGGAATATGCCCCCTTCTCCACGCTGCTGCCTTATGCCGCCGCCTTCGTTCATCACGGCGGCATCGGCACCATGTCTCAGGGCTTTGCCGCAGGCATCCCCCAGCTCATCATGGCCATGGCCCATGATCAGCCAGACAACGCATGGAGAATCACCCGCCTCGGTGCCGGGCTGGGGCTCACACCTCGGACCTTCACCACAGATCGTGTCTGCCATGCGCTGCAAAGGCTGATCAGCGAGCCATCCTTCACAAACGCTGCTCGTTATTGCCGAGACAAGACACTGGCCCGACGCGACGCCTCCCTCCTGGCCGAATGGATTGAAGCACGTCAGCACCGAAAGCATCATTGACGGCTTCGATTCATACATCTGGAGTATCAATATCATCCCCGACGGATCACTGAGTAAGTGATGCGGGGTCATGAATAACCTCATCACACTTCCCCTTCAGGCAGCTGGCGTGGTCCTCGCTGCAGATTTCGTCGCTGGACTCATCCATTGGATCGAAGACGCCTACATCCGTGAAGATACCCCACTCGTCGGGAAAATGATCGGCAAACCAAACACGATCCATCATCATCTTCCACGCCGCATGACGCGAAACTCCTGGTGGCAGAGCAACCGCGAGCAGTTGCTGGCCATGAGCGCCCTCGTCGTCGGCGCGGCTCTGATGGGCAGACTCAGCTGGCAGGTGTGGCTCTTCGCCATCGTCGGTGGGAATGCGAACGAGGTCCACAAATGGTCCCACCGCACGCGGAAGGAAAACGGGCGGTTCATCTCCTGGCTGCAAGACCTGCGCATCCTGCAAACACCCCAACATCATGCGATCCATCATACCAACCCAAAGGAGGTAAAGTACTGCCCGGTCACGAATGTGCTGAATCCAATCCTGGATAGGATGCACTTCTGGTCGAGCCTGGAGTGGCTGCTGGAAAGAATCACCGGTCTGAAACGTCGGCCTGACACTTCCGTTCCGGGCCAGGGCATACCACCGGAATGGATCGCCGAGATGCGGCGTGGTCATTAACCCGAGGCATAGTCCAGCTTCTTCGGTTCCGCCCCTTCCTCAGTTCAGTCGTTCGACTCTGATGTTCCTTACCTTCCCGACAGTGTTCCAGGTAGCGAAACCGAAGGGCAGACAGTGATCGATGAAGCCAGGCCGCAGGCCGACCTTACGGCCTTTGATGTTCACATTCACCATGGGACGATCATTGATCCAAGCGCGGATGTCCTCGGGGCGGACCTCGATCCTCACACGATACCACGTGCCGTTCTGGTAGCGCTGCTCACCGCGGGTGGAGTTTTCATTCGCATCAGAAAAATCAATGCTGGAGATGCCCGTGACCGTGCCGCCCCAGCCACCAAGGACGAAGGTAGCGTGCGCCTCATGGCTGGAGACAGGAAAGGTGCACATGCCGAAGATGTCATCCCCCTCGACACGCACTGCCTCATAACTGATCGCATAGCTCGTGCCGGGCAGGCCGAGTTCAGTCCACGCTGGAAACTTGCAGCCTGTCATTGGCTGACCTGCGGGAAGGGTGAGTTCCCCCTCCGCCACGGAGATCACTCCCTCATCAGGAATTCCCGAGACCCGCCAAAGCGCGGCATGTTTCTGATCGAGCAAATCCCAGCTTCTCAGCGCCACTGGAACGGGGCGGCAAGAGGCCAAGAACAGGCAGATAGGCAGGAAAAGGCGGAACATCAGCGGTGGCGACTCTGCCACAGCGGACAACTTCCACGAATATATTCTGGCATGATAGCCGCCCATTCGCCAAGAGTGAGGTTTCCCGTCATGCGCCGAAAGCCCTCCGATCACCGTGCCCTGCTTGCCTCCACGATCATTCATCTGCGCAGCCGTAAGGCAATCTCCCGTAGCGCGCTGGCCAAGGCGCTAAACGCCTCCGCCTCCACACTCGGCCTCTACGTCGATCAGTTGTCCGCCATGGGCTACATCGAAGAAGTCGGTCTTGAAAAGGCCAACGTCGGCCGCCCACAGCGAGTACTTGGACTCATTTCCAGCGCAGGCTGGTTCGCCGGACTGGAGTTCAACGCCCAACGAGTACAGGCCGTGAGCGTGGACTTCTCTGGGAAAAGACTTGGCGTCGAGAACCGCACTCTGCCTGTGAATCCAGAGATGCCCACCGTGCTCCGGGCTTTGGTGGATGCTCTGGAAAAGCTGGCCGCTGCGAGGAGTGAGCCACTGCTCGGCATTGGCATCGGCGCACCCGGCATTGTGGACCGCAAGCGCGGCATCGCCCGCTACTTCTCCTTTGTTAAAGACTGGAAAAATGTGCCCATCGCCGATGTCTTCCGCCAGCGCTTCCGAGTGCCAACAACTCTGGAAAACAACCTCCGCGTCATCGCTCTGGCCGAGCGCTGGTTCGGTGAAGGGCGCGATCTCAATGACTACGTCGTTCTGGGTCCACGCAGCGGCCTCGGAATCAGCATCATGCATAATGGTGAGCTCATGCGCGGCGCACATGAGATCGCCGGTGAAGTCGGCCTTTGGACCTGGCCGCAGCCTGATGGCACTCAAGCCATGCACGACCTCCTCTCCGCCACTGCCGTCTATAGGCGCCTGGCACGCCTGGGTGAGGATGCTGTATTGCCAGAGGACCTCCGCCCTGCAATCTCCCAGGTAGCCATACCAGGCTCGCCGGAGTGGAAGAGTGTCGTGCTCGACTTCGCGAGAGTGGTGCGCAGCATTCAGCTCCTCGTCGATCCCGAGAAGATCTTTCTCCACGGACCGCTGACTTCTCTGGGGATGCCATTTTGTGAAGAGATCTCCCAGCAGGTGCTCACCCTGCCGCCGCAGCTACCGGACATGCAGATACGGCTCGAACCCTCTAGCCTAGGCGATGACGCCGGTGCCCTCGGAGCAGCCAGCCTCGCCATGGAAGAGTGGGAGCCGCAGGTCTGATCACCTGCAAAGCGCCCTGAGCACCTGCACCGTCCACACCACCGGGTAGAGCTTTTCATGATACCAAAGCCGGGCAAAGTACAGTCCGATGGGCGAGGCAGGAAAGGAAGTGCCCTCCTTCGTCGCTGACAAAAGCCAGTCCACCGCCCGTAGAGCACACTCCCGGGCCCGCGCATCTCCGCCCAGCAGCGCCCGGGCGGATACCGCTGTCTCCTCGATCGTCGCTGGAGCATTCACGTCCCCACCGAAGCCACCATCGGCCTTTTGCACGCTCAGCAGATAGTCCCGCCCACGCTGGATCAGATCACCGCTTTGCTCTGCCAGAGCAGGCGTGCCCGAGAGATAACCCACCACCATCGCCGTGCCATAGACGGGGTTTTCCTCACCATCAGCGTTCTCATTGCCAAACCAGAGCGGAATCCATGACCCATCTGCACGCTGAGTCTTCCGCAGGTAGGCCAGAGCAAATCTTGTCGCTTTGGCAATCCGGTTTTGCAGGGCTTCAGGCTGCCAAAGCCACCACGACAGCAGGGCATGAGCCGTCAGTTCAGGCGTGCTTCGGTCAAACGGCAGCGTGCCCCAACCACGACAAAAAGTAGGCATGCCGCCATCACGATTTTGCAGATCGAGCAGCCAGATGATGCCTGCCTTCACCCTCTCCTCGTCTCCGCGTCTCTCCATCACCGCGTCTTCCATTTTAAGTGCGATCAGCGCCCCAGCCGTATCATCCGCATCGGGCACGCCGCCGGGCAGATCCGTCCAGGCCCAGCCACCAGGAGCG
>JAGKWZ010000008.1 GCA_021151605.1 Verrucomicrobiaceae bacterium
ATTTTATTAAATTTATGACCGCAGCGGATTTGAGCGCCATGCAAATTTCAAAAAATTATCACCCCCAGGGCTTCTCATTGATGGAGATGCTGATCGTGATCGCGGTCATTGGAGTCATCGCCAATATCGCCATAATCGCCTTTGGATCAGTCAGCACGACTGCCACTGAAATGAAGGACCGACGCAATGCGCAGGAAATCGCCACGATCGCAGCCGCCGCAAGTGCAGCTGGAGCCGATTTTGTCGTGCCAGCAGATAAAGCAGCCACCGTCGAAAATCTGGCTGTCGGCACGACGCCCTCACGGGGGATCTTCAAAGGGCGTCGCTTCGCGCTGCCGTCCATGGGGACCAATGAAATAACTGGAGCCATGCATTATCTGGCATTCAACGGGAACGAGCTGATCTATCAGCAGCAGTGAGCTTACGCCAAGGAGAGCGCCTCAAATCATCAAACTGGCGCAGCCTCCAGCGCTGCCAGACGCTGCCCGATGGGAGGGTGGCTGTAGTGCAGGAGTACGGTCAGCGGATGCGGCTGGGGATGTGCGAGGTGATCGTGAGAGAGCTTTTTCAAACCTGAAATCAGGGGCTGCGGACTGCCGACGGCTTTCACAGCGTAGGCGTCGGCCTGGAACTCATGCTTGCGGCTGACGGCGAGACCGAGCAGACCTGTGAGAATGCCGAGCGGGCGGTAAAGAATGCCAAAAAGCACCAGCCCCATCCCGACAGGTGTGCCCTGAACGCCGAAGGCGGCAAAGAAGCCGGGCGACTTCAGCACCCAGCCGAGGATGCTGAGCATGATGCCCATCTCGACGAACCCTAGCACCATGTGAATAGGGACATGGCGGCATTTGTTGTGCCCGATCTCGTGGGCCAGGATGGCGAGGATCTCCTCCTGGCTGTGGTTTTGTAAAAGAGTGTCGAAGAGGGCGATGCGGCGCGTTTTGCCAAATCCGGCAAAGAAGGCATTTGCCTTCGAGGAGCGGCGGGAGCCATCGACAATGCTGACTTCCTTCACCGGGAAATCGAGCTTCTGGGCGAGGGCAAAGATGGCATCACGCAGCGCGCCGTCCTGCATTGGGGTGAATTTGAGGAAGATTGGCATGAGCAGGCGCGGTGAGAGGAAGGTCATCAGCACACTGAATCCTACCAGGAAGAGCCAGGTATAGAGCGGCGCGAGCGGCTGGTAATAAAAGAACCAAACGATGACCCAGGCAACGGGCAGACCGATGATGGCCATGAGGGCGAGGCTCTTGAAGTGATCGCCGATGAATGTGCCCGCTGTGGTGCGATTGAAGCCGTGCTTCGTCTCCACGCCGAAGGTGTCCCAAATCGAAAATGGCATGCTGAGCCAGGTCTGCGCCAGCATGACGACAGCGAGGACGATGACGCCAGTGGTCACGGGGTTGTAGCCGAGAAGCTCCACCTCGGTTTGCAAAGCGCCGAATCCACCACCCCACCAAAAGGCCACAAGAACCACCAGAGCCGCAGCATCCCGCGTGAAGTCCACACGTGCTCCATCAGTGATGTATTCCTGGAGCTTTTCGCGCGTGTCTTCAGGGAAGACGTCCGCCAGCATAGCCGGGATCGGTTTGCCGAGTCGGGCAAGATTCAGCAATAGGGCGATGAGCTCGAGATGAAATACCACCAACAGACCGAGCACGGCGGCGGCAAACCAGAGATTGGCAAAGGTCATGGTCAGGGAAAGGGTAAAGGATGGAACGAAACGAAAAAAGCAGGCGGTTTCCCGCCTGCTTTGTGAAATGGTTTTGATTTACCGAGCCGATTATTCGGCGTTTTCTTCGACGTAACGGACGACATCGCCGACGGAGAGAAGCTTCTCAGCCTCTTCATCTGGAACGTCGATACCGAATTCTTCTTCGAAGGCCATGACCAGCTCAACGGTGTCGAGGGAGTCAGCTCCGAGATCTTCGATGAACTTAGCTTCCAGCGTCACCTGTTCAGGGTTTACGCCGAGCTGTTCGACGATGATGTCACGGACTTTGTCTTGGATGTTGTCTGCCATAGTGGGTGGGGGATGTGCGGCGGAGAGGTAGCGGCTCGTTCCCCTTTGGCAAGGGCGAATTCTTGGATTTTTGGTGGCACCGAAAATGCCTGTTTATCAGGGAATCAGGACAAATCGGCAGGGGCGGAGGCTGGGGCATTTTCCTCGGGCAGCACTTTCTCGATCAACTCGCCTTTGAAGTTCGCTAGGAGTTGCTCGAGCACGCGCACCGCTCCTTCGTACTTCAGATCGTCGATGATCGCCCTCTGCTCGGCAGCCCCATCGGGGCGGTGCCAGACATAGGCGAGGCCCTTGGTGTCCCAGGGGCGCTTGTCCACCCGGAAGACTTCGGCAAAGATCACTCTCCTGCCCTCCGGAGTGATGAAGTGATCTGCTTCACCACGCAGCACCTTGTTTTTATTCAGCAAAATGAGTGCGACGACGAAGAGTGCCGCCAGCAGCGTGCCGCCACCCCACCAGAACTGTTCGTGGATCTCCTTCTCCGTGTAACGGTGCGGCTTTTCCGGCCAGCCGCGCTCGGCAGCATAGGAAACCCAGCGCGGCGGCTCACCATTGCGCCCGGTGGGCCAGCCCTGCTGGCTGGCGTTCTCGATCCAGAGGTTGAGTTTCCCGGCCACTTTCGCTTCATCAAATGTCTTGAGCACCACCTCATCAAACCAAGTCTTTTTGTCAGCGATCTGGTTGGCCGCCGGATAACCAAACTTGCCATCGTAGATGAAATAGAGTCCAAAGGCTGCCATCAGAGCAGCCATGATGCTCATACGCCGGAAATACCACGGCGTGACCCGGCAGAGGATGGGAAACTGAGGCGAAGAATCGAGGGCGGCTGACATGCCGTATTTCAAAGCCACGCCAGAGCACCTGCGCAACCTTTGAATTGCAATGAAAAAGTCCTGCTGAAACCAGGCGCGAATCGCGAGGTTTCTGCGCGCTGCAAACATACCTGTCATACAATCCTGAGCGCCGACTCACCAAATGCTGCCCCTATGAAACGCCTCCTGCTCATCTCCTCCATCCTCGCCGCAGCCACCTTTGCTCTGATCGTCCGCGCGCAGACTACCGACCTGAAGGCCCGCTTCGATGCCTACGACAGCAATAAGGACGGCGAGATCAGCGGCGATGAGATGCAGGCTGCGCCCATCCTGCCAAAGCTGGACCTCGATGGCGATGGCAAGCTCACGCTGATCGAAGCAGCCAAGGCCATGCGCCAAAAGATTTCTGAAGCCACGCCGACCTCTTCGGGAAAGGGAGATCGCCGTCTCTTCGACTTCTTGGACAAAGACCAGGACGGCAAACTCACTGCCGAGGAGTTGCCCAAAAAGCAGTGGTTCACCCGGTTGGATACCAATAGCGACGGCAGCATCTCCTTTGAGGAAGCCGACAGCGTCGTCACCAAGATGAAAGAGCGTGGCGAGACCATACCCCGCATCCCCGGCGCTCCAGAAAGCCCCGCAGCGCCCACCAACGAAAGCAAAACCGAAGACCTCACCGAGGCCCCGCTCATCCTCAAAGGCAGTGACCACGGCGTCGGGCACCTCGTTGCTGACCTTGGACTGGGTGATAAGAAACTCAGCGCCCATCTCGCGGGGAGCAAAGGAGCGATTCTCGCCTTCTTTGGTGCCACTTGCCCCATCAGCGGCAAGTTCGGGCCTGAACTCGCCCGCCTGGAAAAAGACGCCGCCGCCCAGCAAGTGAAGATGATCCTCGTCTGCCCCGTCGCCGCCGAAACAGCGGAAGACATCCAAAAATTTGTCAGCAGCCACGCACTCACCTCACCGACCGTTCATGACAAAAACGGCCTCATCACCACCGCCCTCGCCGCCACCACCACGACCGAGGTATTCCTCATCGACTCCGCCCGCACGCTCACCTATCGCGGAGCCATCAATGACCAATACGGCCTCGGCTATGCCAAGGGCAAGCCTACCAAAACCTACCTCCGCGATGCCCTCGCAGCCATGCTCTCACGCACCGTGCCGGAGATCGCCGCCACCAGCGCACCGGGCTGTGCGTTGGATTTGGAAAAGGAGGCCGCAATCGCCAAAACAGACATCACCTACCACCACCAGATTCAGCGCATCATGCAGGCAAACTGCCTGGAATGTCACCGCCAGGGCAGCGTCGGCCCCTTCAGCCTGGAGACTTATGAAGATGTCATCGAAAACGCCGGCATGATCCGCAAGCAGGTCGAGCGCGGAGCCATGCCGCCGTGGTTTGCCGCTGAGCCTCCCGCAGGCCAGGACACACCATGGATCAATGACTGCTCCCTTTCCAAACAGGACAAGAGCGACCTCCTCGCCTGGCTCTCCAGTGACCGGCCGAAGGGCAATCCGGCTGACGCCCCCGCAAAGCTCGTCTTCCCCGAGCAATGGGTTCTCGGCGAGCCAGATGCCATCGTGCAGCTACCGCGCGCGGTTTCGATCAAGGCGGAGGGCACCATGCCCTACCAGTTCCTCACCGCCGACACGGACTTCCCCGAAGATCGCTGGGTGAGTGCTTATGAGATCTTGCCCACCGACGCCAGCGTCGTGCATCACGTCATCGTTCAGGTTCATAAAAAAGGCAGCAAGGTGCGGGATCGTGGCGAAGGCGCCGAGGGATACTGGGCCGCCTATGTCCCTGGAAATACTCACAACCAATGGCCTGAAGGCTTCGCCAAAAAACTCCCCGCCGGAGCGACGATCAGCTTCCAGATCCACTACACTCCGAACGGCAAAGCCACGCAGGACCAGCTCAAGATCGGCCTCCACTTCGCCAAAGAAACACCGCGCTACATCGTCCACACCGCCGCCGTCACAAACACACGCCTCAGCATCCCTGCGGGCGCGGCCAATCACATCGAAGTCAAAGAGCAGACCGTCCCCTTTGACATGAACGTCCTCGCCTACATGGCCCACATGCATGTGCGTGGGAAAGCCTACAAATTCGAGGTCACCAAGCCTGACGGCAGCCACGAAGTCCTGCTGGACATCCCCCGCTACGACTTCAACTGGCAGCTCCGCTACAACTATGCCCAGCCCCGCCTGCTACCGCGCGGCAGCAAGGTCAGGACGACGGCGATCTTTGATAACAGTGACCAAAATCCCGCCAATCCCGACCCCACCAAAACCGTCCGCTGGGGCCAGCAAACCTTTGATGAAATGATGATCGGCTACATCGAATACTACACGCCCTTCACGGCGGATGTAGCGGCGAAGTAGGCGGTGTTTATCCGCATCAAACCAAGGCCAGCGCGGTATCGATGTTTGCCTCGCGTCCGGTGATCACTGAAGTGCCGGCATGAACATAAGTTGTGCCATTCATCATCGTGGAAAGCCGGGTGTCATTCTGGTAACCACGGATAAGGCGGTCAAAAGGCACCGGACCTGGGCGATAGTTCCCGCTGTAGAAGTAACCATGCACCACGCCGGCGAGCAGCTTGGCCTCACGCACGGCATTACCAGAGATGCGGTCGAGCTTGAAGAGGTCGCGGTAAAGATGACGCGGTGCGCCGCTGACATCCTTGTTCTTCAAGTGGCCTAGGTAGAGATAAAAATGCTCCAGGTTCTTCGCCACAGGCATCGGGCGATCCCAGACCGGGGCATCCGCTCCATTCCAATCACGGATGTTGCTCGGCAGTGGCAGCATCCCACGCTCCCCTTCGGAGTGGCGATGATCCGGGTCCACGAGACCACCACGCAGGCCACACTCGATGTAGGTGATCACGCACACATCCGCGCGAGTCAGAGCTGTAAAGCCAGCGCCATACTTGGCGGACAGCTTGCCATTGATGGCGGTGATCAGGGCATTGAGACTATCGCGATTGCGGGAGAGGAAGGCCTCCTTCGTCAAACCAGCCGTCTCAAAGGCAAAGGTTGTCTCGGGTTCGATGCGGCTGGGGACTTCGCGCGTGGTCACGGCGCTCGGGGCCGGATTGGAAAGAGTCGCCGCATATTCATCAATGGCTGCTGCATAAGCGGCGGCCAGTTCCTCCTTGCGAGACATCGCCACCGCCAGATCTTCTGTGTTCGTGATGAAGAACGGCTCGCCGATCACGATGGGAGCACGCGTGTTTACCAATTGAGATCCCCCGCGATCGGCAGCAGTGCGCGCCTTCAGTCCACGATCCCGCAGACCCAGCGCCGCCAGAAAATGCTTTTGCAGGATGCCAGCCAGCTTCTTCCCCTGCACCGAGTCTTCAAAATGCAGCACCTCCGTGCCACGAGCGGTTCCGCTGCCATCATCTCCATTAGCATGAAGGCTGATGACGAAATTCGGATTCAGCGCATTGGTCTTGGCAGGCAGGTTCGTCAGTCCTTCTGGGTGGCGGCTGATGGTGATGATGCGGGCGTTCTTCACGAGTTGCTCCACACGCTCGGCGATGCCTTTGTTAAAAGAATGTTCTTTGATCTTCGTGCCCTCGTGCTTGCCTTCAGCCCCTTGATCCGTGGGAGAATGACCAATGTCGAGCACACACAGGGGAGATGGGCCCGAGGCTTTCACTTCCAAAGCTACCTCTTTGGGCGGCACCGGCACTGGAGTTCCCACCAGTTCATCTTTCACCTCACGAGCGATCTTGAGGATCTGACTCCGGACACCACTGCGCTCCTCCACCAGCCGCGAAAGCACCTGGGAAGTGATAGGAGGCACCGCCTCAACCAACGAAACTTCGAGGATCACATCTCCCTGCAAGATGCCTTTGATCGCGGCGAACTGCCCCTCGCGCTCAAGCGCCGTCGGGAAAGGATTCTTCCTGGCCTGCGCCACATCCTCCAGCGTGGAGATGGAGAGGAAAAAGTCCCCCTCTGAAGTGCGAAAGAGATTCTTGGGAAGGAACCGTCCAAAGTGAAGTGCTGTGCTCATGATGATTCGAGTTTGATGAGATTACCAATTAATGACCTGATCCAGACTCCATCAGTCTGGATCACCCAAGCATCAGCACACAAGACTAAAGTCGAAACGACTCCGTTTCGTAGGAGAGGCCTGTTGTGAAAAAATTGGGCCGGGAGATGATTCCCGGCCCAAGGCACACACGAACTAAATCTGAGGGTTTTCTATTTCGATTAAGCCGTGGTCTTGCGCTCCTGATTCAGGCCCATTTTGCGGTAAAGCGTGGCGATGCTGATGCCGAGCATGGAGGCGGTCTTTTCACGGGAGCCGTTGTTGTATTTGAGCGTGTCGTTGATGAAGAGACGCTCCTGGCCGCGGATGAAGTCGTCCAGAGTGGAGCCAATCGGGAGCTGGGTGGTGCCACCGGCGGCCTGAGGGGTGGGGACTTCGATCTGCTGGCTAACTTTGGTTGGCAGGTCGGCAGGGCGGATGCGGTCGCCTTCGGCAAAGGCGCAGGCACGCTCGACAGCATTGCGCAGCTCGGAGATGTTGCCGGGCCAGGGATATTTTTCGAGGAATTCGAGAGCGTAGGAGTCGATGCCCTTGGCCCGCGAGTCGGTGCGCTCGGCGAGTTCTTTGAGGAAGTGATCGGTGAGGGGTTTGATGTCCTCACGGCGGTCACGGAGGGGCGGGATTTTCAGGGGAACGACCGAGAGCTTGTAGTAAAGGTCTTCTCGGAAGGTGCCTTTCTTGGCCGCTTCTTCGAGGCTAATCGTGGTGCTGACGACGAGGCGGAAGTCGGCTCCGTTTGTGTTCCATGCACTGCGCCGAGCCTGGGCTTCATCCAGGAAGGTATTAAGCTGGGCCTGGATGCGGGTGGGCATGACATGAACTTCAGCGAGATGGACGGTCCCACCATTGGCGCGACTGAAGATGCCTGTATTGGACGTGCCCATATGGCCGAAAAGCTCGGCTTCGAGCGTTTCCTCGGGCAAGGAGCTGCACTGAAGCTCCTTATAAGTGGCAGCGCTGCGGCGGCTGGCTTCGTGCAAAGCACGGGCGACCATGTGCTTGCCGACGCCAAACTCACCTTCGAGAAGCACCGGGCTGTCATTGTCAGCCACGCGGCGCACGATTTCAAAAATGCGCTGGATGGCATCACTATGACCGATGAGCTTCGAGGCGGAACCAGAGCGGACGGAGGCAGAGGCGGTGATCGGAATGGCTGCAGCGGCACCTGGGTTATTGCGGGCCAGTGCCTGATTGACGGTCTTGATGAGGTCACCGAGGTCAAAAGGCTTCGTCAGGTAGTCGTAGGCTCCTAGGCGCATGGCCTCGACGGCGGTCTCGACGCTGCCATGGCCGGTTACCATGATGACGGCGGTGTTTGGGAACTGCTCCCGGCACATGCTGACGAGGTCGAGCCCATTCACATCGCCGATACGAAGGTCCACGATGACGAGATCTGGCTGCTGCTGGCGGATGGCTGCCATGCCATCAATACCTGTCGTGTGACCGAACACGGTGTGTCCGGCTGCACGGCAAAGCTTGCTCATGAGCTCTAGAATTGCTGCCTCGTCGTCTATGATTACCAGTTTCGCCATAAAGTTGTCAGAATGTGAGAGTCAAAGTTGACTATTAAATATGCTAAAGGGATGGGCCAAGGGCGTCAATGAGGTTTTCGCATTTTCGCGAATACCGGGCTTGGAAAGCTCGATTCATGGAAGGATGACGCTCCATGTGGGCCTTGCTTGAGCAGTTGGGCCCACCTCAATTCCCTTCTTCCCGATATGCCTCTTCCAATGGCGTCCCTTTCGGCGGAGGTGTAGAGGGGTGCATTAGGCCATCCTTGCCTTCTGACAATTCATCCCTCACGGACATCTCCACCTCATAAGCGTCGATACTCTTTTGAATCAGCTCCCAAGCTCCACGCATGTCGCCACTTTCCGCCAGGACTGAGGCCAATTCGCGAGGCAGGAAATCAGGGGGCTTAGGCAGCGACATGACCCGCTCCAATGTCCGACGCGCAGATTTAAGGTCGCCGGCGACTCGTTGGGCAAAATAAAGTTCCACTCCTGGCAGTGGATCGACTGGATTGAGAATCGATAACCGCTCCAGCCGAGGAATATCGGAAGCCGAGAGGGAAGCCGAACGGACAATGGGAGGCAGATAACGCTGAGCCAGACGGAAGGCTGCCTCGTATTTGCCTGTTTGGGCAAGATGGTGAGCGAGAGCTTTCCAGCCATAGGTCTGAAGCCGAGGGCTTTTTTCCAGTAAGGCCACAAGCTGCTGACGGTCGCCTTTATTCTGCCAGAGGTGCAGTAAAAGTCGGACTTGCGATGAGTTCAGGTCTGCGAGGCCCGGATGATCCGCCAAAAAATTGTTCAAGGAAGCCTGCCAAAGATCCCCCGTCACAAACTGAGCGGATAAATAAATGAGCTGTAGGGAGGGGCGGTCTGCCATCTTCCACAGATCATGGTAAAGCTCAGGATAAGCAGCTGACTCTTGCAGGATCGTCTGATAAAGGGGAACTGCATTGTCAAAGCCACTCGGGTAGCGCCTCATTACCTCCCGCCAGGGGATGAGAGCCATCTTCGGCTCGTAGGACAGCCAGATTCTGCCTTCGTCAAAGCAGATCATACCGTAACGGGGCTCCAGAGCGCGCATACGACCGAAGTCAAGAAGCGCTGCGGAACTGCCATGCTGCATCAAGAGGTGAAACTGGGCGCGAAGGAAATACCAGCGGTAGTTCAAAGGAGAAAGCTCGATGGCGCGATTTACCAGGCGCATGGCCTCCACACGATGCCCGGCTGCAGACTCGCGCAGTGCACGCTGATGGAAGATTTCCGCTGCCGAGGCCGGGGCCATCTCCGTCCAGCCCGCCAACATCACCAGCCAGTGAATCCCCCACAGGAAAATCAAACATCCTGCCACACGAAAACCATGCGAGACAATCGGGGTAATACGTTCGGCGAGGTAACGCCCCCTCACAGCCTGAGCCGTGACGAGCGCAAACATGGCGAAATAGCCAAGATTGTGAAGGGGCACGTCAAAAAGGCCATGGACAAGTGCCATTCCGGTGGCGATGCCGAAAGCCCGGCGAATACGCCGCCCAGAACGGCTGTCATGGCTCCGCTTTTTTCGTCCGCTGGAAAACCACGGCCCCGTCGTGCGACTCAGCCAGCCAACAAGAATCAAACATGGAAGCACTGCCAGCAGCCCCGCTTCGAAGAGCAACCAGAGGAAATCACTTTCGGGATGAACCGTGCGGGCGTCCGGAAAAGGCTCATGGCAAACTAGAGGGAATACAGACTCGAACATTCCTAGACCGCGCCCAGTCCATGGAGCAGAGGAAGATGCCTTTAGAGTCTCACCGGCCAGCCATAGACGAAGATCCGAGGTGATGGTCGCGGCAAGCGGCTTTTCACTCAGCCTCCTCCCGAGGAGACCACCAGAAGCCATCACCACGGAAATCACCGTAGCGGACAAAGCCATCCCCACCACGAGCTTTCGCAGAAATCCACGCTTCATCGCCGAAGTTCCGAGCCAGAGCGAAATGCCCAGGATGAATAACAGGAGGCCAGCACGTGAGGTATTCGCCAGGATACAGCCGAGCAGCAAAAAAAAGCCCGCACTAAACACCAGCCACCAGCGGGAGCGTCGCCGAAAGGCATCCAGCGCCGAGGCGGCACACAGAATACAACTCCAGGCAAAAAGGCTGGAACTCAGATTCTGATTGGCGAAGGGACCAAAGCCTCCGCCCGCCTTTACGGGTATGTCATCCCAGTCACCCCTGGGCCACCATGCCACCTGAAGCCAGCCCTGGTGATCCACAATTGTCATGACCGCAAGCAGCAAACCCGTGAAGCTAAGGATGCGCAGCACGATGCGTCTTCCCGCCTCACTGAAATTCTGCGCCAGACACGCCCAGAACCAGATCACCCCAACAACCAAGGCCAGCCATGCCTCCAGCGTCGTTTGCCATTCGGGCGTCAGCGTTGACGGCAGTTGCAGGCCCCATTCATCCACTAGCGCAGATCGCCAAGTCTCCGTCGCACCAAAAAACTTTGCTGGCAACAGTGCGATGCCCGGAACCAAGGCCAAGATCAGCAGAGCCAAAGTTGGAACCGAACTCAGCTTCACCCTTGGCGGAGCCACGATGATAGCGCCACCCATGAGCAGTAGAGCCAGGCCGCGTGCCCACGGTGCCCGAGCCGTGCCAAAAATCACGATCAGGGAGACGACCAGACCATAAATCCAAGCGCGCGAGTGTCGGCGCTCCTGACCACTTTCTTCCTCCACCTCGGACACGTCCGACACATCATCAAAGTCATCCACCACGGGCTCTGGCGGTTTCCCGTGCGGCTTGGCTTCTGGCGAATCAAATTTCATGAGTCCTTAAGTGGCTGAATTTGACCTTCTGCATTTTGGGCCACCACGAAGGATGGCAGAGCACCCCAGCGCTCGAGACAACGTTCAAACAACCCCGAGAAAACATCCGCACGAATGAACCAGTCCGCCTGCAAACCATCGTCCAGCGGACAGTGCAAAACCATCTGTGAGCCCCCCTTCAGAGACAGGAACACCGGCTGCGTCAGCTCTGAAGGTTCCGTTTTAAATCCGATCCAGTGGAAACGATACGCGAGCAGCTCGGTAAACTCCTCCAGCCTTCTACATTTCTCGATGTCGAACTCCAGCACTCGTGCGTGAATGCGGATGTGCTCCAACCGCTTCCGCCGCTCCAGTGCATCTGCGACCTGCTGTCGCAGCCGTGACCAGCTTTTCACATAACCGAGGTAACGTGCCGCGCCGATGGCGAGCAAAAAGAGAACCGCACCCGCCACAGGTAGAGCTATGCCCTTCGTCAGCAAGATGCTGATCCCCACCAAACTCAGAACCACACACACCGAATACATCGCCACGAGCGCGCGGCCTTTGCTGTAGCCTAAAAGGATCAGCCGGTGGTGAATGTGCTCCGCGTCTGCACTAAAAATTGGCACACCGCGGATACTCCGGCGTAAAATGGCAAACAAGGTGTCGAGAATCGGCACCCCCAACGCAATAATCACTACCAGAAGCGCCGCGATCACTGAGCCTTTTTGAGAACTTTTCAGAGACACCGTGGCGACAAAGAAACCGATCAGGTAAGCTCCACCGTCTCCAAGGAAAATCCGTGCCGGGGGAAAATTAAAAAAGAGGAACCCCGAGATGGCACCCGCCATCAAAATCGAAATCAGGATCACCTCGGGAAAACTCCCCACATACCCCACAAACGCGAGTGTGAGACAGAGGAAGAGTCCAAAGCCACCCGCCAGACCATCCATGCCGTCGATCAGATTGATGATGTTCGGGATCGCCACCAGCCAGAAAACGGTCAGTGGCAGGCTCCACCACCCGAGATCCAGCGAGCCAGCCCCCAAAGGATTACTCAACATATCGATGGAAGTCCCCAGGGAAAACAGGATCAAGGCCACACCGATCTGGCCGATCAGCTTCACCCGCGCTCCCAGTGCCTTCAGGTCATCGAAGAACCCGATGCTGAAGATCAGCGCATTAGAAAGCAGAAGTGGCGAGTACTCCGCCCAGCGCATGCGACCTAAAAGCAGCATTGCGGTCACGCCCAAAGCCAGCGCGGCAAAGATCGGGGCGCCTCCCAGGCGCGGGATGGGCTTCTCATGCTGCTTTCGTCTCCCGTCGGGCGCATCCATCCCCATCCCACCCTTGCGCCGGAGGATGTAGATCGTCGCTACCACACTGACGCCGAGAGCCAGAAAAAAATAGACCACCAGCTCAGGCACATTCGGCATGACAGGCGCAGGTGGGCCCATGAGAGCGTCGAGATTAGCGGCTTCGGTCATGGAGAGGTGGTGAAATCAGAATCAGTCGGGCATCCCCTGCCCCGCGCCAGCAATCACGTCGATCATGCGCGGGCGCAAGCGGCTCTGTGAGAACTCCGCCGCCAAAGCTCGACTCAGCTCAGAGGGTGGCAGAGGCCCTGCCGCCGCTGCGTCCAGCAGCACCTGGACCAGCCCTGACACATCGCCATGCTTGCCGATCCGTGCATAGCGCCGGTTCGGCATTCGCTCAGCCAAGTCCGACAGATGACATTCCTCTGGCCCGATGCCGAGAAAAGGCAGACCAAGGGCAAGAATGTTATAAATCTTGCAAGGGTGAACCATCCCCACAAACGGCGAACCCATCACCACCAAGTGTAAATCCGCCGACGATAGCGAAGCCGAAAGCTGATCCTTCGGCTGATAAGGCAGGCAGGTGATGTTCTTCAAACCCTGTTTTTCGGCAAAAGACCTCACCTTCCCATGCTCACTGCCGCCGCCCACGAAGAGAAAATGCAGCGACTCATGCCCAGCCAGACTTTGAGCTGCCTCCAGCACCGTGTCCAGCGGATGACAGGGGCTGTGATTTCCCGAATACATCACCACAAACTTATCCGTCAGTCCATGAGCAGCGCGGAAAGCCTCCCGCCCAGGAAGGTCCCACTTCACCGCATCGTCATGCGACCACGGTGCATCGACGTGAATCACCTCCGCGCCCACGCCTTTCGCCCTTAGCCGATCCGCCATGAATCGGTCCAGCGCCACGATCCTGGCCGCCCTGCGGAAGCTCCACTTCTGCAGCCCTGTCATGATCCGCTCTGGCAGCCCGCCAGCCTTTAGCCAGCCCGCAGCCACCGCCTCATCTGGGTTTAAATCCATCACCCATGGCACCACGGCCCCACCTTTGAGTACCGCCATGATCGTCCCCAGAGATGAAATCAGCGGCGGCGAAGTCAGGCAAACCGTCACATCAAAGCGCCGCAACCTCAGCAAGATCAGCGTCGCATTGATCCAAAACGTCGCGAAATCCACGAAGCGCCGCCACTTCGCCGACTTCCCCAGCCCGGGCGTCCAGATCCTGCGGATCTCCACGCCCTTCCACGTTTCCCGGACCGGGAAGCGCCGTTCAGGATTGTCGTAGCCACGACTGGAAGCCACCGCCACCACCTCATGCCCAGCCTCGACCAGCCCCTGCGCCAGATCCGTCAGATGCTGCGCAGACGACACATGGTCGGGGTAAAAACACTGGTTGAGCAGCAGGATTCTCATGCACTCAGTTACAGCGACTTATTTCCCTTCACGATCTCATCGTAAATCCAGGCATAGGTCTTCTCCATGCCATCGCGGAGGCGGACGTTGGGCTCCCAGTTGAAGACTTCTTTGATGAGTGTGTTGTCACTGCTGCGGCCATTCACGCCCTTTGGGGCATCGAGCTTATAGCTGCGCTGGAGCTTCACCCCGGCGATCTCTTCTACGATGTCCACGAGCTGATTGATGCTGACCATCTCGGCGCTGCCGATGTTGATCGGCTCGATGAAGTCGCTGTTCGTGAGCATCTGGGTGCCCTGCACGCAGTCGGTGATATACATGAAGCTGCGGGTTTGGTCACCCGTGCCCCAGATATCGATCTCCAGCTTGCCGCTGAGCTTGGCCAAAGCGACCTTGCGGCAAACTGCGGCTGGAGCCTTTTCACGTCCGCCATCCCAGGTGCCAAAGGGGCCATAGACATTGTGATAGCGGGCCACGCGGGCCTTCAGCCCGAAGTCCTCGCGGAAATGGCGGCACATACGCTCACTGAAAAGCTTTTCCCAGCCGTAGCCGTCCTCCGGCAGCGCGGGATAGGCATCGGCTTCTTTAAGCGCCGGGACATCGAAGGTCTTCTGCTTGTCACCATTGTAAACACAGGCGCTGGAGGCGTAGAAAAAGCGCTCCACGCCGCAGTCGCGCGCGGCCATGCAGAGGTGCGTGTTGATGAGCACACTGAGCATGCAGAGGGCTTTATTGTTCTCGATGAAACCCATGCCGCCCATATCTGCGGCGAGGTTGTAGAGCGTGTGGACGTCTTTCGCGGCGGTGTAGCATGCGGCCTTTTCCTGGAGGTCGAGCACGAGGTTCTCCACATCATCAAAGCGCTGATACCACTGGTCAAAGGGCTTTTGATCCACGGCACGAATGCGCGTGTAGCCCTGGGAGCGTAAATCTGCCACGAGCGCGCCGCCGATGAAACCGCCTGCCCCGCAGACGCTGATGAGTTGGTCTTTAGCCATGAAAATGAAGAACTAGGGAATAAACAAAAAGAGGCGCGATTATTGAAATCCCGCCTCCGAACGCAAGCTGTGTTTCATGTGTCGATCAACCATTAACCCTGCCCCAAATGGCTCGCCGGGCACGAATGCGCCACACATCACGGGCCATGCGCCAGGAATCCCGTAGCAAACTCACCTTGCCGCCGGGGACTTCATGCCAGTCAATAGGCACTTCTTGGATGTCACAGCCCGTGTCCAGCAGCGCCACCATCAGTTCCACATCAAAAGCAAAACCCGTGACTTCGAGCCTACTAGAGATGCGCTCGAACGCCACTCGTGGCACCAGCTTTAGACCGCACTGCGAATCATAGACAGGCACCTCCAGCATCTCCGAGACCAGTGTGGCATACACACGCCCGAGCAGGTGACGCTTCAGCAACCGCTCCACCCGCCTTCCGAGGATCTTGATCCGTGAGGCAAACTGCGCTTTGCCCTGCTGTCTCAGGCCCAGCAGTCTCGCCACCTCCGAGGCTGAGCATGAGCCATCCGCATCTACAAAGGCCAGCCACTCCGCGCCGCCATGCTCACGCCATCCTGCATAGACGGCACCGCCTTTGCCGACATTATCCGGCAGTAATTTCAGCGGCAGCAGGCACGGGAACTCGGCGCGCAGTTCGTTCACGATCCGCTGCATCCGCGCCACTTCATCGGCATCGGAGCCATCCTCCACCACCAGCACGCGCACCCCCCCAAGCGCCGTCATTTCACGGCAAAGACCCGGCAGGAAGCCGCCGATACGCGCACTTTCGCGATAGCATGGCACGACGAGATGCACGCTGGGAGGCTCATGGGTCATGACGGAACCTTCTCTCGATCAGCCGCAGCGCCAGCAGCATTTCGGCGAGCACACGTTGCAGAGCATAATACCAGCCGCGCCATCCATCCCAGATCGTACCTTTGACGAAAAGCGTGAAAACCAGACTCGCAGGCACCGCCGCCCAGCAGGTGAGACGCAGCCTGTCCTGAAGTCGAAGCTTCGCCGGATCAGCAGCGGCGAGCTTCTCCGCCTCCAGCAGCGCATATTTATCCTGAGAGGAAAGCCAGCGCGTTAGAGGTTTGCGATCATCGTGATCGATCCTCCTCTGAATATGACCAAGCACGCCGGGAACGCTGAGGAGCTGCGTGTGACCATCCTGCACATAGCGGCATCTACTTTTGGCAAACAGCACGGCACGCGGCGGATACAGCGAGCCACGCAAAGCCTGCCCAAAGATCAGATAACGGAACGCGGCATCGTAGGCATCTGCGGCACCATCGAGCAGCTTCATCTCGTCTTCAAAGCCTGCGCCGATCACATAATCCGCATCCAACGCTAGCACCCAGCCGGAGCGGCAGGCATCCACACCGAAGTTCCACTGCGTCGTGTGATCATCGAAGGCACGGACTTCAAAGCGCACGTTCGGGAACTGCGCTGCAATCTCGCGCGAGGCATCCGTGCTGCCGCTGTCAAGCACTACGACTTCACGCGCCCAAGACAGCCGCGCCAGTGTGCGGGCGATATTGGGTGCCTCATTGTAAGTGAGGACGAGGGGCGTGATGTCTTCGAGCTTCATGCCTTGGGTTTGTCCACACTGACGATCATGGTCATCCACAGCCAGGGCAGACGCCCGGCACCACGGAACTGCATGTTTTCGAAACCAGCCTCGGACAGCAGCTTCCAGAGAGTCGCGCGGCTCCAAAGCTTGATGTGGCCTCCATCCCAGAGAGGATCCCAATGCTTGTCCCAGCCGCCGGTGAGGGCGATGGCCAGGTTCTTCAGGTAACCGTGATAAGGCGTGGTGCAGATGAATCGTCCGCCTGGTTTCAACGCGGCAAAGGCCCCTTTTACATAAGGGCGCGGCGCGTAGAGATGCTCCACGACCTCCGTGCTTACGATGACGTCGAAGGGCTCCACATTTAGGTTTTCCAGGATGTGGTCATCGGCTCCCATCACTTCAAAGCGTGCGCCAGGATGAGAACGCCGCGCGATCTCGATGCCCGAAAGACTGAGGTCGATGCCCGTGACCTCGCATCCCTTCGCGAGGAATTGCCCGCAGGTGTAGCCATTGCCACAGCCCACATCCAGCACACGCAATCCAGGCTTGATCTCACCCACGAGATCAAAGACATGAGGCATGAAGTGGCGGTGCATGTGGGATGCCTGGGAATCGTGAAACTGGTAGTCGCTGCCTTCGGTGCTCATGCTTGGTTGGATTGGGAAGAGGTAAGTTGATCGTAGAGCTTGAGCAGTCGTGCAGCCATGACTTCACTGCTGTAATTTTTAGCCGCCGCTTGTGCGCTGATGGAGAGTCTTTGCCGCAAGGCACTGTCTTTGATGAGCTGCACGCATTCGCGGGCAAGGGCATCGGCATCATCCACGGGCGTGCAGATGACTGCGTCACGGCAGACTTCATCGCAAGCGAGAGCCACTCCTGGAGTCGTCACACAAGGCAACCCCGCAGCCATCGCCTCAAGAAGTGCGATGCCGAAATTCTCCGAGCGTGATGGCAGAACATAGAGATCAGCTCCAGCCAGAGCCGCCAGCTTTCTTGCTCCCGAAACATGCCCTGTCCAGATCACAGATGACTCGATGCCAAGCTGCTTCGATTGTTGCTGCAATGATTGCTGAAGCGCCACATCTCCATCACCAGCTACCATGAGCAGCGTCTCCGGGCACTCGCGATGAACCTTTGCATAAGCCTCCAGCAGCACGGGCAAGCCCTTCTTTTCATCCAGACGCGAGAGAAACAATATCACCGACTTCCCTGCTGCCTGCGTCCATTCACGAGCCAGCGCTTCACGCGACGGGAGTGAGCTGAAGTTCGTGAGATCGATGCCCAGCGGCAGCACCACAGGCGGCGGAGTGAGCCCGAGCGATGCAGCCTCGGCGGCTTCCTGATCACTCGTGTAATGAATGGCCGCCGCTCGATTCAGCGCAGGTTTGTCGAGCAGGCCAAAGGACAGCGCCTTCACCCAGCGGCGACGATTCTTCATGCCCCATGCATTCAGCACACCGAGCGGACGCACAATATAGGGCACGCCAGCCAGCCGGGCAGCCAGCGCTCCAGCCATGGTGGAGAAAGAGAAGACTGTGTGAATGTGGATCACGTCATACTCTCGCGCATGACGACAAAGCCAGCGCAGCAGTGGCAGCGAAACTTTATAAAATTCCGTCTGCTTCGGGAAGTAGAAGACGCGGAAGCCATCCGCATGAGTCACGGGCACACCATGGGCAATACCACTGATTCGGCACCCAGTGCCATCATCATCCGTGCATGCCACGTCAACACTCACGCCAGCCTGCACCAACGCTCGCGCCATCTCTGGCAGCGCCTTGCTCGGCCCACCCTGCGAGGGCGAGAGAGAGGGGATAACATGCAGCACCTTCATCAGCGAATTCCCAGACTCTTGAGGCAATGCTGGAGCACAAAAACGCTCCACTTTTGATACCAATTCGGCATCGACACGGGCGCACCAGCAGTGGCTTTTTTGAAAGCGTCCCCCCACTCGCTGCCGAGCCACTTTTGATACGGGAAGAGAAAGCCCCGCTTCTTCTGATTCACGACCCACTCTGGCACCTCTGGAACGGCATCCGTCAGCAGCGCTTTGTGTCCGCGCATACGCTGTGCCGCAGGGATCTGAGTCACTTGCTCGACGAGCAGCCGGTCCACAAAAGGCACCCGCAATTCCAAGCCGTGCGCCATGCTCATCACGTCACTGTCACGCAGGAGCTGGTTGCGCATGTAGCGGGTGAGTTCGAGTGCGCTGATGACATCTGCGGTGGTCTGACCTGTCTGACCTGTCTGACCTGTCTGACCTGTCTGACCTGTCTGACCTGTCTGACCTGTCTGACTGCCTGTAATCCATGACGTCAGCGCCACTGCTTCTCTTTTCGAGAAAATCCCTCGCAGCGCGCCAAACGCATCTTCCACTCTCCCTGGAGAACGCAGAAAATCCGCCAGCCGTCGGTGCTGCGGTTTGCCATACGCCAGCAGGCTCCGCAGGCCGGGGAATCGCCGCAGGATGGGATGCCAGCGCAGCATTTTCGGGATCTTCGTAAAGCTGGAGTAGCCGCCGAACAGCTCATCGCCACCGAGGCCGCTGAGCACTACCTTCATGCCATGCTCTCGGGCCAGTGAGGAGACGGTGAAGGTGTTCAGTCCATCGATGGTCGGCTGGTCGATGTGCCCGAGGAAGCGCTCGAAGAGCCCGCGTGCCACTCCTGCATCCAGCCGCATCTCGTGATGCTCCGAGCCGAAATGCTCCGCTGTACGGCGGGCGATGGCGCTCTCGTCTGCCGCCTCGTCATCGACGGCGATGGAGAAGGTACGTATGCCCTGATGCCCGGTCTCATTTGCCAAAGCCAGCAGCACCGTCGAGTCGATGCCGCCACTGAGAAAGATGCCCACAGGAACATCGCTGACGAAGTGCTGTCTAACGCTGTCGATCAAAGCCTCACGAGTGTGGGCCACAGGATCACTTGGGGGGTTCGTGGAGGAGAAGTCGAGCTGCCAAAACGGTCGGCACACAGGCTCTGCGCCAGATTTCCAGATCACGAGATGCCCTGCATCCAGCATCCTCACTTCATTCACCAGAGTCATCGGCTCCGGCACCGTGCCTGTCTCGAAATAGCGCTGTACAGCCGTGGCATCCAGCGTGGGCTGGAAGAGGCCACTGGTGGTCAGCGGCCGCAGCTCAGACGCGAAGGCCAGCGAGCCTGCCGCTTCATGAAAATAGAGAGGTTTGATGCCGAGCGGATCACGCGCCAGCAGCGCCTGCTGCTTGTCCTCATCCCAAATACAGAAGGCGAACATGCCTCGCAGCCGCTCCACCATCGCTTCACCCTCATCCTCATAGAGGCGTAGCAGCACCTCCGTGTCGGATTGGGTGCGGAAGCTAATGCCGCGACGCTCTAGTCGAGCACGAAGCTCGCGGAAGTTGTAGATCTCGCCATTGAAGCAAATGGCCCGGCGACCATCGCGGGAAACCATCGGCTGATGCCCGCCCGGCGAGAGATCGAGGATGGACAGCCGAGTATGCGCCAGCCCGATGCTGCCCTGCGGATTCAGCCAGAGCCCCGAGTCATCCGGCCCGCGATGATGCAGCGCAATCTGCATCCTAAACAGCCGCTGCCGCAGCACATCTGCGTCAGGAGAGTTTTTGAGGATGCCAGCGATGCCACACATGAGTTTAGGAGGGTAGCAGCTCGCTCAGAGCCAGGTGCAAGTAGCCACGAAAGGCCTGCTGACCGTAAAGCTTCACCACTTCACGATGCAGCGTCTCCGGCTCATACAGCCAGGGTTTATCATGCCGACGGCGGAAGAAGCTCAGCATGGCATTGGCGATCTGCGCGGGATCACGTGGCGGGACGATGAAGCCGAGTCTGCCATGATCGATGGCTTCGGGTGAAGCGTCCGCATTTCCGACGAGGCATGGGCGACCACAGGCCAGGGATTCGAGATAGACGATGCCGAAGCCTTCTCCGGTGCTGGGCATGACATAAAGATCGGCGAGGCGGTAGTGGTCAGCGAGTTCGGCTTCAGGAATGAAGCCGGTGAAGGTGACCTGCTTCTCCAGACCCAGTTCGGCGCAGAGCTGGCGGAGTCTTGGCTCATCATCGCCACGGCCGCCGATGATGTAATGCAGATCAGGCAGTTCGCGGACCAAGGATGGCATCGCCAGCAGCACTTGATCCTGGCCTTTGTAGCGCTCGCTGGCGGAGAGACGCCCGATGGTGAGGATGACGGGCTGATCTGGCTTCAAGCCATAGCGTTGGAGTAAAGCTGAGGACTTCGGCCCTGGGGCGAAGTTTTCCTCCCGAAAGGTATCTGGCACGACGCACATCCGAGACATGGGCACATGAGCCTCGCGATGGATGACATCATGCGTGAAAGCACTCACCGGCAGGATACCTGTGGCCTGACGAAGGGCGGCGCCGAAGCTTCCTGCCATCAGCCCCCATGTCTCAATGCCATGCGCGGCGGTGAGACAGGGAATGCCGAGTCGCGTGAGTGGGGCCAGTGCCTTCATGAAATGCGGATGCGTGGCGAAGATGAAATCGGGTCGCTCTAGCATTGCCCACGCGAGTCCAGCAGCGGCAAAGACAGGCGTGTGCAGCTTCCCACGCCAACGACCAAAAGCATGAAGCCCGGTGTCTGGGTCTGACTGCACATCGTTCTTGCTGAAGATGCGTAGTCGAGCCTGCGGGTAGATCTCACGCAGCGCCTGCACGCAGCAGGCGGAGTAATGCTGGATGCCTCCAGTTTCCTCGATGCCGCTGACCCAGAGGTGGATGAATTTCATGCGCTGCCGGATCTGCCAGTCATCACTGGATCAGAAGAGCGTGTAGATGAACGGAGCCGCTGCGGTGCCTCCGAGGATGAGGAGGAGGCCGATGCTCAGCAGCACGAGAAGCAAGGGGATGAGCCAGAATTTCTTGTTGTGCTTCAGGAAGTGGACGAACTCGGAAATCAGACCGGATTGGCCGGACTTACCAGCTTGCTCAAAGGCGTTGTTTTTATCTTCACTCATGGCGGATGGCTTGGGGTTTAGAATTGATGGAAGTAGCGGCGTGGATCAGTCGGCTGACCGGCATCGAGCCAATAAGTAGCGACTTCTTTGTTCAGAGTCTTGCGGATGGGCTTCTTCCCACAGGCTCGGAGGATCAAGCCGAGACCGGTGACAAAAATGTAGTAAACAGCAGAGAGGACGACATTCCCCATCACGAGGCCGATGCAGCAAGCGAAGCAATACCACACGACATAGAAAGGGCGGGCGATAGCGGGCAGGATGAAAAACAGCACCCCCAGGCCAGCACCGATACCAGCGACTTTCGCTGCGGTTTCCAGATGCCATTCTCCAGAGCTGTATCTGCCGATGATGAGCCAGAAGAGCGCAAGGCACGGGAAGCCTATGATGAGGCTTTTGCCAAACGTGCGACGCTCGGCAGTGTCGGGGTTCCAGTTTACTTCTTTAAAGGGATTGATCACGACAATTCAGGTGTTGGGGTTCAAGGATGCAGGCGGGTTCAATCCAGGCTGAAGCTCTCCATGTATTTCTTCCGCGTGGCTTGATCGAGCTGCGGCTGGTCTTCGCGAAGCAGGACGGCGTTCTCCAGCACGAGCACGTCCATGTCGCAGGCGAGGAAGCAGCGATAAGCGTCTTCGGGCGAACAAACGATGGGCTCGCCACGCACGTTGAAGCTGGTATTGATGATGACGGCGCAGCCGGTCTGGCGTTTGAACTCCTTGATGAGGCGATAGTAACGACCATGGCGCTCTTCATCTACGGTCTGCACGCGGGCGCTCATATCGACATGGGTCACGGCAGGGATGGTGGAGCGCGGGACGTTCACACGCTTGCGCAGATCAGGGTCCTTCATTAGCGCGGCCTGCTCGGGCGCGAGGTCGATGTGCAGTTCCTTTTTCACCGGAGCCACCATGAGCATGTAAGGCGAGTCGCGATCGTGATCGAAGTAATCCTGCACATCCTCACGCAGCACGCAGGGGGCAAAGGGGCGGAAGGACTCGCGGAACTTCACGCGCACGTTCATCTGCGACTGCATCTGCACATTGCGCGGGTCGCCGATGATGCTGCGGCACCCGAGCGCGCGCGGGCCGAACTCCATGCGCCCCTGGAACCAGCCGACAACTTTTCCAGCAGCCATGTGACTGGCGACGTTTTGAAGAAGTTCGGGCTCGGTATCGAAGTAGGTGTGAGTGATCTTCCGCTCTGCGAGAAAGGCGCGAATCTCCGTGTTCGACCATTTTGGACCGAGGAGTGAGCCTTTGATGGAGTCTCGTCCGCCGGGTGAGCGTGGGTTGTCCAGAAGGTGATGGTGCGTGAACAGCGCCGCACCGAGCGCGCCGCCAGCATCGCCTGAGGCGGGTGTTACGAAGATGTCTTCGAAGATGCCGGAGCGGAGCAGCTTGCCATTGGCGACACAGTTCAGAGCGACACCACCTGCGAGGCAGAGATACTTGGCACCGGTGAGTTCTTTAGCATGACGGGCCATGCGCAGGACGGCCTCTTCAGTGACCTTTTGCACGGAGGCGGCGAGGTCCATCTCTCGCTGGGTGATGGCGCTCTCGGGCTTGCGGGCTGGGCCGCCGAAGAGTTCAGCGAACTTGTCGCCGGTCATGGTGAGGCCTTCGCAGAAGCTGAAGTAGCTCATGTCCATGGCCATGGAGCCGTCAGCTTTGAGGTCGATGAGCTTTTCGAGGATGAGGTCCGCATACTTAGGCTCGCCATACGGGGCGAGGCCCATAAGCTTGTACTCACCGGAGTTCACTCGGAAGCCGCAGAAGTAAGTGAAGGCGCTGTAGAGCAGGCCGAGTGAGTGCGGGAAGTGCAGGGCTTTGATCAGCTTGATCTTGTTGCCTTTGCCATGGCCGATGGTGGCGGTGTCCCACTCGCCCACGCCATCCAGCGTGAGGATGGCGGCTTCATCATACGGCGAGGGGAAGAAGGTGCTAGCCGCGTGGGACTCGTGATGACTGGTGAAGGCGATGGGCTTTTTGTAGCGACCCTTGAGCGCCTTGCGGATCTCGCGCGGGAGATGGAGCTTAGTTTTCAGCCAAAGCGGCATGGCCATCATGAACGAACGCAGGCCTGCAGGAGCATAGGCGAGGTAGGTTTCGAGCAGGCGGTCAAACTTGAGCAGCGGCTTGTCGTAAAAGACCACGTAGTCGATCTGCTCCGGCGTTAGTCCGGCCTCGCGCAGGCAGTAGTCCACTGCATTCACGGGAAACTCATGGTCATGCTTGATGCGGGTGAAGCGCTCTTCCTGCGCTGCGGCGACGATGTCACCATCGACCACCAAGGCGGCGGCGCTGTCGTGATAGAAGGCGGAGATACCGAGGATCTTGGGCATGGGAAAAATCAAGGAGCAGCTGGAGCGCCGGACTTCGAAGCAGGAAGGGCAAGAAGGGTCTTTTTTAACTCCTCGGCCATCACATCAGCACCCAAGCTGGTGACGTGGACGCCGGAGGAGATGAAGCACTCTTTGCGTTTCGGATGAGCTTCGATGACAGACGCGGCATCGCAGACGGCGACGCCCTCTTCATGCGCGATCTGCACAGCACGCTCTCGCCATTCACGAATGCCGAAACGCTTGTACCAATCGTTGTCGCCATTGTCTCCAAAACGAAGAACCACAGGTGTGGCTCCTTGTTCACGGATGAAGGCGATGTAGGCGCGGAGGGAGTGATCTAGATTCGCCATGACATAGGGATGCTGGGAGGGGTGATTCACCGGACGCTCAACGATGTCTTCGACGTGGTAGGCGGCAGTCGCCTGCTGCTCGAACATGCGCTTGATGTAATAATCCCAGACACGGACCAGAGCGCTGTTGCGCTTCCAGAAGCGGGCTTGGTCGAGCTTTTTCGCGGGCTCGCCCCACTTTTTCTCCTTTAGCAGGCGATCCAAAGCCCCAGGTTCGTTGTTTTCAAACTGCTCCGCTGACATGCCTTCGTTCACGCCGGTGAAGATGACGACGACATCAGGTTTAAGCTTCGGGATGAGCCGCTTTCCGAGGATGAATTCATGGCAAAGGGAGAAGCAGATCTGGCCGCCGTTAAGCACCTGATCCTTCTCATGGCCTGGAAGCGGGCGAAGCTTGTTTTGGAGTACCGTAGGCCAGGCATCGTCGGTTTCGAGATTGTAACAGAAGGTGGTGGAGCCGCCGGAGCAGTAGATGCGGGTGGAGCCTGGAGGCTTGATGTCCGGCACGTCCTCACGATTGCGCAGACCGAAGTTATTAAGGATGCTGTTTGAGTTATAACCGTGAGGCCGATGAGTAGCACCGAGTTCAGAGTCACCCACATAGATACCGTAGCTCTTGCCGGGCACGCCATGCTTTATATGCATGACCACCCGAGCGGCGATTTCCCCGGCGAGAAGCAGGCCGAAGATGATGATACTGATGGCGATGGCGGCAAAAAGGAACTTTTTGCGCAAGGTCAGGATTGGAACTGTACGAGACATGGTTAAACGGGTTTCCACGCTTGGGCGCGCGAGGAGATTGGAAAATTTACGCTCTGCGTGATTGTCCACGCCTCAACGACCAAGGGCGGGCAAGCGCAGGAGCTCGGTAGGGAGCATCAACCGCCGATGACGTGTAATAAGAGGCGAAGAAAACGCGGTGAATGGCTGTGACGAACACAAAAGCGGCAGCCATGCTCGCCACAGCTGTGGCGATGTTGCCCGCAACGTTGAGCAATCCTGTGGCGGGCAAAAGCCACCGCCCAAAACTCCAGTAGTCTCCAGATGCGAGGTATTGCCCGGCGCGCAGATCAAACCAACGCAACAGGAACCCAATGACGAATACGCCGGCAAACACGCACCAGCGGCCATAATTGATAAAGAGTTCCATGATATGCCCGATGCCCACGCTGGTTCCCTTGGGGAAGGACAGCCCAGTGAAGTGGGCCACCATGCCGCTAGAACCAGCCATGCTCGGTTTGTCCGGCCATAGAACTCGTGGAATCCAAGCGGTGGCGGCCACCCAAAGGGTGAACCCCTTGGCAAAATCAACTCTTCCGCGGGCTAGGTAGCTGGCGCTCACGCCGACAAGATGATTTTGATTCAGGCGAATATCCAAGGCCTCCAGATGGTAGTTGTTCGAAAGGTCCAACAGTTCGAAGTTGTCGGCCAGGTTGGCGATCTGATCAAACCGTGAAGACATCTGCTGCTGGGTCCACACCGATTCGCGGATGGCATTGCGTTCACGCATGTAGTTCACATAAACGGACATGCCGCCATACATGAACAAGAAGAGCACCACAATGGCTAGCCACCGGGGGCGATAAAAGGACATTACAAACATCCACACCGTGATGACACTGGCTGTGCCGAAACTCATGAATCCGAGGAAAATGAGTGTGATGAAAGGGAAGGCGATGGAAGAGCAAATCAGCCACCAGTAAAAGCGCACACGATCCCCAGCTATCCACGCCTGCCAGCAAGCAGCACAGACAGCCACCATCGAGAGTGACACCCCCGATGAGCCGATGCTGCCGAGACTTGGGACCAAGCGCATCACAGGGGTCAGAACAAAGAAGAAAAGTAGAGACATGACCAGGAGTGTCCCCGGCAATTTCGCGTTGATGACGGGCATCAGGCGTATTGCCCGAAGACGAATTTTTGTGCCGATAACCGGAGTCGCAAAAAACCAACTGAGCACGAGCCCAAGCAATCCAATCGTGGTGATCTCAAAACCCATCTGAGTCGCCTTGAGAGAGGCTTGATTATCGAGCAGGACTTGAGACTTCGGCTGATAACCCGGCATGGCATAGGCGATGGCTCCAGGCACGTAAAGGAGCGATGTCGCGAAAGCGTAGCAGAGGGGCAGACCAACTCCAGGACGCTTGCTGTACCATGTGGCCATCAGCAGGATGAAGCTTAAACCTGCCCAGATAAGGAGCAGAGTTTGGAGGGATTCCTTGGAGATCGGGAACATCAGGAGAAAAGGTGGAGGACGCAGACAGTACGGGTTTGGCGGTGAAAGGGCAATCTGCTTTTCCAGGACTCGGACTCAAGCGACTGAAAGCAGGAGGAGAACCCCAAGACTTAGTCGGCTGGTTTTTCGTCAATGCCAGTCTGCTTGCAATGCTGGACAAAATCCACCGCAGCATCGCGCCAGTCTCTTGAGCGGCTCTGGCTGCCATGAGCCCGCACGAGATCTGTGGCTTCCGGCCGGTGAGAGTCGATCCAGGTAAGTTTCTTGCCAAAGGCAACGGCATCCCTCGCGGGCAGAATCCAGCCGCCTTCTCCGTCACGAATCACATCGGCCGCCCCGGAATTCGGTGTAGCCAGGACTAGCAATCCAGCAGCGGCAGCCTGAGGAAGCACTGCGGCAAGCCCCTCCTCAATGGACGGCAGGACAAAGACATCCGCCCAGGCATAGTGCTGTTGCAGTTCGCCTTGCGGGACTCGCGGGATGAACTTAATTCTGCCGTGCGGTTTTTCGGCCAGGGCGATGGCCTCATCAGCCACCGTGCCGACGAAGCGAAATTGGAATCGGTCAGGCGGCAATGCATCAGCCATGGCAACGATGTCGAGCGCCCCTTTGCGGTGGGAAAAGGTGCCAACACTGAGCACTCGCAACGGTTCACCCGAAAAGAGCCTCTTCTGCCGTGCCTGAACGACTTCGGGAGCGGCGGCGAAGTCAGCCACATTTACGGCAGAGACCATGAGCCGCACCTTTTCCGGCGGCAGCCCGGCATCAAGGAAAGTCTGCCTGGAGAAGCTGGAGAGGACGATGACCGCATCGGCAAGCGCATACTCCGCCTCCTCACGCAGTATGATGGCCTCGCTTGGTTTTCCGATGATGCAGCCAGTGCGGGCTTCCTCATCCTGGAGGAGCTGCCATTGCCTGCGAATGTGGGTGGAACCTCTGGCCACGAGCCGCGCTCCGGCCACTCGTTTACACTCCAGATACTCTTTGGATACACTGCTCCAGGTGTAGGTTGCGTCCCAACGCTCAGCGGTTAGGCGGCGTGCAAGCCAGGAGCCAAACCAGCCATGCATGAGCGCATCGAAACCGGGCATTTTTTCAAAAGCATGCAGGCGCTCCATGAGCCTGACTGCCGTACCATGCAGAGGGAAGCCACGCACCCGTGCCGCAGGGATGCCAAAACGCGCTGCTATGAATGCCGGATAGTTAGTGAAAATCGTCACATCATGCCCCAGCTCCAGCAGCCCAGCTGCCAAGCCGAAGGCGTGGAAACGCCCATGAACGCCTATGCCTATTTTGAGAGGCTTTTCCATCCGAGTTCTCGACTCACTCAGAGTCGATTCCGTTTCTTGAAACGGCTCCACGCCAGGAGCTTCCATACCACGGGGAAGTGCTGGAAGATATCGCGCGCAGTCCAGGTCGAAGCTTTCTTGCAAAGGGCCAGCGGCAGGTGTGCTGCGAAGCGCTCCTGGCTCTCCTCAAGGATGGCCTCCCGCAGGCCGGAGTAGTTCGATGCTCCCCAGAGATAGCGCAGATTCATGGTGAAGCCGAGCTTCGGGCGGTGGACAAACCAGGACGGCCAACCGTGAAGCAGTCGTTTGAGTAGTGGTTTCAAAACCGGGTCCACCGCCAGTATCGAGTAGGGCAAACTTCGGGCATATGAAATGAGATCCCAGTCCAGCAGCGGGCAGCGCATTTCCACCCCTTGCTCTGCAGAGGCTCGGTCCACCTTGGTAAAGGAGTGCCCCACGAGATGGTCGGTGGACATGGACCGGCCCCAGTCACTCATCCACGAAGGCAATTCCGGCCCGCAAGGCACATGCGTGCCACAGCTTGCATCCGGGTCGGGACTCTGCGCCGGGCACTCTTGCAACCAGCGCTGCGGAGCCGAATAGCCGAGGAAAAATTCATCTCCCCCCTCCCCGGAGATCAAGATGCGGCTATGGTCAGAGACAGCATTCACCAAACGCCACAAGGGGAAGAACGAGATCATGCCCAGGGGCTCATCCTGAATGTCCAGACAGTCGATGATGGACGAGGAGAGAGAGCGAAGTTCAGGCCTGATGACCTCGATTTTCTTCCCGAGACGCCAGGCTACATAGCGGGCGTAGCGCTCATCATTGGTGAGAGGTACCAGCGCGCCTAGAGTAAGAACCTTGAGCGGTTTCTCCAGTCCGCCGCGCCTTTCGATGCGGGCGGCCATCATCGTCACCACCGTGGAGTCGATTCCACCTGAGCAAAGCACCGCCGGGCTGGGATTGTCCTGGAGGCGACGATTCACCGCACGCTCCAGCAGTCCGTCGATAGCACGGACCACTTCATCGAAATTCTCCCCGGCATACAGTCGCTCTACTTTCGGGCACTGGTGCCTGCGGCTCACTTCGTCTCCTGTCCAGTCGAGTTCTACGATCTCTCCGGGCAGCACAGGATTCACCCCCGCCCACACCGCCAGGTCCGGGCGGACAAAACCTTCTTTCCAATAACTGTCAGCAGCCACTTGAGACACACTTCGGGTGCCTCCACAGACGAGCGAAATGGCCTGGAGACTGGAGCCGAAGCAGACCTGTCCTTCCCATCTTGCCAGATAAAGCGGCTTTTTCCCTACAGCATCTCGGGCCAGCCAGATCCGCCGTGCGCGGGTGTCCACCAGCGACAGGGTAAACATGCCTTTCAGCAGGGAAAACCCCTCTACGCCATGCAATGCATAGGCGGCAAGAATGATTTCCGTGTCAGACTCTGTGCGGAAAGGATAGGCCGAAAGTTCCCGGCGCAGTTCGCGGAAATTGTAGATCTCGCCGTTGAAGATCAGCGCGAGCCCACGCTCTTCGTCCAGCATCGGCTGAATTGCCCTCGGGTCAGAGTCCACAATCGCCAGCCGGGTGTGGAGCAGTTCGACAACCTTATCCTCCGAGCGCCAGACACGATGCGAATCTGGCCCACGGCGATCTAGAACCTTCAATCCAAGTTCAATATCTCCGCCAGAGATGCAGGCTGCCGTTTTGATTCTACCGAGAATAGAGCACATGGATAAGAGGAACTAAACAAGACGAGGCATCAAAAGGTGGCGAATGATCTCAAGCCTATCAGCATATGTATTGCCAGAGGAATCCACTTTCTGACGAGCTTTTTGACGCAGAATTTCACACTGCCCCTCTGTCATGCTGAGCGCCACACGAGCCCTGGCTGGTAAATCAGCGATCTGGGAAAAATAAAGGACGGCCTCCCCGTCGGGCCCATAGAGCGACTGATGGTCGGTGGTATCCTCCACCAGGAGGCAGCCACCGATCGCTGGCATCTCGTAACTGCGCATAGAGTGCCCATCTCGGTTCGCCCGGCGGACAAGGCAAAGATTGGTCCCGGCTGCTGCCACGATTTTCCGGCAAGTCTCCGCATCCGCATGACCATGTGCGTGGGCAGCCAGATCCGGCTGCTCCTGCCAATATCCACCCCATAGTCCGACTGGAACCCCGGCGCGGACAAGGGCACGCACCATCGCCACCCGGTCATCATCCGCTCCACCGATGAAAGCCACCAAGCCGGACCACCGATTTCGTTCCTCGGCACTAATGCTCACCGGAGGATGATGCTCTTCTGGTGCATACGCAAAGGGCAGGTAGGAAACCGAACGCAGATGCTCACGGAGATCCGCCTCATTGGCATGTCTCGGCGTGAAGACATGCTGGTAATGAGGCAACGCACGCATGAACCACGGCGCACGGTGGGCTGGATTCCACGGATCATCCGTCAGAAAGTTCGCCACCGGGATACCCATCGCGGCGATCTCTTTTAAAGCCAAGTCATTCACCGGAGCAAGACCGGTCGTGAGCACTAAATCGGGCCGCTCAGCCCGGCATTTCCTCACCACGGCCGCACTGAATGCGCCAAGATACACAGGCCGATGCCCCATCAGATGCCAGCAGATGCGCCTCATCCAGACAGGTGCCGCATAGGCATCACTCAGATCCATCAACTCCACCAGCCAGGAAAGGCTCTCGGCAGCATGTAAAAAATGCCGCCCGACATGAGTCGGCTGCGGAATTCCGATGATGAGCAGGCGCGGCATCAGCGTCTCGTTTTCACCTTCACTCGTTCCCACGCCTGGCTGAGCCCCTCGGCAGCATGAGCGATGGTGTAGTGACTGACCCGCTCCCGGCATCTCTCCCGGACAGACAAGGAATCGACCAGACTCCACTCGGCACAGCGCTGAAGTGCGGCCGCGAGGGAGCTGGCATCTCCCGGCAAACACAGCTCTCCCGTCTGACCAGAGATCACCAGATCTGGCGCACAGCCGACCGCCTCACTTACCACGGCGGGCACGCCATGATGGAGAGCGTCATTGACCACTAACCCCCAGGTTTCCAGCTCCAGACTGGGCAAAACAAGGGCATCTGCTGCGTGATACCATGCGCTCAGGCCAGACTGGTTCACAAAGCCAGTAAAGTGACAGCGCACTGCCGGTGCCTCAGCCAAAGCGGTCTCCAGCGCTTTACGCCGCTCACCTGCGCCCACGAAGACCAGATGGATGCGTGCTCGCAGTGCCTCGGGTAGAGACCGAACAGCTGTTGGCAGGAGATCCACGCCTTTTCTCGATGAGAGTTTCCCCGAAAACAGAAGCACCCACGCCTCCTCAGGGATGTCCACACTCCTCCGCGTCTCCGCACGCAGAGTGGCCCGAGCCGACTCCCCCGTCTGAAAGGCGGCATCGTCCACACAGTAGGGTGAGCGGATGAGCCTCTCCGAAGGCACGCCAAGCCGCTGATAATGCCTGAGTGAACGCTCACCCAGGTAAAGGCAAGCTGAGCAAAGACGATAGAGACGGCGCAGCATCACATCCCGCAGCATGGCACGCCACCAAACGCGCTTCGAGTGCGGCACATCACTCGTCTCACCACGGAAGATCAGGGGCACTTTGTTTTTCATGGCCCAGCGCAGTGCGGCACGATCCAGCGGATGATGATACCCCAGCGAGAGAAGGGCGGAGGGCTGCATGGCGTCCAGGGCAGCCTCGAGCCCCGCAGCGGTGACACTTTCATAGTCCACCGCCTGAGGCTGGAGCACTTGGGAAGGATAGCCCGCCAGCAGATCCGCCTCCCATTGGAAAGAGGCACCAAACTCCCGGTCCCGATACCCACGCACGCTGAAGTCACCGCCATAAATGAGGCTCAAAGGCAAACCACACGCCGCGCGGGCATGACGCCAAACCGGCGCGTGATACTGCACCGGATGTGTTTCGACAATGGCGAGCGAGTGCTTCACTGAGGGATGGCATGAAGAGTGCCCCAAACGCCCTCCGGGTCAGGCCATGGGCGGTCCAGATGCTTGATCGGACTGCCATCCACACGCTGGATTTTGTAATTCCAAGCTGTCAGCAGACGGGCCACCTCCATGTCCTGCTCGGGATTGTGCAGTTCCACCACAAGATGTGGGCGGAAGCGGTTGATCGTTCTTTCCGCACCTTGAAGCAGCCTCGCTTCCGCGCCTTCGACATCCACTTTGATCAGGCGCAGGGAAGTCACTGAGCTTCCGTCCATCACATCATCTAGCGTACTGCAGGGCACAATAATCTGGAAGCCTGCAGTCTGATCATGTGTTCCACCGACATGGCTGGTCTTCGAGTTTTCTCCGAGCACAAAGGGGATCTCTCCACTGCGATCCATCAAGCCACAGGAATGAATGGTGACCTGCCGGAGATCGTTCCGCTCCACATGCCAGCGCAGCTCCTCCACCACCTGTGGATGCGGCTCGAAGGCGTGGACCCTGCCAGTGGCACCGGTGAGCCGTGCGAGATAGAGCGTGTGGACACCCCAGTTCGCCCCGGCATCCACCACCGTGTCTCCAGGCCTCACGACGGCGGCATAGACACGTTGGTTGTCCTGCTCATTGCCAGAATACAAAGCGGCGAGGCCAGTATTTTCACTACACTTGAACCACATTCCTTTCATCGGGCCGGTGAGAATGCGGTGGGCGGTGCCTGGACGAAACCACACTTTGGAGAGTATTTTTTTGAAGGAACCGAAGATCATGAATTTGGTGTTGAATTGGGTGTCTGCTGCATGAGTGCCAGCACGGGGGCGAACTGTTTTTCATAGTGCCACTGCTCCTGGATGAGCCGATGGCCGCGCCTGCCCATCTCAGCCACTTCAGCACGATGATCGGCCATCCAGCGGAGGATTTCGGCAAGACGTGCCGCGTCATTGATCGGACAGGTCTTCGCGCAGCCTGTTTCCACGTACATCCGCTCCCACTCAGGGTCTGGCGGCACGATGAGAGCGAGACCTTGGGAAAGATAATCAAAAGGCTTGTTCGAGGCCCCGGCCATGTGCTGCATGTTAATGTCGCCCTCGTGGATTCGCAGCATGCAGAGGCCCACATGGCACTCGGAGCCCAGACGCATGAGGTCTGCACGATGAGGGATAGCCCCCAGATACTCGAAACGGTCCGCCACGCCGAGTTCCTGGGCTCTGGCAGCCAGCTTATCCGCATAATCGAAATGTCCGGCGGGTAGGTATCCAATAAGCCGCACTCTCACATCGCGACCACTGGCGGCGATGGCCTCTAGCACATAAGTGCCAAAGCGGTCGGGAACGATGGAACCGTGGTAGAGCACCTTGAGCGGTCCGCCCATGCTTCGTGAAGGCATCACGGCGGGCACTTCATCCTCGCCTGGGCAGTTCCAGACACAAAAGCTATGCCCGCGCGTACTCGCAGCCTGTGTGAAAGTGTCCAGCCGCTGTTCGTTCGGTAGGATGACGATGTCGGCACGGCGTCCGATCTGGAGGCGAGCACGCCGAACATGCCTGAGGATCCGCGACTCCGTCATCATCCCAGGAGTAGGCGAGTCATGCTCATGGTAGATCACCCGGCAGCGGGTCAGAACACGGATGAGTTCTGCCGCAGGCGTGGATAAATCATCTGAGGCATAGATCCATTGTGGCCGCCAGCGCAGGACCCTCACCAAACACCAGAAGGTGAAAATAGCGTAGTGAAGCTTTTGGGTGAAACCCGGTTCCTTATAATTGATCCGCCGCACATGTACGCGCGGATGTGGAGCAAATTCCAAACTCACAGGCCCGCTTCCCGTCAGCCCACAAAACTCCACTTCCCAGCCTTCACGGGCAAACATCCGTGCGCTATGCTCCAGCGGCGGGTAGGAGCCTGGATTCGTGTACTGGATGTAGAGCACCCGCTGCGCTGGTGGTGCAGCGGTGACGCTCAGCTTCAGTCTTCCAGATTCGTCCTGCAGCTTTGCCAGCAGGAATCGCCGCTCCTGGCTGCGGTGATGACGCCAGACCTCTGGCATTGAATATCGCCTTTTATAGCGGTGGTAATTGAGAGCGTTCGGAAGACTCCACGCCAGCTCACGCAGCAAAGTGAAAGGGGAAATCTCCCGGCGGTGCCGCCAGACATGGCGCAGCGCCCGCACCCATCCCCAGGGCTGGGCGATGTGCGGGAAGCGCAGGTAGGACAGCAGCACTTCATTGCGAATCCACGGCAATACCGTGTGCTTGTGGTCCGCATAAGGCCGGTCATGCCAAGCCCGCATCCACGGGCAAGAGAGGATTTCGAACCCGGCAGCATGAATTTGCAGAGCCAAATCCGCCTCCTCGACTCCATACGCCGCCGGCACAGGTACATAGCCGGGAAGCTTCAAATACTGAGACCGCCGATGTACCGAGGCGCTACCCTCAAACGAGCGCACCGTCGTTGCCTCGGACATCGGTGCCAGCACCGGTTTCTCACGCAAATAGACCGCTGGAGACATCACCGCCACATTTGGAAAAGCCTCCATCACCAGCATCGCCTGCGCGAAGTAATCCCGGTCCAAAGGCCAGGAGTCATCATCAAAGCTGGCGATAATCTCAAAAGCAGCCTCTTGAAACAAACGATGTCGTCCGCCTCCGGGGCCGAGATTTTCAGAGGAAGTAATCACCCGTACACTGACCGGAAGCCCCTGATAAACCACAGACGGCACCTGCCAGCCGCCATCCGCATGGATCACAATTTCCTGGGGCAGCGGCTCACAGCTACAGACCCTGCGCAGCGTCTCACGAAGAGAATCTGCGTTCCTATACGCCGGGATAGCCACTGAAATTGGCACTGTCATCATCTTACTCATCTGTAACATTCCTCACCCAAGTGAATCAGTTCGGCATTGGCTTGAAGGCCACAAATTCCGCACCGCCGCTCGTCTGCACAGGATGAGGATTTCGATCTCCTCTCGACCAGTCCTCCAGGGGCACGATGATGTATCCCAGCTCCTGCAAAAAGCGCTGCGCATCTCCTGGCACGGCCAGCGCGTTCGACTCCGCCCAGTCATTGAACTCAAAAAAGATGACCGGAGCTGGGGTCATCGCGAGCAGACGGCGCGCACCCCGGAACACGCCAAGCTCGAAGCCCTCCACATCCACCTTGATCGCATCCACCCGCTCAAGCCCCATCTGCTCTGCCGCATCATCCAGAGAGATCGACTTCACCACCGCCGCGCTGCTGCCGAAGCGGTTCGCCAGTGAGCCCATGCCAAACTTTGTCTCCGGCGCATCAAAGAAGCTCATCTCATAGCCCGAGCGCTCGGTGACGGCACGGTGAAACAGCGTCAGCCCCGCGCGCGGTTGAGCATGAGCATTTCGCTCCAGGCAGGAGAAAATGCGCGGAGACGCCTCAAAGGCTCCCACCCTGCCTCCGGGCACCAACCGATGCGCCGCCAGCAGGGAAAAGAACCCTACATTCGCCCCCACATCAAAGAACACCCCGTCAGGCTCCAGCACCTGAGAGAGCGCGCGGCACAGAAGTGGCTCATAGGTGCCATTCACGAGCAGGCTGGATGAGATCGGCTCACGCAATGAAGGAACGACAAAGCGAAACCCAAGCGCCTCAACCTCCGCTTCCCCCTGAGGGGCCAAACGGTCAATCAAGAGGCGTACCAGCCTGGACTTCCCAGGCAACGAGGCAGGGATCAGACGTAGGAGACGCAGGTAGGAGGAAGCTTTCATCAAGAAGCAGCAGGCGGTGAAAATGCAGGGGGAGTGAGCTCACGGAAAATATGATCCATTTGATGAGCCACCTCTCTCATCCGTGGCGGCGGACCGACACCGTTGCGTAGCTGAGCGAGGCGTGTGGGCTCATCCACCAAGCGCTTGAGTTCACGCGCCCAGGCCGCGGCATTCCCAGGCTCGATGAGCAATCCATCCCGCTCATGCTTCACCCATTCAGCGATGCCTCCCAGACGAGATCCAAGCACCGGCACTCCCGCTTCGAAAGCTTCAAGAACCACGAGCGGACCTGTCTCCAGCCAGATCGAGGGTACTGCAACCGCATCATAAGCGGACATCGTGTGCACGACAATATCAGGGGCCACGGGCGGATGGAGATGCACTCTCAAATCGCTCTCCATCTCACTCAAAAGCGGATTCATCGTCTCCTTCACACCTTCATCGAAGATCAAATGGCAGTGCAGTTCGATTTTCAGCTCCGGCATCAAACGCAAGGCCTCCACGAGCACCTGGAGCCCCTTCGTACGATCTAGACGCCCAAAAAACGCCACCCTCAAAGTCTCCCCCTCTCCGCGTCTCCGCGTCTCACTCTCTCCATGTCTTTCCCCACCCGCCAGCCCATGCCTCACTACGTTCAAGCGCTCCCCTGGCACACCATTCCGCAGCATCACTTCCCTTCCCCACTGGCATAGAGCTACTACCCGCGTCATGCCGCCAAGCCACTGAAGCACAGCCGATGTGCGCCGCTGCATGAGGGGCCAGATGCGGAAAGGCACTCGCACACTCAGCGCCTGAGCCGCCGGGGAAGCCACGGCCAGAACACAGGACATCGGCTTGCTCACCCCCAGCCCATGCAGCGTGCAGGCCGCACAGCGTAATGGTGTCATCATCCCATCACAGGGCACTGAACCCCAACGCATCAGCGTGCCACGCCCGCAGGCCAGTGTCGGTGTGTGATAAGTGTACACGCAAGGAATGCCTCGTGCCCGCACCGCCTCCAGCCAGCGCACTGACACCGCCGGGCTGTAGGCGTGAAAATGAACTACATCCGGTTTTGTCACATCCAGCACCTTTGAAAAAGCCACCGCAGACGCTGGCTCACCCGCCCCATAAAGCATCTCCTGAGTCATCTCTGAATCCATCGAAACCCGATGCACCGGCACCCCATCCACGATCTCCAACGCATCCATCTCCCCCGGAACAGCGATCTCATTTTCCCAACCCAACTCGGCAAGCTCACGCATCAACGCCCGCACATAGACCTCCGTGCCACCGCAAGCCGCTGGATACCAAGTAAAGGGAACGTGGAGAAGCTTCACTCGAACTGTGGAAAACCCAATATCAACTCAAGCCGGAACAGCCAGCACATGGCCATACTGAACGATCCCTTCAACGGGCGAACCATCGAGATGCGTCACCGTATAGCCGCAGCCGCGAAGGAAACTCATCAAGCTCGCTGAGCTGCTGCCGCAGAGATGCCAGTTGTAGGGATGCACCTCGATCACGATCAGCCGAGGACGCCGCGCAGGATCACGAAGCAGCCCGGTGCCACCACGCAGAGCAGCCTCCTCGTAGCCCTCGATGTCCACCAGCACCACATCCACCCGCCGCCCCTCACTGACACGATCCAGAGTCGTCATCACCACTTTCGGAGCCTCACAACCCTCCTCCGCAGGCCGCGCCACAGACTGCATGTCCTGGCTGTGCCACTCCGCCTCGCCTTCGCGATCTGAGAGTGCTTTGGCGATCACCTGAACGATGCCTTCCAACTGATTCAGCCGCACATGGGCACGCAGCACCTCCGCATTTTCCGGATCAGCTTCCACCGCCAGCACTCGGCCAGTGGGCCCGGTCCGTTTGGCAAAAGCAATCGCATAAAGTCCATAATGCGCGCCGATGTCCACGATGCAATCCCCCCGTTTGATTCCCGGCAACACCTGCGTCCAAACCTCTGGCTCATACACTTCAGGCAAAGCGCGCCACTCCGGCAAAACACGGACCTCATCCATACCATTGATCACCCGCACCAGACCCTGTGAACCAGCACTCAAAGTCACGACGCGCTGATAAAGCGGTCGCAGAACATTCCAGAGCGGGCCGAGGTGTTTCAGTCCAGGCAGATGCCGGACTTTCGTGGAGATGGATTCGATCAGGTTCATGACATCACTCAGGGCTTCACTTTCCGCGCCAGCACCGTAAGGTCCGCACCCAGCAGACTCGGCCAGCGTGACCTCAGTCCCGCCAGCCTTCCGAAGCAGCGGCACTGCTCGATCTGCATGCCGTGTCGAGAAAAAACCATCTTCAGCGAATCCAAGGTGAAATTGTGCAGATGCTGCCCATCCCACGACTTCGTAAAGTCACGATCCGATGAGTCAGCCGTGACGGGCATCCGCCCCAGCAGCAGTTCGATGCGCCGCTTCAGGTACGCGATGTTTGGAACCTGCACCACCGCCACGCCTCCGGTCTCAAGCACACGCGCGATCTCAGCGACCGCGTGGTCCACATTGAAAACATGCTCAAGCACCATGATCATCGTCACCGCTGAAAAATGCCCCTCGGGGAAAGGTAGGTCGGCTTTATCAAAATCATGCGTCTGACAATGGATGCCAAAGTGGTCTCTCAGCACACCCCAGGCGCCAGGCAACGGAGCAATGTCCACGCCATGAGACTCCTCGCTCATTCCTTTGATGGGCAGGATGAAATCTCCTGCACTGCATCCGATGTCCAACGTCCTTCGAAAAGGCGCATGAGAGAGCAGCATCTGGTAAACGATCCCGTGCCCATCACCTATGGAGAACTCAGAAGCAGGGCGTCTCCTCAGTGCTGGCGGCCAGGCACCAGCCTCATACCACTCCTGCCATTCTGAAACGGAGGCACTCGAATGATGTCCGACATAGTAGGACGTTGCGTCAAAGGTGTTCATAACAAAGCGATGTGCGAGTCGTGCCGGAAAAAGAATTTAAAATTGTGAGGAAGGTTATCGGTGAGAGGCATTCCATCAATGCTTCCTCAGAATAACTGACATGCTGCCGATCAATAGATCCTTCTCCTCTAGCCCTGCCTTCAGCAGGGTATTCCAGAGGTCTGGCCTGGCAGATCGAAAAGCGAGAGCCTCCTCGCTGACAACCGTAAGCACTTCGACCAGCTCGAACCAAGGAGTAAAAGCGTCCAGATACTCCTGGGGTTTCAGGAACGAAAAAATGCCCTGGAGAGCCCAGTAGCGGGAGTCTGATGCCTCCTGGCCTAGACGTTCATAAGGCGCCGAATCCTGCAACTGCTTCACGTAGGGCGCGTCATCCAGCAGCAAATGATCATAGCCGTGATCCAAGCCGAGAGCAGCGCTGCAATGATCGCCCCCGTGAGTGAAATACAACGGTCCGAACCTGTGCAGAGCCAGCCCATCAGGTGACAGGATTCGCGCCATCTCCTTGGCAGAGTCTTTCATGTTTCCCACATGCTCCAACACGGCACAGGACTCCATCACATCCACAGCTCCATCCACGAGGGGCAGTTTGTCCAGCGTGCCATGATGAAAGCTCAGCTTTGGTAGGCATAGGCGTTCCAACTCAGCGGCACCTGAAGCAAAGGCCGGACTCCAGTCCACAATATCCAAAAGATGAAGTTCACTCACTGGGCGGCCAAACCACCGGCGGGCCTCCCTAGTGTTGAAATGGGTTCCAGGGATCAGCACCCTTCTGCCGTCCATGCTACCAATCTCCTGATGAAAGCGCCTTGTAAGCCACTCTTCGGAAAAACGGTAACCCGTTGTCACCCGATGTTTCCAATCTGAAAAAATGGCCTGATTAGACATGCTGCAGAACATGCTTTTTACAGGAAAGGCAACTGGAGCCAGCAAATGCATCAACCTGCGTTTTAGGCTAACTGGATTGCCGTCATCAGGTTTGACCGCTGGAAGAGACTCAGGCGCTGGATATAACGGCTGGCTGGCACTTGCACGCTGGCGCTGAATCTCTCGGATGACTTCTAGTCTCATGGCGTGTGATTTAGGAGTGTGGTGAGTGCAAGATTATTTCAGGCACCTGATTCGATAGGGCAGACCGGCGACTACTGACGGCGAATGGCAAATAAACCATGATTGGATCACTCGTGGAGCGTCTGAAAATACTTCCAGTCTTCAGTTCGTCCCAGCCCAACGCCGCAGAGTGGGTACCCGGGCTGCACAGCCAAATATCCGGATTTCATTCCGCAGAAATAATTGCTCATACGTTTGACTGCATTAATCCTCCGCCGGACTGCCTGCTTGTCACCCAGACCTGCCGCCATCTGTCCACCGGCCGATCAAAAAAGCGGTAAAGGACAGCCGTCACCACCAGCATGGTCAGCCACTGCAAAGGCAGTGAGGCGGTCTTCGTCAGCATCGACGCCCCGCGCAGCCATTGCTCAAAAAACACATCCACAAACTTCTGCACCAGATACAGCGGGTAGGAGGCAGCTCCCAGCGCACGATCCCAGGCGTTCGAGGGCTGAAGGCAGGAGGCAAGCGCCGCTGGAGCCCCGAGCAGGGCCAGCACACCATCGCGCCCATCATGCAAACCGAGCATCCATGGGCAGCCGAAAGTCATCCCCGCACGATCCAGCACAAAGTACACGCACACCGCCAGAAGCCCTGCCGCAAACAGGCCGAGTGAAATCTTCGCCAGCATCGGTCCTGGACGCCATCCAGTCACTTGCATCATCATTCCAGCACCAAAGAAGCCCATGAAATGCAGCACCAACGCAGGCCAAGGATGAATGGAAAAGGAATACATCGCTCCCAGCAATAAACAGCCCAGCCAGCCTGCCCAGGCCAGGGCTCCCCGCCATCCAGGCATCAGCGTCAGAAGCAACGGAGCCAGCAGATAGAACTGAAACTCGTAGTCGAGTGACCAGGCTGAAGTTAGCAGCCTGTATTGGATGGCGGTTCCCAGCAGCAACACCGTGCGCGTAATCCAGCCACTTTCACTGATCAGAGCCCACTCCTCCGCCGTACAGCGTTCCGTCAGCCAGGCGATCACGAGTGTCACGATGTAACAAAACCAGTAGATCGGCAAAAGCCTCCAGGCACGGCTCACCACGAAGGTCAGATATGGAGCCTTCGTTCGCACATATCTTTCCTGCCACATCTTGGCGATCCAGTAGCCGCTCAGGATGAAAAATAGCAGCACCGCCGGCTTCCCAATCTGCGGCCCCGCCGTGTGGGAAAACGCCACCATTGCTGCCAGCATCATGCGAAAGGCACCAGGACTCATCCCCACACCCTCCTCTTTAACCATGAGTAAAAACTCGGTGGGATGAACGATGCCAGCCAGAGCCGCATTTGTTCCGGATTAGTTAAAATAAAGACCGGATGACAGCACATGGCTGCCACCAGACATCGCCGAGCATCCGGCATCATGCCGAAGCCGAAATACTTCAATCCCAGGGTTCTGAACTGCGAAGAGAACACCTCTGCCTTCAGCTGCCCATGGCTTCGGCCAAAGTCCTCCTTCGCAAAGATCTCCTCCAGATTCAGAAAGGTGATCATCTCTCCATACTTCTGCCGGATCATGTCCTTGTGCATGTTCCCTGGATGCAGCCGATAGTTCGCCAGCACTTCATCGACGAACGCGAAGTCCCAGCGCCGCGCCATGTTCAGCGTCCAGTACCAGTCACAAAAATTCCGTCCCGCAGGCACCGGCAGTACATCACCCCATGCCTCCCGACGAGCGATCATCGTCGCCGCAGGGATGAAGTTGTCATACATCAGCGGCACCAGTTCACGTGCGATGGCTGGACGCCCCTGCCTGCGGGATGCCACATCAGCGGTTCCACCATTGATCCGGCCCTCCTCATCCATGAAAGCCACATCACCATACACCAGCCCCACGTTCGGATGCTCGCGCAAGATCGGCAGTGTCCGCTTCAGGTACTGCGGGCAGTATTCATCATCCGAGTCGATGCGGGCGATGTAGCGCCCACGCGCTCTCGCCATCGCGATGTTCACTGAGGCAGCCGCATTTAGATTCACCTCATTCCGCAGGTAGATCAGCCTCGGATCATCGAAGCTGCGCACCACTTGCTCCGTGCCATCCGTTGAGCAGTCGTCGATGATGATCACCTCCATCGTCGGCGCATCTTCAAGTGCAAAAATGGACCGCAGGCACGCGGCGATGTAGCGCTCCGTATTGTAAGCGTTGACGATGATGCTGAGTTCCGGCGGTTCCATCATGATCCCTTCTCCACGCTCAGGAAACAATCCCGCCAATGCGTGGCGGTAATGCGTCCAGTACGCTGCAATCCTTCCGGTGTGATCGAGTGTGCTTGGTAACCCAGTTCGGACAAGATTTTCACACCATTGAGTTCTGCTTCAAACTCCGGCAGCACCTCGATCACGAGATCGGGCCTCCATCGAGACAGAACCGGAGCCAGAGCCTCCAGCACCACGGCCTCGAAGCCTTCGGTGTCGATCTTCACCAGCACACGCTGATGATCCGCGAGCAGCGTGGAGAGCTGATCCGCACCGATCACGGTCACCGCAGACTTCTTCACCGTCTGGGAGAACTGCCGGGCAAAGGACTCAACGAGTGAGCCATTTGTCAGATGACCTTCAGGCTCGGTGAAGATGGCGAAGCCGGAGTCCTTGCCAACAGCACAGTTAAAGACCTGTACGTTATCGAGATCGTTGCGTTCAACATTCTCCAACAACCGACCAAACACCTTCCGCGAGGGATCAAAGGCATACACCTTGCCCCGCCCCTGCATCCGTTTGCCAAACCAGCAGGTGAAGACGCCGACATTCGCGCCGATGTCCACCACCGCATCGTAGCGCGAGATCACACCATCGAGAAAGTCGAAGACCTCATGCTCGTAGGACAGCTTTCCGCCCAGCACTGCTTCAAAGTCGAACTCACCTTGATGAGGATGCAGCCAAAGCTTCACATCACCCGCCAGCGACACCTCGCGCGCCGGCAGTTTCAGAATTCCCCAATCTGCTGAGCTAAGTGAGTTCAGCACCTGCTGGCGTCTGAAGAGCGGCAGCCCCGCCGTCAGATGATGCAGAAGCCCGAGATAGACACGGCCACACCACGGCAGGCGTGAAAGCAGGCCGTGAAAGGCACTGGCGAGTGATTTGATCATGCCGTTTTTGCCGCCAGTGCGGCTTTGATTTCGCGCTGATTCGAGGCCGCCATCTCCAGGATCTTTCCGATCACCTCGATCTCCGCCTCACCCACCGCAGTCCCGGTCGGCAGAGCCAGCACCGTGCGAGTGAGAATCTCCGTGTTCGGCAGTTCCTGCCCCGCCTCCGGTTGAAGCGTCTGGTAGGGCTCCATGCGATGCACACCAGGATAGAAATACTTCCGCGCCATGACGTTCTCCGATTGCAGCACCTCCACGAATTCATCGCGACTGAGTCCAGTCTGCGCCGCATCCACCTCCACGATCACATACTGGCAGTTCGGCTCAGTCGCAGGATCGTAGTAATACAGACTCAGTCCAGGCAGCTTCGAGAGCTGAGCTTCATAAGCCTGCCAGTTCACTCGATTGCGTGCGATGATCTCCTCCAGGCTCTCCAGGCAGGTGAGTCCCATGGCGGCGTTGAACTCATTCATCTTCGCGTTGGTGCCCAGCGTCACCACTTTATCATAACCCGCGAAGCCAAAGTTTCGCATCAAACGCAGCCGTTGGGCGAGGTCATCGTCATTCGTCGTGATGGCCCCACCTTCGCCGCTGTTGATGAACTTCGTGGCATGGAAGCTGAAGACTTCTGCCGCGCCAAAGTGGCCGACCTTTTTCCCGCCCAAACTGGTGGAGAAGGCGTGCGCCGCATCGAAGAGGATCGGCACCCCATGTCTGGCAGCCAGTGCTTCAAGCTCAGGCGTGGCCTGGCAGGCACCCCAGAGATGCACCGGCATGATTGCCACTGTTTTGTCCGTCAGGCAGCGCTCCACGCTCTCTGTCGAGATGTGATGCGTCGTGAGATCCACATCAGCAAACACAGGTGTACAGCCACACCATGCTGGCACATGCGCCGTGGCGACAAACGTGAAGCTGGGCACGATTACCTCTCCTTTACGATTCCCCACCACGGCTCGGAAGGCGAGTTCGAGCCCGATGGTGGCATTGCTCACCGCGATGACATGCCGCACACCGAGCAGTTCCTGAAGCCGAGCTTCAAACTGCTTCAAGATCGCGCCATCATTCGAGAGCCAGCGCCGATCCAGAGCTTCTTCGGCGAGCTGAAGAAAGCGGCGTTTGTCCCCGATGTTCGGCCTACCGACATGCAGCGGCTGATCAAAGGCAGACTTCCCACCGAGGAGAGAAAGGGTCATAGTCACGAAGGATTGGAGACGGACGCCTGATGAATCTGTGCCCGATGCTGTGTCTCTAGTTCCAGCAGCTTGCGCTCACGGGAACGGATAAGCTTAGCAGGCACTCCGCTGTAGATACCGAAGGGTTCACAGTTCTTGAGAACCAAAGCAAGCGCACCCACAGCAGAGCCTTCCCCCAGGGTGACACCGGGGAGGACCACAGCGCCAGCACCGATGATGCAATGCCGCCCGATATGCACAGGACGATGGTCTACCTTGGTGAACTCGGCAGGCACCATCGGGTTCGTCATCGCATTGCCGGTGTAGTCATCGCTGCTGGAGTAAATCGCGACACGGGAGGACAGGCCCGAGTAGTCCTCCATCTCGATTTTCTCCTGTCCGATCAGCGAGCAAAAGCAGGCGATGTGGATGAAACTTCCGAGGCGAATCCCCCCGGCGCCCGCCGAAAGAATGCAGAAGTCATCAATCCGCACATGGTCGCCGATATGAATGCGTGAGGCTCCATAGATCGAGGCCTTTTCCGAGATGAGCACATTCTGCCCCAGCGAGGCAAAGCCCATCTGTTCGAGCTGGGATGGTTTAAGGAAGCCCATGGAGTGAAGTAAATAATTGGCTACGAGGCCAGTGCCTGCACGCTGCGTGCCACACGCGCACGACGGAGCCGCTCGAAGGGGCGCTCCACAAACAACAAAACCACGACGGCACAGCCAACACAAATGAGCGCTATCAAGGCACCGTTTTTCATCCCTGCATGGCGCATCAACATGCCCTGCAACGGCGCGTGAAGAAGATACAAAGGATAGGAAAGGTCCCCGATGAATCGATCCCGACGGTTGTTTTTACTTCCTGCAAACATTAGCGGCAATGACAGTGCTACAATCAGGTAGAGAATCACACGCGGGAGATATTCGCCATACCAGGGGTAGAGGCACACCATCATCCAGTTCAATACCAACAGGGAACGCGACCAGCCTTTATGGTCAGCTCCTGCTGTGTCCAGTTTCCAATGGCGGTAGAGCTGACAAGCCCAGATTCCTGCAATGAAAAAAAGAAGCTGAGCCGGAAAGAGAAAGTAGGGATCACGCCCCAGTGAATGCTCGATCCAAAAACGATAGGCCAGTGATAGGAGGAAGATGCCCACGAGCCAGAACCAACGGAAGCGCACGAGGAAAGGCACCAGCAGATAAAACCAAATCTCGGTGCCAATGGACCACGCGGCTCCGAGTGTCCTGTAGGAGTGCATCCAAGCCATCCCGCCTTCGATTTCAGCCGGTGGAGAGGACAGGAAAAGGAAACGTACTCCATCAGTAGCAGAGTAGTAGCAATTGGATAAAATGTCGGTGCCCAAAAGTAGCCAGTTTGAAGCGATCACAGGCAGCTTCACATTCCAAGGCATCGTCTCATACGCTTCCACCCACGCATTCCCAGGGATATGCCCGAGGACCCACCAAGTAAGAAAAAACTGCGCCCACCACGCCAACGTCACCGCCAGAAAGGCCGGGTAGAGCCGCAGCGCACGGTTGCTGTAAAAGAGCATCAACCCTCGTGCCCCAAGTCCATAACGTTCTCCCAGAACCAGCGTCATGTAGAAACCTGAGATCATGAAGAAGATCTGCACAGCCACATCACCAGGATACAAAGTGCTGCCAAGAATCGCCGAGCCATGACTGGCGACGACGGAGAGGGCTAGGAGGATGCGCAAAACTCCCATCAGCTTGGCGATTGAACTCCTTCCGTAACAGGCAGGCGCTGCGTTTCACTGAGCCATTCGACACAACCTGCCTGCCCATCGGTCAGAGAAACGAGCGGCTTCCAGCCGAGTTGCAGGCCAGCCTTGGCTGAACTGAGACGAGGTCCGCTCACGCCGAAAATATCGGCCATCCATGCTGCAGGCTGCGGACTGGCCGCGGCTGGCTTGAGAATGTATTCCACCGACGGGCGCATGGCCTGCACACGCTGATGTGACTGTGGAAAGAGGCGGGTGAACTTCTCTTTGAACCATCCCAGCAGCGGATGCGCTGAGATCTCAGCCATGAGTCCAGGGGACATCAAAACGGCCCTGGCCACACTGCCCAACGTGCTGCGGCGCTGTGACACCTGAATTATGGGTGCCTTGGAGTCCACTTCATGAATCCTGTCCAGCCAGGGCCGCACCATCGGAGTGAAGAACTCCCGCCAAGTCGTCTGTCCATCCACGATTAGGAAATCCTGTGCATGTGCCTCGGAGCGGGAGGCAGCGAGAATGGCGGCATCCACGAGATTGCTCACGTGGACGAAGTTGCACGTCCCCTTGCCGCCATCGAACCAGGCAAAGGTTCCCGCTTTAGCCATCTCACATGCAGTGGCGCAAAAGAGTCCACCGCGCGGGCCATACACCGCACCAGGGGCGATGAGACTCACCCGCATCTTCTTTTGCGCACGGGCAAAAGCCAGCGTTTCCGTGTGCATCTGCGCTTTGGATTCACCGTAGTCGGCGAGCGCTGGTCGCATCGGGCTGGATTCATCCACGTCGCTATCATATGCGCCCCAGACACTGCCAGTGCTGAAAACGACCACGCTCTCCACTCCCTCGGCTTCGCAGGCGAGCAGCATGTTTCGCGTGCCCTCCACGGTGATCTTGGCAGTCTCGGCACCGCCCGTGCCGTAGGCCAGATGAAACACATGCCGAGCACCGCGCACCACCTTGCGGCAGCTTTCCAGATCTAGCAGATCATAGCGCCGAAGACTGACGGGATAGCGTGCAGCATTCGCCGCACTGCGGAAGCTGCGCACTGGCACCACAATCTCTGTCATTCCCAGTTCGGTCAGCCGCTCGATGAGATGCCCGCCGACGAAACCTGTGCCACCCGTGACCACAACGGATGCAGCTGGCAACTGCGGTCTTGCATGAGATCCGGCAAGGACTGCTTTCGACTTCTGATAAGCCCACTCGATGAGTTCCTGCGCATGAGCGGCCTGGGAAGCCGTAACGAGAGACTGGGAAGCATCGCAGTCTCCGCGCAGCGCACGATCCAAGAGCCAGAACTGCTCCACGAAGCAGGCGTCGAACGTGAGCTGCCAGTCACCGGAGGCGAAGGCCTTTTGCGGCTTCACCTCAGCCTGGATTTGTCCGTCGTTGGAGATCCAATGAGCAGCCGTGACATCCGACTTGCGCATCTCCAGCACACCACGGGTGCCAGTCACTCGCAGGGCATTTTTTAGCGCATGAGTCCAGGAGATGCGCAGCGCCACAGGCTGACCTTCCTGAGTTTGCAGACGGTAATCGCAGTTCACCTCCACACCGCCCATGGCATCGTCGTGATAGCCGCGCGGTTGGAGTTGACCAAAGAGCCACTCCAGGCAGTCGAGGAAATGCACTCCCATGCCGAGAAGCACGCCACCTTGGTCTTTGCGGAAGACAGTGTCCGTGTCCGAAGGCCAGAGGAAGACACCGCCATCTTCAAGCTCGATGCTTTGAATCTCTCCCACCATACCCGCTGCCAGCCCCTGGCGCATAGCCGTGAGACTCGGTAAGTAACGGCGCACCATGCCGACGAAAATGGGCTTGCCGCAGCGCTTCGATGTCTCATCCAACTCGCGGCATTGCGCGGCGGACATTGCGAGAGGTTTTTCACAGAGAACCGGCCGTCCAGCTTTCAAAGCACGCTGGCTGGCATCGAAATGCAGACTGTTCGGCAGGGCGACTAGCACGGCATCATGCTCCGTCAGATCGCCGCCGAGCACTTCCTCGTAGCCAGTGCTCAGCACCTGGACTTCGGGAAACCGACGCCTCACCTCGGACGCGTTTTTTTCAAATGGCTCCACCACCGTGCAGCCGGACAGCAAGCCCAGCACCCGCAGCGCCGGAAGATGACACTCGGTGACAATGGCACCTCCTCCTAGAATGAGCAGTCTCATCATGTTTGATCCAATCAGGCGGCCTGCCGTTTGAGCCTGCCGAGCAGACGCCCCACGAGGGGAATCTGAGTGAGATGACAAAGGCGGCGATAGCCCCAATAGCACGACAACAAAAACACCACGGCACCAGGAACGAATCCCCAAGGCGCAGGAACGAGCAGGAAGCCAGCGCCAGTCATTCCCAGCGCCAGAAACCCGAGGCCGATGACCTGCCAGGCATCACGGCTCCAACGGAAGTCCGTGAGGCTGCGGGCAGCTATCAGATTCACCAGAGTGAAGACCGCGAAACTGAGAATGGTGGCGTAACCGCAGGCATTCAGCCCCAGCCGGGGAAGCCCAACCCAGAGCGCCCACAGTTGCGCCAAAGTGGCGATCACATTCGTCCAGAGGAACCGCGAGTCCCCCTTCGCCATGAGCAGGAAACTCAGCGGCCAGGAGATCAGCCGACCAAAGACACCCACAGCCATCCATTTCAACAGCTCAGCGGCAGGCCCAAAGTTCGAAGCATAGAAAACTGGCATCAGCAATGGAGCGAAACAGATGGTCCCCACCACACCGGGAATGCCGATCAGCAGCGCCACGACGGTCTGCTCATTCACAAGGCGGTTTACTGTGCCCGAATCGGAGACTGCTGCGCTCAATCGAGGCAGAAAATCCGTGCCCATCGCTCCGAGGATATAGCCCGCATATAGCCCTGAAAGCCCCTCTGCAGCCTGGAAGAAGCCTAGCGCGGACTCATCCAGGGAACGCAAGATCAGCACTCGCTGTAGGTAGCCACTGATGCTCACCATGAACCCGAGAACAACCATGGTCCCGCCAAAGCGGAAAAGCCGGCCTGCCACCTCGCGTGAGTAGCCTGCTGAAGGGTCAGCGTAGCTCTGCGACAGCTGCCGCGCGAAGTGACGAGTCAGCAGCCACTGCACGACGGCTCCTGCAATCAGCGCCGGGACGATCCCCTCCTGCCTCCACATGGCAAAGCAACTGAGACTGACGACCGTCCCCACCAAACCGCCCACCACATTGAGTTTGGCAAGACGTCCGATCTGCTGAGCGCTCTGAATCAGCGCTGCGTCACAAGTCGTCAGCATGGAACACATGACCATGCTGGAGAGACACAGGATGGAGAATGCCTGGGCTCCATCACCAAAGGTGATGCGTGAAATCGGAATGCACAGCGCTGCCAAAGCCGCCGTACCGCCGATGCCCAGCCAGAGGCTGACACGCCGAAAAGTCGTCACAGCCGTCTTCAGCTGCTCTTCATCACCACTGCCACGCGCTTCGGCGATCTCGCGGACGCCGCTGTAGTTCATTCCCATGCCTGAGAGTGTAGTTGCCATGGTAATGATCGACTGAAACATACCCATCAAACCAAGGCCGCCCGGTCCCAGAAGTAGCGCCACACATTTCACCCGCACCATGCTCAGTATCAAATTGATGGCCGTAGCCCCACCGAGCAATGAAGTAGCCTTCAACACGCTACGGTAGGAGCGGCTGGAATCCACCGCACCATCCGGGCTGGAAATGGTGCTTGTTGTCCGATCTGTCATAAGGCCTGTAGTCTCTGATCCGGAATCATTTTCCTCTCTTCAGCCAGCCGAGCGGGTGGTGGGTGATGGGGAATTTTTCACACCGAGTGGTGTCCACCTGGAACTCGGGGTGCCCGGCGAGGAAGCACTGGATCGCGGGCAGCGGGCCGGGACGGGCGGCTGCGAAGCGCGGCAGAGTGTCGATGACGCCGTCCTGAACATGGAGGTAACTGCCCGGGGTGACGAAGGCATGGTAATGGGCGAGTTCGCCCGCGACGTGAGATTCGGAATGGTCGCTGTCGAGGATGACGAGCACGGGGCCGGAGGCGGAAGCAACGGCGGCACGCACCTGGGCAAGGATCTCTTCGGAGGTGGAACTGCCGATGAGATATTTGATCCGCGGATGGCTGTGGTCGTGGAGCTTTTCGACATCGACGGTGATGATGGAACCATGGTTCATGAGGTCCATCAGGTGGGCGTAAAAGAGCGATGAACCGCCGCGATTCGTGCCGGTCTCGATGATGAGAGAAGGACGGACACTGGAGATGACCTCCTGGATGATCCAGAGGTCGGCAATGTTCTGCCAGATGGGATTGCCGAGCCAGGTGAGGTTTCCATAGTTGCTGGTGCGGTGGACGAACTCGTCATCCATGAGCCGACGCAGGAAGGCGGGGCAGAGTCTGCGCAGGAGACTCCCGCAGAGTTGAGAGAAGGCGGTCATGATGGGGTGGATTCCTCTGTGCCGAAGGTCCATGTGGGCTGAATTTTACAGGGGCCGACGATGCTGGCATCCAGCGGACTGGCGTTGGGCTGCGGGTCCTGGAAAGTGAAGGCGAGGGCATGGGCCCGATGCTGAAGGGATACGATGCCATCATTCAGCCAGACGGAGAGCGTGTACTCTCCGGTAAGCAACGGAGCCTCACGAAGCACAAACGTGACGCTGCCCGAGCGACTGGCGGTGAGCGGCGTAGGCGCAGGATGCATGAGGGTGTTTGACCCAAAAATGGGCGTACCACCCAGGGTATAAAAGACGATGCCGATCTCCGGTCTGGAAATGGGACGGGGCGAGGTGAAGGAGACCTGGATGCGGAGTTCGCCATGGGTGAGCGCCTCGCTGTCGATCTGGATGCTGGTCACGGCGGGGCCTGAGGTATCCGTAAACTGGGCGCTCATGCGTCCGGCGTCAGAAAGATAGCGCGTAATGACCTCGCCAGTCGCGCCTGAGGCGACGAGACGCCCCCGGTCGAGCAGCATGACTGAGGAAGCGAGCCGCCGCACGATGTCCATCTGATGACTAACGAGGATGACGGTGCGCCCTTCAGTGACGACATTTTCGATGCGACCGAGGCAACGCTTTTGAAACTGCGCATCTCCGACCGCTAGCACTTCATCGATGATGAGGATCTCGGGCTCCAAGTGAGCGGCGACAGCGAAGGCAAGCCGGACGCTCATGCCGGAGGAGTAGCGCTTCACGGGTGTGTCGAGAAAGGCATCCACATCGGCAAAGGCGACGATTTCATCAAAGCGGGCGCGGATCTCAGCGCGAGTCATGCCGAGGATGGCACCGTTCAGATAGATGTTTTCTCGACCGGTGAGCTCCGGGTGAAAGCCGGTCCCGACCTCCAAAAGTGAAGCCACACGCCCATTAAGCACGAGCCTCCCGGTGGTAGGCTGGGTGATGCGGGAGAGCAGTTTCAGCAGGGTGCTCTTTCCAGCGCCATTCCTGCCGATGATGCCGAGCGTCTCGCCCTGCCGGACCTCGAACGAAAGATCCCGAAGTGCCCAGAAGGAATTCCGTCCAAGGCGGCGAGATGACGGCGAACCAGGAATGAAAGCACCCGTAGGCTGAAGCTTGCGAGTCCACTGGATGCAGATGCAGGTGTGGTCAGCATCTGGATCAGCATGAAGGCCACGGCACGCCTGCCGCAGGTGAGTCGCGTGACAACGACCTCGCTGAACCCGGCCTGATTCAACGTCAACGCGAGGCCGTCCGCCGTCCAACGCCAGTAATCGTGAGGGCAGCCATGGTCAGGGAAAGTACCATGAGTGGAAAGGAGGATTTTCCCACCCGGCCGCAGAAGTCGTAGCGCCTCGGCCAGATAGGCGGCGGGGTCTGTCACATGCTCCAGCACCTGGGTGGAAAGCACGAGGTCGAGGCTGGAGGACGCGAGTTCAGGGAGGCGGCTGTCTGAACGAAAAGCATGGTCAATGTCGGGAGTGCCCGCGAGGTCGGCACGCACATAGCGGACAGCGTTTGGAAATAAACTGCAGTAGGGCGAGCCGCCGCAGCCGTAATCGAGAATGTGCAGCGGGGCATCGGTTCGGTGCTGCTCCAGCGCCTGACGCAGGTCCGCGAGGTGAAGGTAAAATTGATCCCCCGGCTGCGGATGCAGGCGCTGACGGAGGTAGTCATGCTGGACAAGTGTCTCGTCCATCAGGCGGAAGTGAGGCGGGGTTTCACCCAGACGCGGCCCGTTTCATCCACACGGTGCAGGAGGATGGGCTCGGGACAGGCAGCTAAAAATTCATCCACTGCGCGGCGGGCACCCTGCCAGCAGCCGTAATCGTCCACGATGATGACACCGCCGGGCGTGACGCGCTGATAGAGATGCGCCAGTTCATGACGTGTGCTTTCATACCAGTCAGTGTCCAGCCTCAGCAGAGCGATGCGCTCCGGCTCGTGTGCGGGGATGGTCTGCTCCACCGGCCCGGCAATGAAGTGCATCTTTTCCGCAGGATAACCGGTCAGGGAAAGCGTGTGGCGCACGTCTTCGAGAGATGCTTCCGCCCAAAGCACGCTCTGCGCGCGTGGCACCGTTTCAGCTGCCAGAAGTTCGCGTGCTGGAGTGCCCGCGTGATCGCGGTCTAGATCACCAGGCTGAGTCATGCCGGTGAAGGTGTCATAAAGCCAGAGCGCGCGCTTGGTGTCAGCAGTTTCCAGTAAGGCCCGCGCCACGAGTGCCATGCTACCACCGCGCCAGACACCGCACTCCACGATATCTCCCGGGATCTGCCAGCGCTGGAGATGCCTCACCGCCTGAAGCAGGGCGTAACGCCGCTCCACACCTGTCATGGTCAGGCCGTCCACGGCACTCAGACGCGCCATGTCCTCCGCTGGGATGTCTGGTCGTGCCTCCGCACGATGTGCTGAAGCGGCGGCAGGAACTTCATGCCATGCCTTCCGCCCTGCGTGTAGAGCAGCGGAGAGGGCATGTCTGGCACGCTTCAACATGATGTCCGAGTTCCTCCGCTCATGCTGGTTTCACAGAGACTAGCAAAGAGGTCTTCATACTGTCCCAGACAGTGCTCCATGCTGAAACGGGCGAATGCATCCGCCGCACCCAGCGCTAGTTCAAAACGCGCCCCGGAATGCGTCATCGCGAGCATCTCCGCAGCGAGATGGTTCACATCCGCACGTCCATCGGCGGCGAGCGGCACGAGCCGACCAGCGCGCCCGATCATGTCAGGAATGCCCCCGATGTCCGTGGCGATCACCGGCTTGCCACAGGCGAGGTATTCGATGATCGAGTTCGGCAGGCTTTCCTGTGGCAGACAGGTTGGCAGAAGACCGACATCGAAGCCACGCACCCAGCGCTCAGGTTCGTTTTGTTGACCGGCGAAAATGATCCAGGGCTCACTGACTTCGTTACGCAATTTCTGGATGCATGGGCCATCCCCAACAAGCACCAAACGCATCGGATTCTTATTGAGGGCTCTCACTTTGCGGGCTGCCTCAATCGCTTCGCGCCAGCCTTTGTCCGCAACTCCACGTGCCACCATGCCGAAAGTGACACCTTCAAAGGGCTCCAGCACTGGGCTAAGTTTGGCACCACCGATATAGCCATATGGTATCGTCGTGATACGGCAGGCGGAGCGCAGTGGCAGTGAACGCGCCTTTTGAGCATTGGCTTCAGCCGGACAGATGAGTGCATCGAGACGGCGGAAGATCACTGCATCTGGCACAGCATCGAAATGCTGGGTGTCACCATGATCTGACTTCGTGAGCAGAAGACGTGTATGCTCAAAGGCGGCACAAACCTGACGGGCGGCAGGCATGAGCTGTGCATTCACGATGTCGAAGCGGTGCCGCCGATGCAGTGCTCTCAACCGCTGCGTATGCAGGGCCATTTCGGGATCAAAGGCAGGGAAGCGCTTTTGAATCATGAGGGTGAGTTTGTAAAACACCCGATAAGTGAGCGGGGTGAACCATGACACGCTCTCCACTGGCACTCCCCCGGGCATACGTGCGTGCATCGCGGGGTCAGAACAGCGTAGCGCAGGGATGTAGCAGGTGACCTCATGGCGTTCGTGCAGTGCCGTGACAAGATTCGTGAAAAACTTCTCCGCCCCGCCCATGGCGAGACTGTTCATAGCCATCAAAATGCGCATCGGTCACGCTGCCTGCCGGTAAATCTCCGCCGTCTCCTTCGCAATGATCCGCCAGTCATGCTTCAGCGCGTGGGCACGCGCTGCGTGCCGCATTTCCTGCTGGCGTGAAAGGCTTGCAGCTAGATCGCTGATGGCTTTCACCGTCGATGTCACATCGCCCGCCGCGCTTAGCGTGGCACATTCAGCCGTCACATACTCCGGCACTCCGCCCACCCGCTGACTTACCACAGGAGCCCCGCAGGCCATGGCTTCCAGCAGCGCATTGTTCGCGGTGGCGTTCTCTGGCAGATGAAGGAAACACGACGCGCGGCGGCTGAGTTCCAACAGCTCGGCATCACTGACTCTAATGCGGTAGCTGATATTCCCAAGCCTGGCGAAGTGGTGCCCTTTGTCCTCAGGTCCGACGAAGACGAAACGAATCCGCTTTTGATCCACGAAGCATTCAGCCACGGCTCGCATCTGCACATAATCTCGGCGCGTGCCGCCGACGGCCAGCACCATAAACTCCTCAGGCACATCAAGACTGGCGGGCGTGAAGTGATCCACATCCACCCCGTGCCGCACGACATGCAGCTTTTCCGAGGGCACCCGGTGCTGGAGAAAGTAAGAACGCTGTGTCTCGCTCATGAGCAGGATGGCTGTGAAGTGACGCAGCGAAGAAGGCCTACGGATGACCTGAGGCAGATCGTCCGGGCACTGGTGAAAGGTCCCAATAAGGCGCAGCCCACGCGAAGCGCGAAGATCGAGGAAAGCGAGGTCGCGATCACACCAGAGGAAATGCACAAGCTGGCTGGACTCCAGCGCGAGCCGCTGACTGACAGCCCTTTCCACCGCAAACGAGCCGCTGGTACACCAGCGTGAGAAGCTGAACCTGCGACGAACTCGGGACCACAGTCTCGGAAGTCCACTGGCAGTTTCCTCACGGGCCGCACACACCTTGTCAGCATCGAGATAATCGGCGAGCACATGATAACCTGAACGGCGGGCGAGGATGTCATCTTGGGACCAAGCGAGTAGCGGCCTCATGCTTGTTGCATCCAAAAACTACCGCCAGCATTGGCAAGCAAGGCTGGCAATGAATCTTTGAAAAGCCCGGGAAATTGAGCGGCTGCATACCGATTGAAGGCGCGAACCTTCAGATCTGAATTGCCGATGAGAAGCGCTCGCAGAAAGAGGGACTCGTTCCATGCGCGCCCTTCCTGAAACCAGGCCATGGGATAAGAGCCTGGATAGAAAATGTCGTGGACATGCACCCAGACACCGGGCTTCAAACGCGGGATGACTCTCAAAAAGAGGAATGCCACATCGCTGCCTGCTTTCGCGACATGGGATGAGTCGATGAAGAGGAAATCTCCGGCCTCCAGCGTGTCGAAGATCTCCATCGGCATAGATTGCACCGACTGACGATGAAGTGTGATGCTTCCCATGTCCTGAACGCCGAGCAATTGCTCCAATCGCTGCGGATAAGGTTCGATGCATGTAATGTCGCATTGGCTTCCCGTTTGCTCCAGAGTGTCGAGCATCACTGCAGTAGAAAAACCAGATCCAACCTCAATAATCCGCTGAGGCTTCGCACGGCGCATGAGACCGCTGAGCAGAAAAGCATCGGCCAGAGGAAACCATTCATTTTGCGAGTGATAGCGCCAGCCCGGCTGCGCCTGCTCAGGGAATGTAAGGCGCGGTTTCTGGGCGAGCAGCTCCGCATAAAGCGCTCGCTGCTCATCGGAGTAAAGTTCCACATGCTCCCAGCATTTCTCATCATCGTGTGGCAGAGATTCGTCACTAGGATTTGCGCTCTGCAAATCGAGAAGAGGAGAGTAAAAGTGACCGGGGGGAAAGAGGCAGGCTCCACGGTGACTCGGATGCCGACGCAGCCAGAAGCGTAGAACTCGTGATTTCAAAAACCGCCATGGGTAGGTCGGGTGAAACAGGATGCGCAGCGGTGGCATGACATCAGATCACGTCAGCAAACGTGCGCTCGGTATGGCGGAAGTATTTGATGCCGACCACCAGGAACACAAGACTCAGCACCGAGGAAAGAGCGAAGCTGCCCCAGTGCATCTCAGTGGTGCCGCAGATGGCCCAGCGGAAACCATCAATCACTCCGACGATGGGATTGATGGAAAGGATGATACGACCGGCGTCCCCGAATCGCTCCTGGATCGCCGATGTGCTGTAAAACACGGGCGAGACGAACTGACCGAACTGCACCACGAAAGGGATGATGTAGCGGAAGTCGCGATACTTCACATTCAATGCCGTGAACAATAGCCCAGGCCCCATCGCCGTGACAAAAGCCAGTGCCGTAAAGAGCGGCAAAGCGCAAAGACGCCAGGTCGGCATCAGGCCATACCAGATCATCAAGCCTGCGAGGATGACCATGGAGATGGCGAAATCGACGAACGCCACGACCACAGCACTCGCGGGCAGGATCATGCGGGGGAAATAAACCTTGGAGATGAGGTTGGCATTCCCCACGAGGCTTCCTGCCGATTCACTCAGTGCGCTGGAAAAGAAAAACCATGGCAAAGTGCCCGCGCAGACCATGATGGCGTAGGGCACGCCATCGCTGGGCAATTTTGCAAGCGTGCCGAAGATTCCAGCACCGATCAAGATGGTAAGCAGCGGACGAATCACCGCCCAGGCGACTCCGATGACGGTCTGCTTGTAACGGACAAGAATGTCACGCCAGGCGAGGAAGCCAAACAACTCGCGGTAGCGCCACAGATCAGCCCAGTATTGCTGAGATGCGCGCTCTGCTTCGATGACGAGTTTACTCATGCCATGATCTTGCCCGTGACGGCTGCCGCCCAGGCGATGTTGTTCAGATACCACGCGACGGTTTCGCGAATGCCCGACTCAAAGGTGTGTGCAGGCTGCCACCCGAGTTCGCGCTCAATCTTCGAGGCATCAATGGCGTAGCGGCGGTCATGGCCGGGACGGTCTTTGACAAAGGTGATCAACGATCGGGAACCACCTCCGAGAGATGGCTTGATCTCGTCCACGAGATCACAGATGAGCTCCACGAGATGTAGATTCGCCTTCTCATTTAGACCTCCGATGTTGTAGGTTTCTCCCGAACGACCTTGATTCAGCACGAGCCAGAGCGCCTCGACGTGGTCGCCAACGTAGAGCCAGTCGCGCACGTTCAAGCCATCGCCATACACGGGGATCGCTTTGCGTGAGAGAATGCTCTGAATGACCACCGGAATGAGCTTCTCAGGGAACTGATAGGGGCCATAGTTGTTCGAGCAGTTCGTGATGACGGCCGGCAGGCCGTATGTGTGGTGGTATGCTCGCACCAGCATGTCGCTGGAGGCTTTGCTGGCTGAGTACGGCGAGTTCGGCGCATAGGATGTCGTTTCCGTGAAGAGCCCAGTTTCGCCAAGCGAGCCATAGACTTCATCGGTGGAGACATGGTGGAACTTCACCCCTTCCCTGCCCTGCCAATGATCGCGACAGGCTTCGAGTAGATGGAAGGTGCCGACGATGTTGGTTTGAATGAAGTCGCCCGGCCCCGAAATGGAGCGATCCACATGCGATTCGGCGGCGAGGTGCATGACGTGGGTGATGTCATGCTGCTTCACGACTCGGATGACGGCGTATTTATCACGCAGGTCTGCCTTTTCGAAAACGTAACCAGGATGCTCCACTCCCGTGAGATTCTCGAGATGCCCAGCATAGGTCAGACAGTCGAAATTCACGATCTTGCGCACCTCGGGCTGCTTTGCCACAAGTCGAACGAGGTTCGACCCGATGAAACCAGCACCGCCTGTGATGAGAAGGTTCATGATTTGAATCAAGCGGCGCTTAGGCCAACACGGCGAACTTCACCAGCCAGCCCGGCAAGGTAGTCACGATACTCACAGTTCGGCATTTTGGAGACCAGCGCTTCGAAGTCGTCGATCTTCAGGAAGCCGCGATGCAGCGCGGCCTCTTCGGGACAGCCGAGCTTCATGCCCTGGCGTTTCTCGATGGTCTGCACGTAGGCGGAGGCATCATGCAGACTGCTGCTCGTGCCCGCATCCAGCCAGGCGGTGCCACGGCTCATGCGTACGACGCGTAGTTTGCCACGCTGGAGGTATTCCTTGTTCACATCCGTGATCTCTAGTTCACCACGAGCAGAAGGCTTCATTTCGCGCGCGATCTGCACCACGCCATTGTCATAGATGTAAACACCGGGCACGGCGAAATTGCTGCGCGGCTGTTTGGGCTTCTCCTCCAGGGAGATCGCCTGCCCGTCTCGGTCAAATTCAACGACACCGTAGCGCTCGGGATCGGTGACATGGTAGGCAAAGACGGTGGCACCGCCTTGAAACTCACTGATAGCACGTGGGAAGACGTCGCCGCCAAAGAAGATATTGTCACCCAGGATGAGCACGACCTGTTCCTCACCGATGAAGTCATCGGCGATCAGGAAAGCCTGCGCGATACCAGCGGGCTTCTCCTGCTCTCGATAATCGATGCTAATGCCCCATTGCGTGCCATCGCCAAAAAGTTGCTTGAAGCGTGGAAGGTCGTGCTGCGTCGAGATCAGGCAAATTTCACGAATACCCGAAGCGATGAGTACAGTGAGCGGATAGTATACCATCGGTTTGTCATAAACCGGCTGGAGTTGCTTGCTGGCCACCTGGGTCAGCGGATACAGCCGTGAACCGGCTCCACCTGCGAGAACAATGCCTTTCATATTAGCGTGTGACCATCCAGTCGTTGAGCACCAGCACGTCCATCTTCGTGCGCAGGAAGCAATCCAGCGCCTCCTGCGGGCGGCAGACGACGGGTTCGTTTTCGTTAAAGCTCGTGTTCAGCACCATCGAGACACCCGTGATGGCTTTGTAAGCGCTGATCAGACGGTGATAGCGCGGGTTCGTCTCCTTGTGCACGGTTTGCAGGCGACCTGAGCCGTCGGCGTGAGTCGTGGCGGGCACGAGAGAGCGCTTTTCCTGCCGCACTTGGAAGACCTCCATCATGAAGGGAACATCGTCATCCTGCTCGAACCACTCGCTCACATCTTCACGGAGAATGCTCGGAGCGAATGGGCGGAAGGACTCGCGGCGTTTGATCTTCAGATTCAGGATGTCTTTCATGTCCGCACGGCGCGGATCACCGAGGATACTGCGATTTCCCAGCGCTCTTGGGCCCCATTCGAGGCGACCTTGGAACCAGCCGATCACTTTACCTTCTGTGATGGCGGTGGCAGTGGTTTGGCAAAGCTCACCTTCATCGTCAAAGCGACGCACGGTGCAACCCTCGGCCTGGATGTCAGCAGCTCGTGCTTCGAGCAGCGCTTGGATCTCCGCATCGTTGGATTGCGGCCCGACGTAGGCGTGATCCATCACATAGCGTGGCGTTTTCTCGATCTGCCGAGCCACGACAAATGCCGAACCAATAGCACCACCCGCATCTCCAGCAGAGGCGGGCAGATACATGCGCTTAAAGGGTGAGTTCAGATAAACCTTGCCGTTTGCCACCGAGTTCATGCCGCAGCCGCCGGAGAGCGCGAGGTTGTCGCAGCCATAGCGCTTGTGCAGCGCATTCAGCATGGCAAAGAACGCCTCCTCATACATCGCTTGCGCACTGCGGGCCATGTCGCGGTGCTTTTGCTCCAGGGCCTCACCTTTCGCGCGCTCGGGGCCGAAGAGCTCCTCCATCGCTTCTTTGCGGTAAAGTGTGCCCACCTCGGGGCAACAGTCGTCCCAGGTGTAGTGCACGTCGTCGCTGTGATGGCGGAAGTATTTCAAATTCAACCGATAAGTGCCATCGGGCTGGATCTGCACGATCTGCCGCATCTGCGGCAGATACTTCGGCTCTCCATACGGGGCCAGACCCATCACTTTGTATTCATCGCCGTAATACGGGAAGCCCAGGAACTGCGTGATGACGGTGTAAAAGATCCCCAGCGAGTGTGGGAAGTACACGCGGCCGTCGATGTCGATCTGATCGCCATGGCCCATGCCCCACGCACTGCTGGCGAAGTCGCCGAAACCATCCACCGAGAGACAAACTGCCTCATCAAAATCAGACACCAGATACGCCGAAGCCAGATGCGCGAGGTGATGCTCCACCCGATGCACCTGCGCGCGCAGCGTCTGCCCCGGCATGGCGCTTTGCAGTTGGTCTTCGAAGCTCGCCGCTCGACGAATATTGCCGAGGCGCTTCATGATGAGGCCCAGACTTGGCCTCTTGCGCAGCACATACAGCGCACGGCGGAGGTTGTTCACCTTCGGGTTCCGATTGATCGCCACATGGTCCACATCACTCAGCTTCAGACCCGCGTCCTCCAGACACCAGCGGATCGCCTCCGTCGGCATCCCGGACCAGTGTTTGATGCGGCGGAAGCGCTCCTCCTCCGCCGCGGCGATCAGCTTCCCATCCACCACCAGCGCGGCGGCGGAGTCACCGTGATAGGCATTCAGTCCGAGAACAATCATGAGTCAGGAAATCAAGGCACGCTGCCGCCCTTGGTCATCTTCACATGAAGCTCCAGAAAGCACGGCGCAGAGGTTAGTTGGGGCCTTTTTTCGGATAAAAGGGGCCGGGACTGTATCACGGTGGGTATCAGCGCAAAGCACAAACTCGTTCGCAAATCTCCGTTTGACATCCCCCTCGCATTGACGGCGGCAGTTCCATGCTCGACTAGGCCGCCAGCCCCCTCTCCCATGCAAATCCGCCTTTTTATCAAACCTGGCTGCCCTTGGTGCGACGAAGCCATCGACTGGCTCACCACCAATGGCATCCCCTTCACCATTCTCGATGTCGTCCGTGACCCCGCTGCCCGCGCCGAGATGTTTGACCTCACAGGTCAGACCAAAGCACCCTGCATCGATGTCGATGACCACATCCTCGCCGACTTCGGTGCCGACGAACTCGAAGCCTGGTGGGACAAAATGAAGTTCCCCATGCCGTGAGCCCCCGTTGGCCCGCACTCCACCTACTACTTGGCCTAGTCCTTAGCGCCTGTGCCACTGGCAGGCTGCAAAAAGTCCCCAGCCAGCCCCCACCGGTCACCTCTGCGGCCTTCGCCGCTGAGGTCACCCGCCTCACTGGCCAGAGCTGGACGCCTGGGAACAGCATCCGCACCCTGCCAAACGGCGGCACCTTCATCCCAGCCATGCTCAGCGCCATCCGCAGCGCCCAGCATACCCTCACTTGGGAAAACTTCGTCGCGGTCGATAGCCAGCCTGTCGCCGACTTCACCCAGGCCTTCATCGAAAGGGCAAAAGCAGGCGTTCAGGTCCGCATCCTGCTCGACCACTACGGCTGCAGCACCTATGGCAAAGCCCACCTCGCCGCCATGCGCGCCGCCGGGATCGACCTCCGCTTCTACAGCCCCTGGAAGCTGCATAATCCCCTCCGTTATAACCACCGCACCCATCGCCGCATCCTCGTCGCCGATGGAAAAACGGGCTTCGTCGGTGGAGCCGGGCTCGCCTACGCCTGGGACGGCCACGCCGAAGGTCCACTCCGCTGGCGGGACACCATGTATGAGCTGCGCGGCCCCATCGTCGCCCAGCTCCAGCACGCCTTTGATGACAACTGGTTCGAAATCACCCGCGAGCACATAACCGGTCCCCACCACTTCCCCGCCCTGCTCCCTGCTGGCAGCCTCACCGCCCAGAGCGTGCTCGGCGCGCCGAAAAAAGGCACCGACACCATCGGCAGCACCTTCCTCCTCGCCCTCCGCGCCGCCCGGAAGTCCATCGTCATCTCCCACGCCTATTTCATTCCGAATCCGCCCATTATTGACGCCCTCTTTGCGGCCAAAAAGCGCGGCGTCCACATCGAGCTGCTCGTCCCCGGCCAGCATACCGACATGCCCATGTGCGCCTGCACCACCGCCCCCCTGCTCCGCCGCTTCATCCAGGCTGGCATGGAGGTCCGCGAGTTCGAGCCCTGCATGATACACAGCAAGCTCGTCGTCATTGATGACCACCTCAGCATCATCGGCAGCGGTAATATCGACCAGCGCAGCTTCTTCATTAATGACGAAAACAACGTCTTCGTCCTCAGCCCCCACTTCGCCCTCCAGCAGCTCGCCATGCACGCCCAGGACAAAGCCCGCAGCCGCCAATTAAAGGTCGAAGACCTCCACCAGCCCTTCGGAAAGCGGCTCAAAGGCTGGTTCGGACGGCGCGTCCAGCATCAGTTGTGATCACGAACGGGAGGTAAAACCGGTAGGCATCACTGCTAGCTGGCTCATCGGAGATACTCCACCCAGCAGGGTGGGGAAAAATTCCGCCCCACCGTGCTGCCAGGAGGGGCGGGAAAATCCACTTTAAGGCGCCGATGTGGATGCAGCGCCTGATCAGGTCACTTCACCTTGAAGAGTTCCACATCGAAGATCAGCGCCTCGTTAGGGCCGATATCGCGACCAGCGCCACGGGAGCCGTAGGCCAGTTTGGAGGGGATGTAGAAGCGGAATTTGGAGCCTTCCTTCATCAGCTGCACGCCCTCAGTCCAGCCAGCAATGACTCGGTTCAGGGGGAACTCGATGGTTTCTTTGCGGCGGTAGCTGCTGTCAAAGACCGTGCCGTCGATCAGGGTGCCTTCGTAGTGGACTTCGACCGTGTCGGTGGCTTTTGGGCTCTTGCCGGTGCCTTCGGTGATGACTTTATACTGGAGGCCGCTGGCGGTGACTTTCACGCCTTCTTTCTTAGCGTTGTCTTCGAGAAATTTTTCACCTTTGGCGAGTGCGATGTCGGACATGGATGGGATGAGGGGAGTAGGGTGTATTAAACGGGAGGGGCGAGATTAGCGAGAGGCTAAAAAATGTCGAATACGGAATGATCCGCGCGCAAAAGCACGCGCCGGATGATGGCCGGGGCCATGTGGCGATGGACTGGAACTCGAATCAAAATGTAACGGGAACGGCAAAACAATGGTTTGGCTCCTCCTGTCCTTTTGACAAAGCCCCCCAGCGCGGCACTCTGGGCCTCCTTTGAAAAACGTCCTCTTTGTCTGCACCGGAAACACCTGCCGCAGCCCCCTGGCTGAGGCACTTTTCCGTGGCTTGGTGAAGGGACGCAGCGACGTCAGCGTCGCCAGTGCCGGAGTCGGAGCTTTCTCCGGGCAGCCTGCCAGCAAACACAGCGTCACTTTGGCAAAAGAAGCGGGCCAAGATCTCTCCACCCACCGCAGCAAGGCGGTGACGATCGACCTCGTGGAGAAGGCCACCCACATTTTTGCTCTCGGACGCGGACACCAGGCAGCCCTTTTGGACGACTTCCCCGAGGCCGAGGACAAGGTCTATCTCGTCACCGAATTCGTCGCCGATGACCGCCTGCGCGGCAGAGATATCGCTGATCCCTTTGGCGGGGACTTGGAGGACTACCGCGAGGTCAAGGAACTGCTGGAAAAGTGCCTCCCCAGCCTCCTCGCCTACATGGATCAAACCTGGAAAGATGAGGCTGGCCGAGGTAGCAAGCAGGGCGATTGAGCTTCCGATTCATTTTGGAAAGTCCATCCCCTGCTGCCTCGCCTTCGTTTCTCTTTTCCCATCTTCCATCCTCCATCTTTCTCTTTTCCAATGTCAGACCTTCCTAAAACCATCGCCATCGCTTCGGACCATGGCGGCATCGACCTCAAGAACGCCGTCTTCCACCACCTGCTGGACACCGGCTACACCGTCGAGGACCTCGGCGTCTTCAATACCGACAGCGTCGATTACCCCGACTACGCCGAACTCGTGACCGCTCGTGTGCTCGATGGCCGTGCTGATGTGGGCATCCTCGTCTGCACCACCGGCATCGGCATGTGCATCACGGCGAACCGCCACGCCGGCATCCAGGCCAGTCTCGTGCATGACGCTGAGACAGCCGCGATCACGCGCGAGCACAATGCCAGCAATGTTCTCTGCCTCGCAGGCAAAACGACCACCGTATCCACCGCCCAGGAAATCGTTGATGCCTGGCTGAAAACCCCTTTCGCGGGCGGCCGTCACGCCCGCCGCGTCTCCAAAATGAACAAACAAGCCCACCCCCTCAGCATCCTCGCTGCCTCCGATCCCGCCGTCGCTGCCATCATCGACGCCGAACAGCACCGCCAGCAGAACAACATCGAGCTCATCGCGAGCGAAAACTTCACCTCCCGCGCCGTCATGGCCGCCCAGGGAAGCTGCCTGACGAACAAATACGCGGAAGGTTATCCCGCGAAGCGCTGGTATGGCGGCTGTGAAGAGGTGGACAAGGTGGAGCAGCTCGCCATCGACCGCGCCTGCCAGCTCTTCGGTGCCAAGTATGCCAACGTGCAGCCGCACTCCGGCTCCCAGGCGAATGCGGCCGTCTATTTCAGCGTGCTCCAGCCCGGTGATAAAGTGCTCGGCATGAACCTCGCCCACGGCGGACATTTGACCCACGGCAATCCCGCGAACTTCAGCGGACGCTTCTACAACTTCTGCCAATACGGCGTCGGTCAGGGCAACGAACTCATCGACTACGATGAACTAGCCGAAGTCGCCAAGCGCGAGCAGCCCAAGATGATCACCGCTGGTGCCAGCGCCTATCCCCGCATCATTGACTTCAAGAAGATGAGCGAGATCGCCAAAAGCGTTGGCGCTTACCTCTTCGTCGATATGGCCCACATCGCCGGACTCGTCGCAGGTGGAGCGCATCCATCCCCGATGGAATACGCCGACTTTGTCACCAGCACCACGCACAAGAGCCTGCGTGGTCCCCGTGGTGGCATCATCCTCACGAACAGCGATGAGCTGATCAAGAAGATCAACAGCCAGGTCTTCCCCGGTGTGCAAGGCGGCCCACTCATGCACGTCATCGCTGCCAAAGCCGTCTGCTTTGGCGAATGCCTCAAGCCTGACTTCAAAGACTACACCGCCCAGGTCGTGAAGAACGCCCAGGCCCTGGCCGCACGTCTCAGCGAACTCGGCTACCGCATCGTCAGCGGCGGCACGGACAACCACCTCATGCTGGTCGATCTCCGCCCGAAAGGCCTCAACGGTAAAGTCGCCAGCGAGACCCTCGACCACGCTGGTATCACCGTGAACAAAAACGGCATTCCTTTCGACACCGAGAAAATCACCCTCGGCGGCGGCATCCGCATCGGCACTCCTGCTGTCACGACTCGTGGCATGAAGGAAGCCGAGATGGTCCTCATCGCCAACTGGATCGACCGCGCCCTCACCGGCAAAGACGATGCGGCGGTGCTCTCCCAGATCAAAGCCGAAGTCGCCCAGATCAACGAGCGCTTCCCGGTGCCGTAACATTTCGTTTCAGGCTTAAAATCCACAGTCTGCAGCGGGATGTCGAAAGACATCCCGCTTGCCATTTTAGGGTGGTTCGTGTCCACATGGGCCACTCATTTGCGAATGCTCCGTCGCTTCGATCAAGGCGAGGAGGTAGAGGCGGCGGATGGGGCTGTCGGCGGGGATTGTCGCGGGGGCTTGATCCTTCGGCACGGCGGCTCCTTCAAAGCCGGGCCACTCGCCCTTCAACAATTGCTGCCATTTCGCGGTGGCGGCGCGGAACTGGCTGGACTTGGTGCATAGTTCCATGCGCGGCGCTCGGGGGTGTCATCAAACTTGCGTTCAGCAGGACGGCATGGCAAACTCGTGACCATGAGCATTCAAACCGCCTTTCATCGTGGCCTAGCGCCCGTGCTACAGCTCCTGCTTCCAGGCAGGGAGCAATTGGTCTTGGATGCGCGGCCTGATCAAGCATTGCTCAACCACATCGACTCCCTCGCGTCCAAAAACACCGAGGGCAAACTGACGGACGATGAGCGTGCTGAATATGAGGGCTATGTGCGAGCCAACAAGTTCCTCGCCGTTCTCCGCCGTGAAGCCAAGCTCATGGTGGAGGCCGCTCGATGACGGAGGCGGTGCGGCAGTTTGTCCGTGAACGGGCAGGGCATTGATGTGAATACTGCCGGCTTCATCAGGACGACTCTCCGCTTGCTGCGCTCCACATCGAACACATTCGCCCCCGAAAGCATGGTGGCGGGGATGGCGAGGACAATCTCGCGCTCGCCTGCATCGACTGCAATCTGCGCAAAGGCCCGAATCTCACAGGCATTGATCCCGAGACAGGTGCTGTAACGGTCTTGTTTCATCCCCGGCAAGATTCATGGGTGGCCCATTTCGAATGGAAGGGGCTTCATCTCATTGGACGAACCGAGATCGGCCGCACCACCGTGCAAGTGCTCGAACTCAACAGCGATGACCGACTGGACCTGCGTTTGGCGAGCGGAAAGTAGTCATGCGCTTTAGCGCGTGACAGCGTGGCAGGCAGAATCGCAGCTTTCTCGCGAGAACCATGTCTGTGCGGGCTACGATCTCAGCACTACTTACCCTCCCGCAGCACCGCTAGCCACTCCTTCGTCGCCACTTCCTCCAGGCGTTTCAGCAAGGCAAAGTAGCCGTCTCGCTCCGTCGAGACGAGCATTGTGCTCACGCCGAAGCGGAACGTCTCCGCCATTCGAATGATGTGCCTGTTTGCGAAAGCGCCTAGCTCATCTCGCGGAGCGAGATGGCTACGTTCCCTCCCGCAGAACCACCAGCCAGTCCTTCGACGCCACTTCCTCCAGGCGTTTCAGCAAGGCGGCGCGGGGAGCGCTCATGTCGGGGCTGTCGTCTTTCGCGAGGGTTTGCATCAGGCTCATCATCGCCAGCGAGATCGTGGGCGTGGCCATCATCTCCATCGTCAGCACGGGGGCGATTTGTGCGGCGGTCTGGCAGATGGTGGGATGACCGTGAATCTGCGGATGCTTCGTCGCATCGATCAAGGCGAGGAGGTAGAGGCGGCGGATGGGGCAAGGATTTGATGTGGCATCGTTCCGACACGGGGTTATTTTTGGGCCATGCAAGCCATGACCCTCACCCTGCCACCCGAATCGCTCATCGGTGTCCGCATCCCGCCACGAGAGTTGCATCAAGAGTTGCTGCGTCGGCTCGCGGCGGCGCTGTTCTCAGATGGCATCTTGTCGGGTGCCTCAGCGTGCCGCATGGCGGGAATGGGCAAGGCTGAGTTTCAGCACATGCTGGGCGAGCGAGGCATTGCACAGCCCTTGGATGAGGGTGACTTCGAGCAAGACCTGAGCAACCTCACTGCATGGAACGCCCGCTGATCATCTCCAACACCACTCCCCTCATCAACTTCGCCGAAATCGGGCGGATGGATTTGCTGGAGGCCTTGTTCGGATCGCTGATCATCCCGCCCGCCGTGGTGAAGGAGCTGACGGACAAAAGCAATCTCTTCCCTCGGGCGGCAAAGGTGCCCTCACTGAACTTCATCTCCGTGCTCTCACCGGTGGATCATCTGCTTGTCAAAAGCATGGCCTCACGCGTGCATCCAGGGGAGGCCGAGTGTCTGGTCTTGGCGATGGAGCATCCGGGAGCGCTTCTTCTGCTGGATGATCTCGGTGCCCGTGAGTTCGCAGCTTCCAATGGCCTCCTCTACACCGGCACCCTCGGCTGTTTGGCCGAAGCCAAGAAACGCGGGCTGATCTCGGCCATCACACCACTGTTGCAGGAGTTGCGCATCAAGGCGCGCTTCTGGATAGCAGGCCGGCTTGAAGATCGAGTCCTGCGCGATGCCGGGGAAAAGTAGTCATGCGCTTTAGCTCGTGACAGCGTGGCAGTTCAAAATGCTATCTTCTCGCAGAAACCAAGCGGTGCGCGCTAAAGTCCAGCACTACTTTGCCTCCCGCAGCACCGCCAGCCACTCCTTCGTCGCCACTTCCTCCAGCTTCTTCATCAAGGCCGCACGCGGCTCGTTCATCGCCGCGTTCTCATCCTTCGCCAGCGTCTGCATCAGGCTCATCATCGCTAGGGAGATCGTGGGTGTGGCCATCATCTCCTTCGTCAGCACGGGGGAGATCTGTGCGGCGGTCTGGCAGATGGTGGGATGTCCGTGAATTTGCGGATGCTTCGTCGCATCGATCAAGGCGAGGAGGTAGAGGCGGCGGATGGGGCTGTCGGCGGGGATCGTCGCGGGGGCCTGATCTTTCGGCACCGTGGCTCCTTCAAAGCCGGGCCACTCGCCCTGCAACAATCGCTGCCACAACGCGGTAGCGGCGCGGAACTGGCTGGACTTGGTACAGAGTTCCATGCGCAGCTCGGCGCGTTGCTCGGGAGTGAATTTGGGATCGGCGAGCTGCGCCAGCTTGTCCTGGCGGATACGCAGCATGGGTGTAGTTCGCTTGATCTTGGGGAACTCGATTTCTCGGCTAGGTAGGGCAAGAAGCCTGGCTCGGAGCGGTGCGGTGAGGTCCAAGGCTGGCTTTGGATGTGGCACCATGAAAATGCGATTGTCGTCATGGTTGGCACGGTACTTCCGATCTGGACTTAGCTCTTGATCCCTAGCGTCTATACGCTGTTGGGCGGCTACTTGGTCAGCAGGTGTCGCGGTCAGTTCGTCGCCGGTGGCAGTATCCCATACGATGACGCTTTCCAAGTTTCGGACTTCGGCCCAGTCCCAAAAGGAAACGATCAGTCGTGAGCCATTGGGGCTAAAGACAATGCAACTTATGTAGCCTGCGGGTTCATTGAAAGAAAATAGTTCTCGACCTGTCCTTACATCCCATAGCCTGATGTTGCCGGACGATAAGCAGGCAAGGAGGCAACTGTCGGAGCTGAAGACGATTGATTCTACCCGGCCTTTTTGCCCACCCAAAGAGAAGAGTTCCCTAAAGGTGGTGGTTTCTCGGACCTTGATGCTTTCACCGGCGTCGGTAGCGAGCAGGGAGCTGTCAGGGCTAAAAACGCAACAATGTTCACCTTGACGCTCTTCCAACGAACAGACCTCTTCGCCATTGGAAGTGTCCCATATCTTGGTGCTGAAGCGGCAGTTGCTGGCGAGCAGCCGACTGTCAGGGCTGAAGCCGATATCATGAACAAACCCTCGGTGGGCATTGAATGATTGGAGTTCTCTGCCGGTAGTTGCATCCCAGAGCTTGATGACTGTTCCATCGCTGACAAGAAGGCTACCATTCGGACTGAAAAGTACACGATGGAAAGGTGTCTCCTGGACGTGAACATCAGCGAGTTCTCTGCCAGTGGCGGCATCCCAAATCCTCATATTGCCACCAGTACAACCGGCCAACCGAGTGCCGTCCGGGCTAAAGATGGCGCGGCTTACATGACGCGTCGGCGCAATAGGTTCGGTAGTTGTCATATCGAACAGTCTGACCGTGCAGCCATCGGCAGCAACGGCAAGGCGGGAGCCACCGGGGCTATATACGACGCTCGTGGTTCCGACGCTGCCAATGCCAAACCAGGCGATTTCCTTTGCGGAAGCAACGTCCCATAGCCTGAGCGTGTCCGCATCACCAGCGGCCGCGAGGGTAGCCCCATCGGGACTAAAGGCGATGCTCCGCACGCCCAAATAACCGCATTTGAAACAGGCAAGTTCCTTGCCAGTAGCGATGTCCCACAATCGAACCGTCACGTCCTTGCCGCGCGCGGCAACTCCAGAGCCACTCGCAAGGAACACACCATCGGGGCTGAACGAAACGCAATTTACTACCTCACCATGACCACAAAGGGGGGGAAGTTCTTCGCCCGTTGCTGTGTCCCATAGTTTAATCGTGTCGTCCCAGCTGCCACAGGCGAGGCGTGAACCGTCGGGGCTGAAGGCCACACTGGTCAGGTCGCAGTGCTCGATAATGGTGTTGTCCCAAGTTCCGCAGGCGAAACGTGAGCCGTCTGGTCTGAAGGTAACGCTGGTCCTGCGAAAATGGTGACTCTGCAGAATGGTGTGAACATCGCCAGTTGCGCAGTCCCAGATCGTTACATTGTCCCCGTAGGCGCAACTCGCGAGCCGGGAGCTGTCCGGGCTGAAGGCGATGCTGCTCACACGGTTGGTGTGCCCCCGAAGCGTGATTAGCTCTTTCCGCGTAGCCGTGTCCCAGACCTTTATCATTCCGTCCAGCGAGCCGCTGGCGAAGCGGGTGCCATCCGGGCTAAAGGCAACGCTATTCACTGGCGCATTATGCCCATTTAAACATGCGAGTTCCTTACCCGTGGCAGTATCCCACAATTGAACGGATTTGTTCCGACAGCCGCAAATGAGGAGGGTGCCATCTGGGCTATAGGCCATGGATGCGACTGATCCAGATGCTGTGCCCGCCCAAAGCGGGAGACAGGTCATTTTGGCCTCATCAATGAATTCAGCGACTTTACTAAGTTCCTTATGGCGCGCCTTCTCAGCGATGCTGTCGTGCATTTCGCTGCCGAGAAGGAGGGGAAAGGTTTTATTGAAGTTCGGTTCCTCAACGACTTCCCGTCCATATCCCTTGTATCCAACGGCTCGTCCAGCAAGCATGAGAGCATTAAGGTGGTCGCCATTCTTCCGGGCTGCCTCGGCACGCAAAAGCCATGCACTGCCTTCTTCGACCTGGGAGCGCTCGATCAAGCATTTGAGTTTGGCGATCTCTTTCCTCGCCTTCTGCAACTCATCCTTGGCTTGGTTCTCATCTTCATGCTGTGGGTCAGCTTCGGCATCGGTAGGAGGAATCATGGAATCTGGAAATGAGGTAACAGCCTGCATGAACAAAATCAAACGGGCCGTCTGCTGGCAGATTGCTTGTAAAGAGGGCGGGATGGCCCAGGACATGTCGCGGAGACTGGGTGCTATGCAGCCACTCGGCCCAGCGGCGGCCTTCCTGCGTGTTGTCCGCATGACAATAGCTGATGAAAGCGCTGCAGCGGCAGGTTTGGGTGGCTGAGTTCCTGGCGCGGGGAGCAGGGGTGTATTGCAGAATGTTGGCGGGCACTTGTGGGCTGCAAGAGCTGCGTGTGCTTGGTGAAGATGCCTCTGCCGGTGACCAGGGCGGCGCTGTTTCTGGGGGCGCTGCTCTTTTCCTCCAACGCAAAGGCGATTTCATGGCGAGGTTCAGCTTGTGAAAGGGGAGGCTGACGGGCTAGGTCAGGGGGCACTCTGATTCTGCTTTCACCCATGCTGACCGACCTCCTCCTCCGCGACTTCCGCTGCTTTGCGGAATGTCGTGTGGTGCTGCACCCGGAGACGACGATCTTCATCGGGCGGAATGCGCAGGGGAAGACTTCACTCATGGAGGCGGCGTGTGTGCTGCTGCGGCTGCAATCGCCACGCACGAGCCAGCGCGGGGAAATGATCCGGCTGGGGGCGACGACGATGCTGGTGGAGGGCACGCTGGGTGGGAAAAGACTCCGCTGTGCGCAGTCGGCCACAGCGCGGCGGCTGGCGATGGATGGGGCGGTGTGTGGCAAATCGGGCGATTACCTGAGCAGCAGCGGGCTGGTGGTGTGGATGGATCATCGCGATATGAATCTGCTGCGCGGTGGGGCGGAGCATCGGCGGCGCTACCTGGACTTCGCGGCCAGCCAGATCTTCCCCGACTATCTGAAGGCGCTGCGTGGCTACGATCGGGCGGTGCGCGGGCGCAATCATGTGCTGAAGCGCGATGCGGTGATCCAGTGGCGGCAGGCGGATGCCTTTGCGCGGGTGATGGATGACTTTGCCCAGGTGCTGCGGTCGCGACGGGCGGATCTGATCGAGTCCCTGAAGCCGCATGTGGCGAGTGTTCACCACGATCTGAGCACGGGGGCGGAGCGTGTGGAGATGGCCTACACGCCTGGTTTTTCCGGTGAAAATCTGGCCGAGGAGCTGGCGGCGCGCCGTGATGAGGAAGCGCGCAATCGGCAGACAGCGGCGGGGCCGCATCGAGATGATGTGACGCTCGCGCTGAATGGTCTGGATGCCTCCACCTATGCCTCGGAAGGTCAGCAACGCAGCGTGGCCTTGGCGATGAAGGTGGCGCAGGCGCGTGTGCTGGAGGCCGCTGCTGGCAAACCGCCGCTGCTGCTGCTGGACGATGTCTTCGGCGAGCTGGATGCGCATCGGCGGCGTGCTTTGCTGAGCCTGCTGCCCGCGGGCACGCAGAAGATCATCACGACGACGACCCTGGACTGGGCACGCGATGAGGTGCTCGTGGGCACGGTGTACCAAGTCGAGGGAGCCACTGTCTCACCAACTGCCGCCGATGTCGCGGGCGTGTGAGACATCGCGGAGGTAGCGGTAGCCTTCGATGGAGGCTTGATCGTGGGGCGACAGGAGCGGGATGAGTTCGCGGGCGTATTCGCCTCCGTCGATGTCTTCGAGTTCATCGAGCCGGGCGAGGCACTCGGCGTCCACGTCCCAGATTTCGCCGTGGATGGAGATGCCTTCGCGTTCATCTAGCACCATGCCGGGATAGCCGCCGAGATCGTGCAGGCGATAGCGCGGCTGGGTCATGGCCATGCTCACAAATTGCTGGCCGCGCAGGTAGCCGTGGTTGGAGTGTCCACGTTTCAGGGTGCCATAGACGAAGATTTGCATGGGGGAAGGAGTGGTAGAACGAGTTTTCAACTCGTAAGCTGGTGCCCCGAGTTTCTAACTCGGGACGCATTGGAGGGGGGAAGAGGCAAGGGGCGGAGCTTAGCCATACATCTACCAAGAATTTGATTTCCTCTGCCCACCGCCCCCGAGTTGGAAACTCGGGGCACCAGTGTACGAGTTGAAAACTCGTTCTACAGCAGGTCGTCGCGGTCGGAGAGCCACTGGGGGAGGGAGAAACGTTTGGCGGTGAGTTCTTCGGCGCGGATTTGGATGGCGGCGGGCATGTCGTGGATGATGAGCACTTCCTTCGCCAATTCTGCGGCCCACTTGGGCCAGAAATCGGGAGCGATGCTGACTTTCTGGAGACTGCCTTGATGGAGGAAGCCGAGCTTGCCGCGTCGCTGCCCGGCACCGGCGACTTTGACCTTGCCACGGATCACGTCATGCAAAGCTGGGGCCACGAAGCAAAAGGGGCCCTCGATCAAATCTTCCGGCATGGCGAGTCGGCAGCCTTTCTGCCCATGCTCTGCCAGCGATTCTGCGAGCGATCCATGAATGCGGCGGTAGCTCTCCACGGCCGGTGTTTCCGCCCAGGGATGGCTGGCGGGCACGATGACCGAGTAGGTGTAGTCGCCGCTGTGCATCACCACGCCGCCGCCGGTCCAGCGCCGCACGATGGGCCAGGCGGGCAGGCCATCGAGCTTTGCCAGATTTTGCGCGTAGCCGATGGTGACGGTGGGCTGATCCCAGGTGTAAACCCGCAGCACCGGCACGGCGCTTTGCTCCAGCCAGGCTTGATCCACCGCCATGTTCATCGGCCCCGCATGGGTGCCATCGAGGTGGAGGAGAAGCTGGTCGAAAAAGGGAGTGCCGGAGGTCACGAGCTGAGCTTGTCCGTGATCGCTATGCTTGGCAAATCACTCGTTTGATGGGCGCAGGTTCCAGGTCTGGAGCTTTTCCAGCCCAGCCTCGATTTACTTTTGAGCATCCGCGTCTGAGCGGACAAATAGCGACATGGAGAAACGGCTAAAGAGCGACCCCGAGGCCACGTAGAGGAAGCCAAACATGAAGAGGCTCCGGAACGGCAGGGCTCCCCAGTCCTTCATCTCGATGGCCAGCCAGATGAGCCAGCCAAAGTAGCCGGCGAGCATGAGTTCGATCCAGAGGCCCACGGACTTGCCTGCTTTGTAATGGAAGGACTTCTTCGAGGCTTCGGCGCGGTTGTTCACCCCATACTTCGGCGTGCGGACGAACTCAGACTGCTTCCCGAGCAGGGCTTCGATCACGGCCTTGGCATTGTTGATGGTCATGCCGATGCCCAGTGCCATGAAGAAGGGGATGAATGGCAGCGTCTTCAGCCAGCCCCAGCGGCTCTGAGCCCCCTGAGCGGTGAGGTAAAAGGCGATGACGGCGATGGTGGCAAAGAAGAAGACGGGCAGGTCGAGGAAGACGGCCTTTTGCCAGGAGTTCTGCGGCAGGAAATCGACGGGATAGACGAGCACGAGCGAGACAAGCGTGAGCAGGTTGGCGAAGTTCGCGCCTAGATGCGCGGTGGCCTCGAACTTGGTGTGGAAGGGCACATCACTGCGCCAGACCTGACCGAGCATCTTGAGGCAGACCTGGATGGAGCCTTTGACCCAGCGGTGCTGCTGAGATTTGTAGCCATCCATGTCCGGCGGCAGCTCGGCGGGCACGAGGACGTCATTCAGATACACGAAGCGCCAGCCTTTGAACTGCGCACGGTAGGTGAGATCGAGATCCTCGGTCAGCGTGTCCGCACGCCAGCCGCCTGCGTCGTCGATGGTCGTGCGCCGCCAGAGTCCGGCGGTGCCGTTGAAATTACAAAACTCACCCCAGCGGCTGCGCGAGGTCTGCTCCAGCATCAGATGACCATCGAGCAGGATGCCCTGGAGACGGGTGAGCAGGCTGTAGTCGCGGTTCCGGTGCACCCAGCGCGCCTGCACGATGCCCACCTTCGGATCGGTGAAGTGGTGGATCGTCTTCAGCAGAAAGTCGGGCTCTGGGGCGAAGTCGGCATCGAAGATGGCGATGAACTCGCCCTTCACCGTGGCCAGGCCTTCCTCCAGCGCGCCCGCTTTGTAGCCCTGACGGTTCACACGATGGCGATACTCGACCTCGAATCCCTGCTCACGGAGCCGCTGCGCGTGGGCTTCCCCGAGGGCGACGGTTTCATCCGTGGAATCATCCAGGAACTGGATCTGTAGGCGGTCCTTCGGGTAATCCAGCGCGCTGATGTGACTGATGAGCTGGTCGAGCACGTCCGCCTCATTAAAAATAGGAAGCTGGACGGTGACGACGGGCAGCTCGGCAAACTCCCGCAAAGCCTCAGGCCGCTTCCTTCGGTGCCACCAATAGCCATACAGCACCTTGATCTTGTGCGCGCCGAAGGCGGACAATCCGAGGCAAAGAATGATGTAGCTGGCGAGCCAGAGGAGGGTTTCCCACCGGGGCATAGAAAGGGGCGGAAGAAAAGGAAGGGTCCGCAGAGGACAGGATGCCGGGGCCGAAATCAACCCCGGAAAGATGCTCTCACCAAAGTAGATCGAACTTCCAAGTTCGGTCCGGGCCGCTGGCTCCCTCTCCCCGGCAGTGCATTTCGTTTCCCCACCATATCTCATTCCAGGGAGAAGGTTGGGGTGAGGTGGCCGACACCTTGCCGTACGATCCAGAAGCTCCCCTCACCTAACCTCTCCCCACAGGGACATCTGGTGGCGAAACACGTCCGCAGCGGGGAGAGGGACCGCCGTTCTAGCGCACCCCACCATTGCTAAAGCGAGCCACTGGCCGTGCGTTTGGACGACTCAGGGGTGAGCCTCAGCAGGCTAATCTCCAGTCAGACGTGCCCACGGTCCCGATCAGCTCCGAACTCCAGCGGGGGCCGGTGTTTGCGACGATATGGGGCGGGCCATGACCGGGGGTTCGTTCCTCAACCCCGGCTATTCATGGGCTAGCCCTCCGGGATTGCTTGGGTGTTTCGTCCATGTGTGAATCTTCGTATTTCCGGGCGTTCCTTCAAGGGTAATCGCGGGTGCCAATGAACCATTTCGCAAGGTTCTGAGATTCATTTGTCATGTTTTGTCATGCAACCTAGTGCCAACAGCCTCGCTTCAACGGAGCCGCACACCGGAGTGTGCGGAATGCAGGATGTAGTTGTGCTGTTCACCACATCGCTGAGCTCATCCAATCGCGACCGACCAAGGGCATTTGGGGCGTTTCGGGCATTTTATAGCTCTGCCAAAACTCCAGGGTTTTTAATGGGAGAAAAAAATAAAAAGAGAGAGTATATAAAGGGGGATAGTACACACACAGGGGAGATGATGCCTGAAATGCCCCGAATGCCCTTAGAGGGCCAAGTGCGCAACCAGCCGTGAAGCTGGAGGGAGCAGTCATTAAAGCATAACCGGGCAGATCCTCTTTCATCCAGCGAGCCTAGGGTGGCGGATTCGCTGCTGTGTTGACTGTGGCCCGCCCCCTGAGATGTGTGTAGCGACTTGTGATCGGCAGTTGGGCCGCGCTGGCCGGTGTTTTCAGAGGGGTTTGCGGGCTTTGAACTCCGCTCTGCTTTCCCGCAGTGCCAAGCAGGCACTTCCTGGCGATGACAAGATTGGCCAGAGCAAAGAGCACTCCCAGCTGCGCCGCGTTTTCCTGATTCCGCAATAACGCACCTTGCGGAGCCTGAAGAGGTTCGTCACGACATGGAACGGATGCTCTCTACCAGTGCTCTTGCATTGAGCTGCTCGTAGCCCTGGGCAGATCCTTCATCCAGCTCTCCATGATTGCCCTGACCCTGCCGCGTCGGGATACCACGCGCCATTCCAGGGCCTGATCTCAGGGCGCATCTCAACACCAGGTAGCCGGCGTCGGCATGCACCTCCGCTTCCTCCATTTACGGAAGCCGTGCGACTGGCTGTTGTCCGACACGTTGGCCTCCGTGCTAGTGATGCTTTGCCCCAATCGTGACCGCCGCTTCTTCCTGCACACGCTCGGCCAGGCCTGTGAAGCAACCAGCTGGCGTGTGAATGCCTAGGTCTTGATGGGGGATCACTACCATCTCTTCATCCAGAGTCCAGAGCCGAATCAGGTGGCGGGCATTGACTGGCTGCAAAACACGCTGACACGGCGCCACAACGCGCGCCACCGGAAGTGGGGACGCTTGTTTGGTGACCGCTACAAGGCGGTGATCGTGCAGGGTGATGACCGCTACCATTACAGACCTTGATTGATTAATGGGATCAGAAATCGAGTCGCAAGGATCTGCTGCTTCAGTTTAAGGAACGCGAAATGGGTGGGGGCTTGCTGCTTTCCGGTGAGTATTCCAAAGAGTCACACAAGCACCCGCTTCATGTGCGCCAGGCAGAATGGCACTGGCCATGACGTGCTTCGAGAGCTGTTCGGTGCCGTTTCCTCCCCTAGAATCCCCTCTGGAGGCCAAATGTGGCGCATTTGGCGCATTTATCGCATTCTGTAGCTCTGCCAAAACTCCCGACCTTTAATCAGGGGAAAATAATAAAAAGAGAGAGAATAAAAGAGTGTATAGTACACACACAGGGGAACCAATGCGCGAAATGCGTCAAATGCGCAACCAGCCTTGATGTCAGGTCGTTGCTGCCGCGCCAAGAGTCCCGCGCAAACACTACTGGCAGCTTTCGGCACCGGGAGATATGCTTCAGGAGAATGTCCGTGCAAGCTGATCCGAGTCACAACAAAGAGAGTCAGTCCCTCATGACCCGGTTAGAGGCGAGATGCCGCAACCGGAGGATTCCTTAACATGCCGATGTTTGCAGCGAACTCTTTGGCCCACATCGGTGTTTACGACTGAAGCCGGCGGATGAACTCGACACTGGTCAGTCATCGGCTATTTTGGGGCTGATCTGGCTCTCGCCAATGAACTTACCGTTGGTCCTCAGGTGTTTCGTGTCTGGTTATCCCCCCATGAGCCAATTTTGGGCACATCGGGCACGTTGTAGCTCTGCCAAAACTCCAGGACTTTAAATTGGGGGAAAATAATAAAAAGAGAGAGTATATAAAGGGTCATAGTACAGACACAGAGGCAGGAGTGTCCAAAGTGCCTAATGTGCCCGTGGGCAGGTTCATCACCGTCGGCTCAGAGTTGCCTGCCATCGCCGCCGCGATCCGTGAATCACGCTCTGTCGCGCTCGATCTGGAAACCTACGGCCCGCGCAAAGGCGATGGTCTCGATCCCTGGGCCGGTGACATCCGGCTGCTGTCGCTGTGCGTGCCAGACCAGGAGCCGTGGATTCTGGATCTGCGCGCCATCGGCCACGACCTCGGCGAGCTGAAGACGGCGCTCGAAGCGGTGGAGATCATCGCCCACAACGCCAAGTTCGATCTGCTCTGGCTTCGCGTGAAGTGCGGGCTGCGTGCCACGCGCGTGTTCTGCACCTTGGTGGCGGCTCGTTTGCTCGTCGCAGGCACCAAACCTGGCAACGACCTCGACGGCTGGCTGAGCTATTTCAGCGTGGCTTTTAAAGGCCATCTGCGTGACACTGGCTGCCTTCGAGATGGATTCCGCCCCATCCCACCCTCGCGCCAGCCACAGACGCGCCAGAGGGCTGTTTGCGGACCAATGCGGGCGGTCTCACCTACCCTCGTGCAGCACGCTCAGCGCTTCATCAATAGCCCTTTGGTTCATCGCTTGAATGTCGAATTGCCCCCAAGGAACAGGTGCCGCTCGAGGTGTGTGCCAAGCGCCGCAAGCCACCTAAACGGCGCTGAAACGCGAACTCGGGAAACTCGGGAAACTCGGGAAACTCGTGCGCGGGACGAGAAAGAAAAGCGCCGCGCGCGAACTCGGGAAACTCGTCCCACCCCCTTTAGGGGGAGACGAGT
>JAGKWZ010000087.1 GCA_021151605.1 Verrucomicrobiaceae bacterium
CATTTCTCCACATTCCCTATCTGTAAAGTGGGTATTTGACGTTTGAAAGAAAAAACCCCGCTCCTTGCGGAGAGGGGTTATAATCTGGCAGTGTCCTACTTTCGCATGACCTTTCGTCATACTATCATCGGCGCAACAGCGTTTCACTTCCGTGTTCGGAATGGGAACGGGTGGTACCACTGTGCCATGACCACCAGACTGCTGGCCAACAGTATTGACCAGTGTGTCTAGAGGTAACTGAGGTTCTCTGACAACTACATATAGGGTATATTCAATTTTACATCAACCAGCAAACATGCTTGGCGTTGAAATGGGTCAATGTAAGACAAACGGATGATTAGTATCACTCAGCTGAACGCATTACTGCGCTTATACCGGAGACCTATCAACGTGGTAGTCTTCCACGATCCTTCAGGGAAAGTTTATCTCAGGATGAGCTTGGCGCTTAGATGCTTTCAGCGCTTATCTCTTCCGCACATAGCTGCCCAGCGATGCTCTTGACAGAACAACTGGAACACCAGAGGTGCGTTAATTCCGGTCCTCTCGTACTAGGAATTAAACCCTTCAACTTTCCTGCGCCCACAGAGGATAGAGGACCGAACTGTCTCGCGACGTTCTGAACCCAGCTCGCGTACCGCTTTAACCGGCGAACAGCCGGACCCTTGGGACCTTCTCCAGCCCCAGGATGCGATGAGCCGACATCGAGGTGCCAAACCTTGCCGTCGATATGAACTCTTGGGCAAGATCAGCCTGTTATCCCTAGCGTACCTTTTGTCCGTTAAGCGACGGCAATTCCACATTAAACCGCCGGATCACTTTGGCCTACTTTCGTATCTGTTCGACTTGTCAGTCTCACAGTTAGGCTGGCTTATGCCAATACACTCGTCACGCGATTGCCAACCGCGCTGAGCCAACCTTCGCGCTCCTCCGTTACTCTTTGGGAGGATACCGCCCCAGTAAAACTGACCGGCTGACATGGTCCCACGCCCCGATGAGGGGTCGCGGTTAGATCGTTCAATACCCAAGGGTGGTGTTTCATCGTCCACTCCATGATACCCGAAAGTATCACTTCAAAGTGTCCCACTTACGCTAAGCATGAAAACCAAACGACCAGTGACAGCTTACAGTTAAGGTGCATAGGGTCTTTCCGTCCTTCTGCGGGTAAGCAGCATCTTCACTGCTATTACAATTTCACTGAGCCCCTCGTTGAGACAGCGAGCAACTCGTTACACGATTCGTGCAGGTCGGAACTTACCCGACAAGGAATTTCGCTACCTTAGGACCGTTATAGTTACGGCCGACATTCACGGGGACTTAGGTTCAGAGCTTCGCCTTGCGGCTAACCCCTTGCCTTAATCTTTCCGCATTGGTCACGTGTCACATCGTATACTTGGACTTTCGTCTTGGCACAATGCTGTGTTTTTGATAAACAGTCGGTTGCTCCCTTTCACTGCGACCCTCCGAGGAGGGCATCCCTTCTTCCGAAGTTACGGGACTAGATTGCAGAGTTCCTTAACGAGGTTTCACTCTTACGCCTTGGTATATTCTACCCACCCACCTGTGTCGGTTTGCGGTACGGGCGGCCTTGGAAAGGGGTCCAACGCTTTTCTAGGCGGTCAAATCAAGAGACCGAGATTGGGTCGCCCCGCACTCTTCTGCCACTTTCAATCGGCATGCTCTCTCAGATCCCGCGAACGCGGACTTTAACCAAAGCCGGTGCAGGAATATTAACCTGCTGTGCATCGCCTACGCCATCTGGCCTGGACTTAGCTCCCGACTAACCCTGGGACGAAGGTCGTTGCCCAGGAAACCTTGGGTTTACGGCGGACGTGGATTTCACACGTCTTAACGTTACTTATGTCTGCATCCTCACTTCTGTGAACTCCACTGTCAGTCGCCTTCAAGCTTCGACGCTCACAGAACGCTCCCCTACCAAAGTATCGACCTTGATCGATACAGTCCAGAGCTTCGGTATAACGCTTATCGCCAATCATTTTCGGCGCGAGATCTCTCGATGAGTCAGCTATTACGCACTGTTTAAATGGTGGCTGCTTCTAAGCCAACATCCTCACTGTCAATGAAATCTCACTTCCTTTCCACTGAGCGTTATTTTGGCACCTTAGCTGCTGAGCTGGGCTGTTTCCCTTTCGACAATGAAGCTTATCCCCCACTGTCTTACTGCCAAGCTACACTCAAGGGTATTCGGAGTTTGATTGAGTTTGGTAGGCGGGTGTGCCCCCTAGCTCATTCAGTGCTCTACCCCCCTTGATCAGCGCTTGACGCTGCACCTAAATACATTTCGGGGAGAACCAGCTATTACGGGGTTTGATTAGCCTTTCACCCCTACCCACAGCTCATCCGAGGACGTCTCAAGGTCCACCAGTTCGGTCCTCCACGTCCGATTAAAGACGCTTCGACCTGGCCATGGGTAGATCACCACCGCTTCGGGTTCAGCCCGTGCAACTTAGCGCCCTATTCGGACTTGCTTTCGCTCCGCCTCCACCCCAGAAGGGCTTAGGCTTGCTACACAGACTGACTCGCAGACTCATTTTGCAAAAGGCACGCTATCACCGGACAAGCCGGCTCTAACACCTTGTAGGTATGTGGTTTCAGGTACTATTTCACTTCGCTCACGGCGGATCTTTTCACCTTTCCCTCGCGGTACTTGTTCACTGTCGGTCACTGGCGAGTATTTAGCCTTATGCCGTGGTCGGCACAGATTCATGCGAAGTTTCACGTGTATCGCATTACTCAGGGAATCCCTAGGCGGTGTTTAGTTTTCGGTTACGGGTCTCTCACCCTCTCTGGAGCGACTTTCCATTCGCTTCACCTAACCATTCACCTGCCATATCGGGCCCCTACAACCCCAGAAGATAAATCCTCTGGTTTGGGCTGTTCCGCTTTCGTTCGCCACTACTGACGGAATCGCTTTCGCTTTCTTTTCCTCGCCTTACTGAGATGTTTCACTTCAGGCGGTCTTGCGTGTCCGCTCCTATTTTATTCAGAGCGGAACGATACGAGATGAATCGTATCAGGTTACCCCATTCGGAAATTCACGGGTCACAGCCTGTTTGCGGCTATCCGAGACTTATCGCAGCTTACCACGTCCTTCATCGCCTGCCAGTGCCAAGGCATCCACTACATACCCTATATATCTTGCATTGCTTAATCCATTTCGATGATTCCCGAGGGAACCGAAATGGGACTCAAGCACGTATTTTTGAAACCATTTGGTCTCAACTTCTGGCTCTATGTAAAATTGTTTTCTACCCTATATATAGTTGTCAAAGAACCTCAAAAATCAGAAACTACTTATCGCTTGCGAATGGTGGGCAGGACTGGACTCGAACCAGTGACCCCCGCCTTATCAAGGCGGTGCTCTAACCAACTGAGCTACATGCCCGCTGATCATCGATGGTGGAGGTTAGGAGACTCGAACTCCTGACATCAAGCTTGCAAAGCTAGCGCTCTACCAACTGAGCTAAACCCCCGCTCATGGGCGATTTGAGAAACTAAAAGCTAAATTATGCGCTGCGTGCGGAATGCGCAAAAAGGTTGTGAGCGCTTTCGCGGTTCACACGCTTGACTGCTTGCGCAGCCGAGGCGTCGACCATGTTCATATATCAGGCGTGAGGCCCCATGAACAATACTCCATAGAAAGGAGGTGATCCAGCCGCAGGTTCCCCTACGGCTACCTTGTTACGACTTCATCCCAGTCACCAGTCTTGCCTTAGGGCACTGCCTCCTTGCGGTTGGCGCATGCACTTCGGGCGAAACCAGCTTCCATGATGTGACGGGCGGTGTGTACAAGACCCGGGAACGTATTCACGGTGCCGTAGCTGATGCACCATTACTAGCGATTCCAACTTCATGGAGTCGAGTTGCAGACTCCAATCTGAACTGAGCTCAGTTTTGAGGATTGCCTCCACCTCGCGGTATCGGGTCACATTGTGCTGAGCATTGTAGTACGTGTGCAGCCCTGGTCGTAAGGGCCATACGGACTTGACGTCATCCCCACCTTCCTCCTCGTTGATCGAGGCAGTCTGATTCGAGTGCGCCGGTAAACCGGGTGGCAACAAATCACAGGGGTTGCGCTCGTTGCGGGACTTAACCCAACATCTCACGACACGAGCTGACGACAGCCATGCAGCACCTGTGCAAATCGGGTATTGCTACCCTAGCCTGCTTTCACAGGCGACAAGATGCATGTCAAGACCAGGTAAGGTTCTTCGCGTTGCATCGAATTAAGCCACATACTCCACCGCTTGTGCGGGTCCCCGTCAATTTCTTTGAGTTTTAATCTTGCGACCGTACTTCCCAGGCGGCACACTTAACGCGTTAGCTCCGGCACAGGAGGGGTCGAATCCTCCCACACCAAGTGTGCACCGTTTACTGCCAGGACTACCGGGGTATCTAATCCCGTTCGCTCCCCTGGCCTTCGTGCCTCAGTGTCAGTAACTGCCCAGTGACCTGCCTACGCCTTTGGTATTCCTCTCGATATCTACGCATTTCACTGCTACACCGAGAATTCTAGTCACCCCTTCAGTACTCGAGCACGGCAGTATCGGATGCAATTCCGAGGTTGAGCCCCGGGCTTTCACATCTGACTTACCACGCCACCTACGCACCCTTTACGCCCAGTGATTCCGAACAACGCTTGAGACCTCTGTATTACCGCGGCTGCTGGCACAGAGTTAGCCGTCTCTTCCTCTTGCGTTACCATCAACTTGCTCAGGTTATTAACCCGGCAATCTTGTTCACGCATGACAGGAGTTTACAATCCGAAGACCTTATCCTCCACGCGGCGTCGCTCCATCAGGGTTGCCCCCATTGTGAAAGATTCTCGACTGCTGCCACCCGTAGGTGTCTGGACCGTGTCTCAGTTCCAGTGTGGCTGGTCGTCCTCTCAGACCAGCTACCCGTCGTCGCCTTGGTGGGCTTTTACCCCGCCAACTAGCTGATAGGCCGCGGACCAATCGGGAAGTGACAGGCCTTGCGGTCCCCGTCTTTGATCTTTCGATCACATGCGGTATTAATCCAAGTTTCCCTGGGCTATCCCCCGCTTCCCGGAATGTATCCACGTGTTACGCACCCGTTCGCCACTAAACACCACTTGTATTGCTACTCATGGCATTCCGTTCGACTTGCATGTCTTATCCACGCCGCCAGCGTTCGTTCTGAGCCAGAATCAAACTCTCCAAAAAATATTGGTGCTGGCATTTTTAAATGCCAGCTAAATTATCCACATCCAGTTTCCTGGAAGTGCTGCGCATTCTTAACGCGCAGCGCACAATTTAGCTTTTTAGTTTCTCTCGGCCAAACTCAGGATTTCTCCTTCGCCGAGCCTGTTTCTGAAAGATCTATTCTGCTTCCGTTTCCGTGGATCGCTTGGCGATTCACTTCGCTTTGTCAGCCGCTGCTTTTCGCTGGCGGACGGAGAGTCTAATACAACTCAGAGTCCCCGCAAGCTCTATTTACTCTTTTTTGATGTTTTTTCTCTCCAACCCACCTCCACCACCTCAAAACCACGCTTTCCACCTCCACACCCCACCACCTTGTTACGCTTTTCGTTTGCTCGTAAACCTCCACAATAACCAGCCCAACACGTTCACCACACCCATCGCCGCAAATAACTGCATCATCGTTCTAGCCAGACTCTCCTTACCCAAACCACTGCCCACAAGCGCAAACGCCACGTTCATCGGTAGATAACCAAATACCGTGCCAGCAAGAAACGTTGGGTGGCCAACTGCTGTCACTCCAAACAGCACATTCAGGACGATGCCTGGCAGCATGAGTTGCCTCGCCCAAAATACTTTAAACAGCGAGGGCTGCTTCAACAGTGGCTGAAGCCATGGCCACCGAGCGGCGCGTTTGAGCGCCGCCCTGCGCCCACCCAGCCGTGCCACCACAAACACGCCATAGGAGCCAAGGGTTGAGCCCAGTAGCGAGAGGCACAGCCCCTCCCAGAAGCCAAACAAAAGACCTGCGGCAGCACACAAAGGTAGCCTCGGCACGCCAACGAGCACACTCGCCGCACACATCAATCCAAAGCCAACATGTGCCATCCAGCCGAGACTTCGTATGTATGCCTTCCAGACCTGCACATTAGTGATCCACGCGCGCAGAGGTGTGAAGTGAGCGATGGCCATAAAGACCGCCACCGCGAGCGCCAGGAAGATGAGCTTGCGATTCTCCCGCGACCATGACCGCTCTGCTTCTTCTCCTAGTTGAACCTCGGTTGCCACAGCTTCCGGCTGGGCTTGCTGCGTGGAAAGGGAGGTTGGTTGGCCTGGAGTCATGTCTCTTGTCATCAGACTCCCCGAGTTCGGGTTTCTCAACCAGCCTTTTAATCGGACTTTAACGCAACATCTGAAAATCTAGGCTTCCCAAGCCCTTTTGTATTTGGCTACCCTCCCTTCGCCATGAACACCGCCACCCCACATCATCCGAATCGTCGTCTTTTCCTCCAGCGCAGCGCCCAAGCTTTGACTGCCGACTACCTAAGCTCCGGATTCGCAGCAGAGGCCACCCCGAAGGCACCCGCTTCAGAGACGCTCGTACAGCAGCTTTTCGGCAGTCTCGATGAAGCCCAGCGCGCTGCCATCTGCCTCCCATGGGACGACCCGCTTCGTCTCAAAGTGGACAACAACTGGCACATTCGCCCCAAACGCCTGCGCGAAGTCCTCAAAGCCGACCAACAGGACCTCGTCCGCCAGATCTTCGATAAACTGCATAGCGAGGAATACAAAAAAGAAGTCTGGCGCCAGTTCGATCAGGACAATCTTCGCGATGGCGGCTTCGCCAGCGCCTCCATCGCCATCTTCGGCACTCCCGGCAGCGGCAAGTCAGAGTTTGTGTTCACCGGCCGTCACTGCACACGCCGTTGTGATGGCGACAGCGAGGCTGGCACCGCTTTCGGCGGCCCCATCTTTTACGGCCATGCCGCCAAGAGCTTCAATGAAGGCCCCGCCCATGAAGGCAACGCCTACTGGTTCCAGGCCAAGCGTGCCAACGAAGTCTTCCAGGCGCTCGATCCCAAACAGCGCGAACTCGCCCTCTGTGAAACCAGCCGCGACGAGGAAGGCAATGACACCGTCAAACTCACCGGCAAAACCAAGGGACTCGATGGCATCCCCATGACCGAACTCAGCGCCGATCAAAAAAACCTCGTCCGTGGCGTTTTGACAGATCTTCTGGCCCCCTTCCGCGCCGAAGACGCCACCGAATCCATGAAGTACATCGAGGCAGGCGGCTTCGATCATCTCCACCTCGCCTATTACAAAAACCAGGACATTGGCAAAGACGGCGTCTGGGACGTCTGGCAGATCGAGGGGCCAAACATGGTCTGGTTCTTCCGGGGTGAGCCCCACGTCCACTGCTGGGCCCACATCAAAGAAAAAGCCTGACCCACCTCACCGCGCGGCTTTCCCGGGCCCATCCAGTGCCGCGCTCAGAAAGGCAGCCATCATCCCCGTGCGCTCACGGTCGTAAAACTCATCACCCCCATGCCTGCTGCCCGGCAGGGTGATGAGTTTCACCTTCAACCCCTTCGCCTCATACACCTTGGCCAGTTCGGCCGACTGCTGCGGCGGCATCTGCGGGTCCGCATCCCCATGGATCAGCAGCAGCGGCGGATCAGCCGCATCCACATGGGAGACCGGACTCGCCAGCCGGGCCAGTTCCGGCTTCTCCCCAGGCTGTCCGCCCAGCAGCAGTTCCAGCGCGGGCACGCGCATTTTCAGCCCGAATTCCGTGCTCTGCTCCAGGATGGTCTGCAGATTCGATGCCCCATACAGGCTCACGATCTTCTGCACCGCACTGCTTTCGTCCAAATGCAGGCCCACCGTGCCCTCCAGGGCCGCGTGCCCATTCGTAACCCCCACCAGCGCCGCCAGATGCCCGCCCGCAGAGGAGCCCACGATGGCGATACTGGTGGCATCCACCTGATACCGCTCCGCACTCGCACGGAGAAAGCGGATCGCCGCCTTGATGTCATGCACCTGTGCTGGGAAAACCGCCTGCGTCGAAAGCCGGTAGTCCACACTCGCGATCGCGAACCCCTCCTCCATTAGTGCCGCAATCGGCACGTCCGACTTCGACCCCGCACGCCACGCACCCCCGTGCACATACACGATCAGCGGCGGCTTCGGCATCGCAGGCCGGTGCAGATCCAGCTTCAGCGAGAGATCCCCAACACGCGCATACTCGATGTCCGTCTGCGTGTCAGCCGACGCCAAACCAACGGTGAGGAGGAGAAAAAGAAAGGATTTCATGCCGGTGACTGCACCCAGAGCCTTCCCGCTTTGCGCCGGAGGTGATACCCACCCGGCAGGTTGATCTTAGCAGGACCGCCAGGCTGGAGCATGGTCAGGGCGTGCTCAATCTCAGCGTGACCCAGGTCATACAGCTTCAGCGACTCCACCAGCCACCAGCGCAAAAGGCGTGACAAGACAGCCGCGGATTCCGCCTTTAGACACGGGGTGATTTTCAGCCCTCCATCAGGCAGCAGGTGCTCATCACAGAGACGCAAAGCAAGACCCCACAGCGCAGCATCATCCCGCGCAGCGAGCTGACCACAGCGCGCGATGATAGGCGCCACATCACGCTCGAAGATCTCACTGAGCAAAGGCAACGCCTCATGCCGGAGCCTGTTTCGACGCGGACCTCGGGACCGGTTGGACGAATCCTCCCGAAAGCTCAGCCCATGCTCGCGGACGTAGCCATCGATCTCCGCGCGGCGCCAGTTCAGCAGCGGGCGCACAAAAAGGAACCGCTGACCGCGGCTGATAAACTCAGTCTCCTGAGCCATGCCAGAGGCCCCAGAAAGGCCGGCACCTCGGCAAAGATGGGCCAGGATCGTCTCCGCCTGATCATCCGCATGGTGTGCCAGGTAAATCACCCTGGCCCCATGCTTGACCGCCATCTCACCGAAAAAGGCGTGCCGCAGGATGCGCCCAGCCGTCTCCACAGACATCCGGTGCTTTTCGCCATACTCAGCCGCATCCGCCCTGCGGATCTCACACACCAGCCCCAGCCCCTTCGCCAAGCGCCGCACAAAAGCCGCATCCTGCCCCGACTCACGCCCCCGCAGCCCATGGTTCAAATGACACACGATCAGCTGCGTATGCCCCTGGGCCAGCAGCCAGTGCAGCATCACCACAGAATCCCGCCCACCAGAAACGGCGACAAGAGCAGGCGTAGGGGAAGAAGAAGGCATCACAGGACCCCGACATGTCACGGAGCCCCAGGACATTTCAAGTCATCCATGCACCCCTCTCCGCTCTCCGAGCTACCAAGGGCACGCCCCGCTGCCCCCGCTGCCCGTCTCCCCCTCACTTGCCACCTGCATCATCCCTTGCTTAGATAGGGAAACATCCCGTATGGCACGCCAAGCATTCAGCCAGCCCGACTCCGGCTCCCCCAGCACCGCCGAGATCGGCTTCGAGGCTAACCTCTGGTTCGCCGCGGATAAGGTCCGCAACAACATGGACGCGGCGGAACCGGAGCGAAGCGGAGATAGCCAGCCGCAGGCTCCCCGCAGGGCAAGCGAAGCGAGGCGATACAAGCACGTCGCACTCGGCCTCATTTTCATTAAATACATCTCCGACACATTCGAGGAACTCCGCAATGAATCCCGCCCCTTCGCCACCCTTTGCGGCAATCTGCTACCAAAGCTGCTGAGCGGGGCGAGCCTTGAATCCAAACTGGAAGGCATCGAATGAATTCATCGGAAGCACTCCAGAGTTGGGTTCGAAAAAAGCCATTGTGTCTAATAAAACTCGATCAGGACCATTCGGACTCCTTGAATGAGTCAAAACAGGGTTTTGAGCACCTGACGTTCGCCAAGCCTCACGCTACTTTTCAGGATTTTTGTATTTCGACATTTTGCCTGATGGAAGCACATGGCGATAAAGGAACCAGATGCTACCTGGGCACCGTTACTCGCAAACGCGCAGTCACGACCTTCGATTCCAGCGTCACGATCAAAAAATTGAGGCTACTCTCTATCTCCTCACTGGAAGCAATCAAATCCCTGCTTTCAGACACTTGTAGGAAGACAGGATTTGAACATCGACTTCCAGAGGAGGGCGGATTCACCAAGCTATCGCCAAAGCTGAGCGCAGCAATTATCGATGCATTGGCAGGGGATTCACAGAACCAGAGCGCGCTCGATACTGCATTCTCGTTGCTTCCTGGCTTGCGAAAAGCAACTCATGCAACTTGGGCCCAAGAGGACGCAATTTCTACGGCGATGGCCGCCTTCGGCCTCAGGGGTAATGTGATGGCTGATAGTGTTGCGTTGAAACTAAATTCACCATCAGGGCTTGGTTTAATGGGCTCTCGGCTATACGAAGACAACGTAGTGCGTACTGATGGTTCTGAGTTCGCTGGATTCGAAAAAATCGGCCCTGACGTCACCGGACGTGCTGTATTCACAAAAGGAGACGAACGTCTGGTGATTTATACGGCGAATAAACTCCCACTGGAAAAAATGCTTGGCGTTGACTTGATTTACATCAACGAAACTCGGGGGAGCGTCGTGATGCTCCAATACAAGATGCTGGAGCCATCGCAGGACGGACAAGACTGGATCTACCGGCCAGATGACCAGTTGGATAAAGAGATCAAAAGGATGCAACTGCCGCCACTGGACGCGCCAGTGACGAGCTACAGACTGAGCCGCAGTCCATTTCTCTTCAAATTTGTGAAGCGAGTCGTCGAGACAGAACCACCCCAATCATTTGTCGTCGCCCTTGATCACCTGATGGGGATGCTCGCCAGACCCGAAATGCGGGGGATAAACGGAGGCATCAGATTGAGTTACAACTCACTTGATGGCGGGTATCTTCGCCAGGCCGACTTCGTTGGCCTGCTCCGTTCCGGCTACATTGGGACGCATCGTGAAGAGACGGAGGCTCTCGCTGTGATCATCGACGAAGCAGCAAAGGGCAACAAAGCGCTCGTGCTGGCATGGCAGCAAAAGATCGACCAAAACTCAACCCAGCTATGAGCGAAGAACCTTTGCCCAGTTCCGAAATCATCCTCTACCAGACGGAGGACGGGCGGACGCGCGTGCAGTGCCGCTTTGAGGATGAGACGGTGTGGTTGACGCAGGCGCTGATTGCAGTGGTATTCCAAATCACCGTGCCGACGGTGAACGAGCATCTGAAAGGCATCTACGCCGAAGGTGAACTGGAGCCAGGGGCAACTATTCGGAAATTCCGAATAGTTCGATCCGAGGGCAGGCGGGAGGTGACGCGGGAGATCGAGCACTACAATTTGGACGCCATCCTCGCGGTCGGTTTCCGCGTGCGCAGCCACCGGGGCACACAGTTCCGCCAGTGGGCCATCGGGCGCTTGAACGAGTATCTGGTGAAGGGTTTCACCATGGACGACGAGCGGCTCAAAAATCCGCCGGGCAAGGGCCAGAAGGATTACTTTGACGAGCAACTGGAGCGCATCCGCGACATCCGGTCGTCCGAGCGGAGGTTTTACCAGAAGGTGCTGGATATTTACGCAACGAGTGTGGACTACACGCCGAACACGGAGATGTCGCAGCAGTTTTTCGCCACGGTTCAAAACAAGATGCATTGGGCGGCGCATGGTCAGACTGCAGCGGAGGTCATCCATGCGCGGGCAGATGCGGGAAAGCCCTTCATGGGCCTGCAAACCACGCGGCCTGGGGGTATCATTCGCAAGGAGGACGTGTCTATCGCCAAGAACTATCTCGACGGTCAGGAACTCGACACGCTGAACCGGATCGTGAATGCCTATATCGAGTTTGCTGAACTGCGGGCGCTGCAACGCAAGGTGATGACCATGAGGGATTGGATCACGAAGCTGGACGAGTTTTTGAAACTCTCCGAGCACGAACTGCTGGACCACGCGGGGAAGATTTCTGCCGAACAAGCCAAGATGAAGGCCGAACTGGAATACGAGCACTACCGAGTATTCCTCGATTCGCAGCCGCGCAGGGTTGATTTAGATTTTGAAAAAGCCGCTTCGGAATTGAAGAAACTACCGAAACCAAAGAAACCCAAGAAATGAGCTTCAACGAATCCATCGTCGAAGAAGCTGCCCTCGAATAGTTCGGAGAGATGGGCTGTGCGGCCGGGCACTGGTTCAATGCAGACCGTTCATCGGTTCAAGTATTGGACCCCGCGAAGTCCGGGGGAAGGCGCTATGCTTGAGTCGCGCCCAGCCCGCTAGCTGTGGGTGAGAGCGGCGATCTCGATGCGCTGAAAAAGTTTTTTATTTCCGCCCAAATTTTGGTAGGAAAGGATCGCATGAAATGACCTTCTGTTTTTGCTATCAGCGCTGTTCGCTCTTTCGTCCGTCTATGGCCAGGGTGGTGGCGGACCGGCCACGACACCGGTGCCCACGAGGATCAATTTCCAAGGGCGTGTGGCGGTCGATAACGTGAACTTCGAAGGCAACGGGCAATTCAAGTTCGCGCTGATCTCCACGCAGGCTGGCACCAGCACCGTGGTGTGGACGAATGATGGCTCCAACCTCGGCACCCTGACGGCTCCGGCGACGGGTGAACCAGCGCACTATGTTACGCTGCCCGTCGCGGGCGGTCTCTATTCGCTGATGCTCGGTGACACGACCGTGATAAATGATGGTGCGATTGCCATGCCGGAACTCTTGCCAGCTGTCGCCGCCTCCCTGGGCGTCCAGCCGCAAAGCCATCTGCAACTCCGCGTCTGGTTCAATGACGGCCCACACGGCTTCCAATTGCTCGCGCCTGATCAGAAGCTGACGTCAGTGGTCTATGCCTTCCGCGCTGCTGAAGCTGCCAATGTGAGCGATGGAGCGATCACGGCGGCGAAGATGGCGAACGGTGCCGTGGGCTCTGCGCAACTCGCGGCGGGCTCGGTCGGTAGCACGCATCTTCAGGGCGGGGCGGTCGGCGCGGCGAACATCGCGGATGGTGCGGTAGGCAGCACTCAGATCGCGAATGCATCAATCACTGTGCCGAAGCTCAATCTGGGCGTGCTTCAAGGAACCGCCTTGGACGGCACGCTCAGCGGTTTGTCAGGTGCGACCACCACGTTCATCACCACTTACTCGCCGCCGTTTGTCAGAACGCCGAACGTGGTCCTGTCATCCGGGTGGAGCATCAGCAGCTCTAGCCAAACGGGGTTCTCCGCCACACGGCCCAGCATGGTGCCGAGCGTTCGTGCCAGCAATGGCGACACTCCCAACATTCTTTCGGTGAACGGCTTCCCGGCGATCAGTTTCCGCGACGCTAGCGTGAACAGGATCAACTTCGTGCGAGCCACCAGCGCCGATGGCAGCTCATGGGGAACGCCCATCGTGGTGGACAACAGTGTCGGCAGCTACGTCACCAATTCGATGGCCATCATCAACGGCAACCCGACCATCGCTTACTATGACGGCGGCCAGTCAACGAACACGCTCTACTTTGTCCGCGCCACCAACGCGAACGGCAGTGCCTGGGGCACGCGGGTGTTGGTGCCTATGGCTGGGTATGGCGGCTTTTTATCGGTGACGACCGTGAGCGGACGCCCAGCCATTGCCGCTTCCAACGGGCAGTTCCTCAGCTACATCCGCGCGAACGATGCCAATGGCACCTCCTGGGGCACGCCTGTCCAACTGACCAACAATAGCGTCACCGGCGATCACTGCTCGCTCTGCATGATCAGTGGCAATCCTGCCGTGAGCTACAGAGGCACCAACGGTCAGCTTTTCTACGTGCGCGCCAACGACACGGCGGGCCTCACCTGGGGATCGCCCATCGCTGTGGGCCCGTCGGCCAGAGTCTTTTACACGACGCTGAAGGAGATCGAAGGCCGCCCCGCCATCGCCTATTATGAGCTGACAGGTGGCCCGACCGAAAAGCTGAAATACGTGCGCGCCAGCGACACGACGGGTGCGAGCTGGCCAACGCCGACGCAGCTCGATACGGGGAGCGGTGTTGGCCCTTTCCCATCGCTTACCACGCTCGGCGGTAAGCCTGTGATCGCCTACAAGGGCACGGGAGGCATGAGAGTGCTGCTTTCGACCGACAGCACCGGCGGCAGTTGGGCAGCATCGCTTCTCGTCGATGCCACCTCCGGCGCCACCGCCATCGCCGAGATCAACGGCAACCTCTCCATCGCGTATTGCAACCCCGCAGGTCAGAGCACGCTGAAATACACCACGCTGCCAACCCTGAACTGGTCCGCGAGTGACGGCACCATTTCACCGCTCGTGGCTGCGCAGGTGGCAAGCGGAGCTGTCGGCGCGGAACAGATCGTTGCCAATTCCATCAGTGGGATGCAGGTCGTGGACGGCACGATCGGGAATGCAGACATCGGGACGAATGCTGTGGGTAGTTCGCAGTTGTTGGACGGTAGTGTGACCACGGCGAAGATGGCGGATGCGTCTGTGACGAATGCGAAGCTCGCCATTGGCAGTGTGGGCACTCAACAGATCCAACTCGGGGCTGTGCGTTCCAACGAAGTGCTGGATGGTAGCCTTGATACAGTGGATCTCGCGAACAATGCGATCACGAGTGCAAAGATTGCCACGGACGCCGTGACCACGGCGAAGATCGCAGCTGGGGCAGTGACGAGTGCAAAGATCGCCGCTGGCGCGGTTACCGCCCAGGAGATTGCGGTGGGGGCTGTTGGCACCGCGCAAATCGCGCTTGGTGCTGTGACATCGACAAGCATAGCAGCAGGTGCGGTGACCTCGCAGGAGATCGCCGATGGGGCTATCACGGCCAGTAAAATTCCAGCAGGCTCACTCCTCCCATCGCACTTCGCGAATCCTCCTCAGGCAGGCTCCATCGCGATTCCTCCTTTGTTCATCGGCGGGCCGACGAGCGCATCAGTGTCGCAATTCTTCCCCTCATTCTATGGCACACCACCTATCGTGACCGCCTCCGTTTCTGGAAACGAGCCTGGAGATACGACGGGGCTCACGACGACCGTTAGCAAAGTCACAGCCACAGGATTCACCGTCACAAGCACGCTCAGTCAAAGCACCGTGCTCAATGCCGATAATGTCATCGGTGCTGAGGACTCGGGCTCCAGTCTGTCACTTGCGATCATCAGCGGCAGACCCGCGATTTGCTACGAGCAGCACATGGATGCCACCACCTCGGAGTTGGTCTTCGTTCGCTCGGACAATCCTACTGGCTCGGCGTGGTCCGCCACACCGGTCGTCGTCGAGGGACCACTCACAGGTGATGTTGGAATGAAGTGCTCGATGGCAGCGGTCAGCGGCGCACCAGCCATCGCGTATGCGGTCGATAGCCCGACTGCGACCACGCTGAAATTCGTGCGCTCACCTGACGCAGTCGGCAGCAGTTGGGGTGCCCCTGTCTCGATTGCCACTTTGGCTGGCGGGCCGTCCTTCACTGAGAATCTCGCCATCTCACTCCTCGTGGTAAATGGGAATCCGGCGATCGCGTATCGAGATCCCACCACCACTGAGCTGAAGTATGTGCGAGCAACGGACACCATTGGTTCAGCCTGGGGGGCTCCGCTAAGCTTGGATAACAGTGACGATATGGGCTATTCAGCCTCTTTGAAAATCGTGAATGGCAACCCTGCCATCGCCTATGACGGCGAGGGAGTTCATTTTGTGCGTGCGAACGATGCGTCTGGAACGTCATGGGGAAGTCCTCAATACGTGGCTGGCGGAGGATTGCTGGATTTCCACCTCTCACTGGCGGTAGTGAATGGCAATCCGGCCATCGCCTTTACCAATCTCGACTCGGATGTCCGCTACGTTCGCGCTTCGGATTCCAGCGGTTCGACATGGGGCAGCGCGATTACCATCGACGCTTCTCGGCACCTCTCGACTTCCTCTCGCGGCACTGGACTTTCGTTGGCCGTTATCGGCGGTGTGCCATCGGTTAGCTACGGCTCCTTCGAAGGTGTTGAAGGCAATCTGAGCCTTTCGAAGACCGAACTGAAATACGCCACGGCACAGGATGCTAGCGGTGGAGCATGGAACAGCCCCTTTGTCCTCCAGGATTCCGTCGCTATCGGTGGACTATGGGAGACGATGCTCGTGGAGAACCAATCCCTGCCTGCTATCGCCTTCGGCTCGGTAGGAGCAGCACCTCAATATCAGGGTCGTGTGAAGTTCTTTCGGCCGGCGTCAGGCTGCCGCGTTAATTGGATCGCACTTCCGCAGTGAATTGAGCCATCACGTTTTCAACCATCATGAAAGCCTCATTCCTTCTGACGCTCTCTGCCATGTGGCTACAGGCCGCTCAAGCCGCTCCGGGCAATGTCACGTCATCCATCGACGCTGGAGGCCAGCGCGCCTCTTCAGCGAACTACTCGCAGTTTGCCTCCATCAGCAGTTTGAGTGGAACGAGTGCTCAATCCGCCAACGTCACCAGCAAGCCTAGCTTCATCGGCCAGATCTACACTGCGAACGGCGCGGCCATTGTCGCATCACGACTCACAGTCCCGGAGACGCAGACGGTGCAGTTCAACGCTTTTGCTCACCTCGATGATGGTAGTTTGCTCGCCATTCCGAGCACCACACTGCCCACCAATCTGGTGGTTTGGACATCTCCATTGCTTACCATCGACGATGCCGGACTCGGCACGGCGACGGCGGTTTATCAAGATGAGGCAAACGTGCAGGTCAGTGCGACCTGGAATGGTTTCACCGCATCACTGCCGAGTGCGCTGACGATTCTGAACACCCTCAACGATAACTTCGCGCCGTATGACGCCGACACGATCAACGATGCGTGGCAAGTGCTGCACTTTGGCCTCAACGACCCGTTGCATGGTCGAGGTCACTTAGATCCCGATAGCGATGGCACGAGCAACGTCCTCGAGTGGGCGGCAGGAACCGATCCGCTCAGTGCCACCAGCAAGCTCGGCTTCCTGACGCACAATGCGCAGAACGACGGCGGCTTTCAGACCACGTTCACCAGTGTGGTTGGCAAGAGCTACCGCATCCAGCGAAGCACAGATTTACAGCTGTGGACAACTATTGCCACGGTGACAGCGACGGATGTCATCACGGCCTACACGGATGCGCCTGCGCCGGTCGGCAAGGCATTCTACCGCATCGAACCGGTGCTTGCGGAATGAGGCAGAACAGTGGCGAGCAATTCCATAGCGGCTTCTGCATTGGCACCCCACATTTTAGCCAGCTTTGTGGAGGACTTGACTCAGCAAGGCCCTAGGACAGGGCGATGAGCGAAAAAAATCCGAAGCCCGGTGAGGGGCTTCGGACGGTGAAGGGTGGGTGAGTGGAAGATTACTTGTTGTTGTCTTCGGGCTCGATGAGGCCGTAGTCGCCGTCTTTGCGGCGGAACATGATGGCGAGTCTGTGGGTCTTTTGGTTGTGGAAGATGACGAAGGGGCGGTCGCTAAGTTCGAGGTCCATGATGGCTTCATCCGCGAAGAGGGGGCGGACTTTGTACTTCTCTGCGTGGACGTAGGCGGGCTCGACGTGGTCTTCCTCGGTAGTGTGGAGGACTTCGGCGTGGAAGACCTGCTCCTCAATGTGGCGGATGCTGCCGTCTTTACGCGGGCGGTGGCTCTTGAGGAGGCGGGTTTTGAACTTGCGCATGCGCCGGGCGATCTTGGCGATGGACTCGTCAATGGCGGAGTAGATGTCTTCGGTGGTGCTTTTGACCTCGATGACGATGTGGTCGGCACAGAAGAGGATGATTTCAGCGATCTGGCGGTGGTGCTGAACGTCGAGGATGATCTTTGCCTCAATGATGCGCGGGTAGTCGAGGTGGAGGCTCTCGATCTTCTTGTGGGAGTACTCACGGATGGCCTCGGTGATCTCGATGTGGCGGCCGGTGATGATGATGGGCAGGTTTACGTTGTGCTTTTGCATGGTGGTGTGCTCCTGGGTTGGGGGTGATGGATTGGGAAAAGTTTTGATGTGGGCGAACTACATGGTGAAGTCTTCACCGAGGTAGAGGCGGCGGGCTTCGGGGTCGTTGACAAGGAAGTCTTTGGTTCCATGCCGACGAACTTGGCCTTCATAGATGAGGTAGGCACGGTCCACGATGTTGAGTGTTTCGCGTACATTGTGGTCCGTGATGAGAATGGCGAGTCCGGCGCGGCGAAGCATGCGAATGATGTCCTGAATCTCACTGACAGCGATGGGGTCAACTCCGCTGAAAGGTTCATCGAGCATGAGCAATTTAGGCTCGGTGACGAGGCTGCGGGCGATGGTGAGGCGGCGCTTTTCACCGCCGGAGAGGGTGAGGGCGAGGTTGTCGGCGACGTGGTCGATGCCGAATTTTTCCATGAGCTGCTGGCAGTGATCTTCGCGTTCTTTCCTGCTGTAGCTCTGGGTCTCCATGACGGCGAGGATGTTTTCCCGGACGGTGAGACGGCGGAAGATGGACTCTTCCTGGGGGAGGTAGCCCATGCCGAGACGGGCGCGCTTGTACATGGGCTCCTGGGTGGCATCGGCTCCATCAAAGAAGACTTTGCCGCCATTCGGACGGACGAGGCCGACGATCATATAGAAGGTGGTGGTCTTCCCTGCCCCATTGGGCCCGAGTAAGCCTACGATCTCCCCTTCTTTGACTTCGATGTCCACGCCGTTGACGACGGCGCGGCCATCGTAGATTTTTTTCAGGCCTTCGGTGTGCAGGAGTCGCGGCCCGACGGTGTGAGAAGGTGCTGACTGGGGTGCCTGAGGTGCCGGGGATGTGGCAGGACGACTTTCGACAGGTGGGGAGACTTCCTCATGCCAGACAGGCTGGGATTCAGTCTGGGCGGAGGAAGGGGAGGAACTTTTGCGCTTGGAACGTGCCACGAGGATGGGGGTTCACTGTCCGTTGTTCGGGGTGCCTGGCTGGCCATCGCTGAGGATGACGGTGCGTGGGCGGCCATTGGTGCGGAGGCGACCTTCTTTATCGAAGATCATGACGGTGTCTGCGGTGGTGGCGCTGTGGAGGACATTGCCTTTTTGGACCTGGGGATAGTCGCTGAGGACGATCTCTTTGGTGGCACCGTCGTAGTCGAGACGCTTGCAGCGGCCCTGCTGGATATCTCCCTCGAGGCTGCGCTTTTCGATGATGACCATGGGTCCGCGAGCGATGGCTTTTTTGATGGGCGGGTCCTTATCCTGCTTGCTGCCACCTTTGGAGAGGAGGGGTTTGGGGGATGCGTTTGCCTGACCTTTTCCTGCCGGCTCTTCTTTGACCATGTGGACTTCGAGCTCCTCACACTCGATGTAGAAGTCTGGGTGCCGGGCGCGGACATGACCGCTGTAAATGAAGACGGCAGTGTTGAGGTCGAAGTCGGTTCGGTCGGCTTCGATGACGACGGTCGGGGTGCCTTTGATTGCGGCAGCAGGAGAAAGGGGGGGGAGCGCTCCCGG
>JAGKWZ010000439.1 GCA_021151605.1 Verrucomicrobiaceae bacterium
CCCTTTTGCGCCCAAAGTTTTCGAACTTCGAGAATCTCCCCTTTCGGCGAAAGCGCAGCGCATCTCGCGGAGCGAGATGGTTACTTTCTCTGGCCCGTCATCTGCTGCAACAATTGCGCCTTCCTCATCGTTCTCTTGGCCCCCCAAAACCCCTCATGAATCGTCGTCATTTCCTTCTCAGTTCTCTCGGCAGCACGCTGGCGTTGCCGAGCATGTCTTCTCTCATGGCCAAGACCGTGGGCGGCTCCGTGCAGGCAGCCAAAGGAGCTGGTATGGGCGCACGGCGCTTTGTGGCGATCGGGAATCTGCTCGGCTACCAGACGAAGAGCCTGTTTCCGACGACTCAGGGCCGCAGCTACGAGAAGACGACGTTGCTGGAGCCACTGTGGGACATTCGCGACAAGATGACGGTCTATCGCGGCCTCGATCACGGCATCAAAGGCGGGCATTTCGCGGTGCATTCGTTCCTCTCCGGCGTGCTGCATTCGGAGGCGCAAAACCGCCCGGAGGGCAATGTGACCATCGATCAGTATCTCGCGGACGAAGTGGGCTTTGAGACGCGGTTTCCGGCGCTGACGGTGGGTTCGGAAGGCGGTATCCATGGCGGTTGTCAGATCGCGTGGACGAAGTCGGGCGTGCGTGTGCCGCCGGTGACGAATCCGGCGGAGTTGTTCGAAAAACTGTTCGTCACCGACTCGAAGGAGCGTCAGGCGCGTCGCATGCAGGAGAATCAGGTGCAGGCTTCCATCCTCGATTCCGTTTTGGACGAGGCGAACCGACTCTCGAAGCAGGTGAACAAGGAGGACAAGGCCAAGCTCGACGAATACCTCACGTCCGTTCGTGATGTGGAGAAGCGCCTGGAACTTCGCCAGCGCTGGACGAACCAGCCGAAGCCCAAAGCGCCCTTCGACAAGCCTGCGAACCGCAACGCGGTCGAGGATCTGCCGCTGCTGTATGAGATGATCGCGCTCGCCTTGCAGTCCGATAGCACGCGCATCGCCACGCTGGAGATCGGCGGCGATTTCATGCCGCAGCATCTCGGCATCAAAAAGGACTGGCACGGCCTCTCGCATCACGGCAACGCCCCCGAAGCCATCGCGGACCTCATCACGCTGGAGAAGTATCAGATCGAGCACTACGGCAAATTCGTCGCCCGTCTCGCCAAGATGAACGACGGCGAGCGCACGCTGCTCGACTCGACGACCGTGCTTTTCGGCAGTGGTATGGGCGATGGCAACTCGCACAAGAACTCCGACCTGCCCATCCTCCTCGCTGGCGGCGGCTACAAACACGGCGAATTCCGCGAAGTGCCGCGTGAAGGCATCAACAAAGTGCCGCTGTGCAATCTCTTCGTCGATATCGCCCAGAAGATGGGCGTGGAGATCGATTCCTTTGGTAAAAGCACCGGGCGGTTTGCTTGATACAAGCTCCGGTTTCCTGGTTGCCAAAGTGAGCTGCGTTTCTCCCTTCTGCTGAGTCTTCGAAGACTTCGACCCTGTATGTCCACAACCCAGACTTTTCACGAATTTGCACGAAAATGGCTCCGTCGTGAACTGACTGCTGCGGATGGGATGAAGGTGCCGCCATCATTGATCCTCCCGGCAGCCTTGCGTGATTTCTATAACACTTGCGGCAGCGTGCCGGAACTCACACAGGCCCACAACCAGCTCCTTGCCCCTTCGAATATTGAAGCAGTCGATGGGCACCACATTTTTTACGACGAGAACCAGTGCGTTGTTCGATGGGCTTACCGCGAAGTAGATCGCACCGTAGATGACCCGTTTGTTTACCAAGGCGTCACTCAAAAAAATGGCTATGAGTGGTATACCGAAGACATGATCTTGTCGGACTGGCTTCAACTCATGTCATTTTGGCAGATGGTGAACGGAGGTTATACCTTTGGGGCTTATGCGTCCGGAGTTCCCGGCGGGAATATCCACGTGGAGTCACACTTCCCTCGGGTAGGTGGCCATCCAGACGGTTCTACTCGGTTTTACGGTGTTCCCGGCCAACTCATCTGCCTCTCTGGCCCAGACGGTATTCCTTCAGTTCATGTAGCGGGGGCGACGTCTGCTGACTTTACGACGCTATCTTCCAGATTGGGCTTTAGCTGGGACTATTCTTGCGAAGATGAATGATCAAGCCTCTGCTTCAGCAAAGTAGCCATCTTGCTCCGCAAGATGAGCTCAGCGTTCCCGCCAACCCCTCACGTTTTCTCTTTTCGATGACGAAATCTCCTTTCAACGCCACACGCTCCTCTCGCGGAGCGAGAGGGCTACTTTGCTTCGCGATTGCGACCACTTTGTCCCACGCCGCTGACGAAACCCCGAAGCTCGTGCAGCAATTCCTCGGCAAATACTGCCTCGAATGCCACGACGCGGATGTGCAGAAGGGTGACCGCGCTTTTGACGCGTTCGCGCTGCCGCTGAAGTCCGTCGCGGATCTCATTGAGGCACGGGACATCATCGATCAGCTCACGCTGAAGGAGATGCCGCCGAAGAAGGCGGATCAGCCGAAGGACGACGAGCGCATCGCGATGATCCGGGCGCTGCGTGATGGCACGGTGGCGGCGCATGCGAAATTCCAGACCACCGGCAGCCGCACGGTGATGCGCCGCCTTTCCAGCCGCGAGTATGAAAACACGCTCGCCGTGCTGTTTGGCCGTCGCGTGGATACGCTGGGCCTCACGGCGGATTTTCCGAAGGAGAAAACCACCGAGCACATGGACACCATCGGCAAGTCGCTCGTGACCTCTGGCTTCCTCGTGGATCAGTATTTTCAGTCCGCAAACCGCCTCGTCGAGACACGCCTCGGCAAACCGGCGATGGAACCCAAGGATTGGAAGTTCAACAGCCACTTCGTGCAATACGAGGAACTCAGCGGCTCGCACAAATCAGCCTTCAACTACCGCTACCTCAATCTCTACGAGCAGCCGAACACCGACACGCGCCAGGGCGGCTACGGCCACATCGAGGACTTCCTCAAAGGCGTGCCCGTCTCCGGCCTCTACGACCTCGAAGTCGAAGCCACGGCGCTGCATCGCGACACGCATTACGACCCTGCCATCTTCGGCATCGACTTCTCCGAGCCTTTCATCCTCGGTGTCGTGCCGGGCGATGTCACCAAAGGCCACATTCATTACCCACAGGCCATCGAGCCGCTGCTCGCCAGCACCGTCGTGCCGGACAACACGCCGACGTGGTTCAAATTCCGCGTGTGGCTCGAAGCGGGACAAACACCGCGCTTCATCTTCCCGAACGGCCCCTTTGAATCCCGCGCCTCCGTCGTCACGATCAACAAAAAGTACAAAAATGAGTTCAAAGGCGATGTCGGCTCATCCGGAGTCGGTCGTGCGCATATTTTGAAGGAGGGAAAACTCCCGCACATCCGCATCAGCGAGATCAAGATCCACGGCCCCGTGCCCGAAAAGCCCAGCGCCGAAGAAGTCGCTGTATTTGGCAAAGACGGCTTCCAAGAGGCCAAGGCGCTCGATCAACTGAATGCCTTCGCCGAGAAGGCCTATCGCCGACCGCTCACCGATGCCGACCGCCAGCCCATCCGGGCGCTTTATGATAAACGCCTCGCCGAAAAAGCCTCGCCGCGACAGGCCGCGCTCGATGCCGTGAAGCTCATCCTTTGCTCACCGAGCTTCCTCTACCTCAGCGAGATCACCGACGAGTCCGCGAAGGCCCTCAAGCCCCACGACCTCGCCACCCGTCTCTCCTTTGCCCTGTGGGCCACACCGCCCGATGAAGCGCTGCTCGCCTCCGCCAAGTCCGGCAAGCTCACACAAGACGCCGAACTCAAAAAACACATCGAGCGCATGCTCAGCGATGAACGCATCAACGGCTTCGTGAACGGCTTCCTCGATAGC
>JAGKWZ010000440.1 GCA_021151605.1 Verrucomicrobiaceae bacterium
GCGTCACCGCGCGTGATCAAGTTTACAGACCGCTTCATGCGTGAAGGGCGCAATGTGCTATCCGGTTACGATGCGAGTGAAGGGGCTTTGTTCATTCTCTTTCTTGCTGTGCTCGCTGCGCATTCAAGAAGCCCTGAGCTTCTCGCGGTCGATAATGCCGACCATGGACTCAACCCCCGTCTAGCCAGGTCACTGATCAGTAAGTTTTGCGGGTGGGTGACTGATAACCCGGACAAACGGCAGTTTTTGCTCACAACACACAACCCACTCGTGCTGGATGGCTTGCCCCTCCATGATGAACGCGTGAGGCTGTTCACGGTGGCAAGAACCAACACAGGAAGGACGGTGGTGCGGCGCATCGATATTCAGAAGCTCGCCGCCAAGGCTCAAGGCGGCTGGACATTATCTAGGCTCTGGGTGGCAGGAGACCTCGGAGGGATGCCCAATGTCTGACACGCTTAGAATAGGCTTCGCCGTAGAAGGGACGACGGACTTTGTGATGCTGGAGGCCGCTGTCGCCGCGATCCTGCCTGACCACGAAATTGAAACCGTCCGCCTGCAACCAGAGGTGTCCGATGCTTTTGAGGCGATGGCTGGCACGACTGGCTTTGGATGGCCGGGTATTTACAGATGGTGCCAGGAGGCGGTCGAGAAAGGTGGTGGAGCGATCAGCAGTGGTCCTGTCCTAGAAAGTTTCGACGTGGTCGTCGTGCAACTCGATGCAGATGTCGCTGGGGCAACCTATGCTGAAGGTCATATTCACGACCAGGCGGGGGATTTGCCCTGTGAACAAAAGTGCCCACCTCCTGAGGCAACAACGAATGAGCTGCGACGAGTTCTTCTCCGCTGGCTTGGCGAGAAGACTGAGCCCAAGAAGCTGGCAATTTGTATGCCCTCCAAGTCATTAGAGGCATGGATTCTTGCTGGGCTATATCCGACGGATGGAATCGTGAAATCTGGTGCTCTGGAGTGCCGAGCCAAGCCCGAACGCCTGCTGTCTGGTAAACCGCTCAAAGGCCGGTTGGTGAGGGGAAACCACAAAGACTTTGAAATGTATCGTGGCCGAGCTCCAGCATTTGCTGAAAAGTGGTCTGCTGTCACCAAGCGTTGTACGCAAGCGGCACGCTTTGAGACGGAATTGCGAGCGGCGATTCTTTGAGCACGTAACCATGTCCCTCAACGAATCCATTGTCCAAGACGCCGCCCTCGAGTGGTTCCCCCTTCGCCAAGGCTACGGCGGACAAATCGGGGAGCAATCTCGCTTTGCTCAATCCCTCACCCCAACCCTCTCCCGTGGGGAGAGGGGGCAAGAGCACGGGCCGCATCTCGCGCCCGGTGAATATGCTGGAGGCACCCTCACCCGGCCTCTCCCACAGGGAGAGGAGAAGCGCGAGGCCATCCGGCGGCTGAACCCGGCCATTCCCCATGCACTCCTGCCATGAAGACGATCTCCGGTGACCTCATCCAGTTGGCAAAGAACGGCCAGTTCGACCTGATCGCCCATGGCTGCAATTGCTTCTGCACCATGGGGGCTGGCATTGCGAAGGCTGTGAAGGAAGTTTTCCCTGCGGCCTTCCAAGCTGACGAGGCAACGAAACGGGGAGAACGCGCCAAGCTGGGGACCTGCTCCTTCGCTGAAATTGCTCTCGAAACGTCTTCGCTGATCGTGGTGAATGCCTACACGCAATTCGACTGGCGAGGGCGAGGTCCCAAGGTGGACTATGCGGCGGTCCGCTCCTGCATGAGGTGGATCAAGCTGCACTATTCTGGGAGAAGGATTGGGCTGCCCAAAATCGGTGCTGGGCTGGCCGGTGGCGACTGGCCAACCATCGCAGCGATCATTGAAGAGGAACTCACCGGTGAAGATGTCACCCTTGTCGAATTCAAACCATGAAACACCGCATGACTATCACCGAAATCCTGGGCCGTGCGGAGCAGGGCATGACGAAGCCTTTTGTCTGCCGTGGTGACGACTGGCTGACCTACTACGTCAAAGGGGCCTACGCAGGGCGGCGGTCCCTGTGCTGTGAGTGGGTGGCGGGATGGCTGGCGAAGACCTTGCTTGGTGGTATGCCCCTCGGAGTGCCGATCATTGCTATGGCAGAGGTGCCGCAGGCATTGATCGCTGGCAGTGCACGCAAGGACATCCGCGAGCTGGGTGCGGGCATGGTGTTTGCCTCCATGCGGATCGAGGGTGGGCAGGAGTTGTCGTGGTCCTCAGCGCAGGGCTGGCCTGAAGAGACCATGGCGGCACTGCTGCTGCTGGACCTGTGGATACAAAATGAGGACCGAAGCCTCTCAGCTCATGGTGGGAACCCGAACCTGCTCGTGGAGCAGATACCACCGCTGCCTGACCATGATCCCGAAGGGGCGCTCTGGAAGGATCAGCCCCGGCGGGAGATGATGTGGGTGTATGATTTTAACCTGGCTTTTGACGATCAGTTTGACCGGGGGCGGTTCTTTGACGCCCATGTCTTTGGCGGAATGCTGAAGCAGTGGCCGGAGGGCTTCCGTGAGCGGATGGAGCCGCGTCTGCGGGAGGCCCTGGACCGCCTGCCGGGCCTCTTTGCCGAGGTGCCGCCTGAGTGGCTGCATGTGGAGGGGGACGAGACTTTGCCTGTGCAACTGGACGTGAAGAAGGTAATCTCGGCGCTGGAACTGCCCTTCAGCCAACCAGACCTCTTTTGGAAACTGCCATGAATACCACTCAAGCCGTCTGCAACTACGCCCTGCTGCAATTTCTCCCGTATCCTGAGACGGGAGAGTTTGTGAACGTGGGTGTGCTGGTGACCTGCATGGAGCCCTGCCTGCTGCATTTCACGGGAGCACAGGTGATGCCCGAGCGGGTGAAAGCGATGTTCCCCCGCCAAAACGAGCAAGCTTATGCGGATGCCATGGCGGCCCTGCAAACCGACATGGAACGTGCCAAAAGCAGCGTGCGTGATCCGAAGACCTGCCAGCTGATTTTTGGTGAGCTGGTGCGCCGCCGGGAGTCCATCTTCCGGTTCGGAGAAGTGCGCACGATCTTGACGAATGATCCGCGACAGCTCGTGGAGGATCTCTTCCGCCGAGATGTGCTCATGGAAACCCGCAAGCAGCCCAAGCCAGAGTTGGTGACCGCTTGAACCGCTCATGTCCTCCCTGAACGAATCCATCGTCGAAGACGCCGCCCTCGAATGGTTCGGGGAACTGGGCTACTCCTGCCTCGGGGCAGAAGCCCTCACCCCGGCCCTCTCCCACGGGGAGAGGGAGTCATACAGTGAGGTGGTGCTGGTGGGGCGCTTGCGCGAGGCCATCCGGCGGCTGAATTTCTCCATCCCGGAAGAGGCACGGGAGGAGGCGCTAAGAAAAGTGCTGCGGGTGGGCACGCCGTCGCTCATTCAGACGAACCGCGCCTTTCACAAGATGCTCAGGGACGGAGTCGATGTGGAATATCCGCGCCAGGACGGCAGCATCGCCGGAGACAAGGTGCGCCTGATCGACTGCGGCGATGTGCGGGCGAACGACTGGCTGGCGGTAAACCAGTTCACCGTGATCGAGGGGCAGCACAATCGCAGGCCGGACATCGTGATCTTCCTCAACGGGCTGCCGCTGGGCCTGATCGAGCTGAAGAATGCGGCGGATGAGGATGCCACGATCTGGAGCGCCTATGCCCAACTGCAAACCTACAAGGCGGAGATAACCTCGCTGCTGCATTATAACGCGGCGCTGGTGGTGAGTGATGGCCTTCAGGCGCGCATGGGTTCCGTGACGGCGAACCAGGAGTGGTTCAAGGTATGGAGGGAGCCTGACGGCTCGCCTCCACCCTCACCCCAACCCTCTCCCACGGGGAGAGGGAGCCAAACGGGCAATCTCCCTTCTCCCCCTGGGAGA
>JAGKWZ010000441.1 GCA_021151605.1 Verrucomicrobiaceae bacterium
GCTATTGGAAAAACCGGCCAAACACGCGCCCCGTGCCGAGCAGCCAGCCGCTCGATCTCGACACAAACGTCCGCGAAACCCTACGTGTGCTGACATTGGTGGCAGAGGAGAAAAACCGCCCCTGACATGTAGCGACTTTTTTGCTCTCCGAGAAAAAATCACCGTGCTTTCTGGGTGGACCTCGTGCCAGATTATTCCAGCTCCACGTTTCACCACCATGATTCACGCTTTGCTCGACACCACCCAGGTCATCGCCGCCCATGAGATCGGCGGCATCTCCTACGAAGTCTGCGCCGAAATCGTGGCCACCCATGACCGGAAGCTGCACATGCTGACGGCCAATCTGCGCTGCTTCCTAAGGGCTCTCGACCAAGATCAGATCCACCAGGAAACAACCGCACCTTGGCTACCAGAACCCGAAGTGGCCCTCGAGTCCGTAGAGGCCCATGAGGCGCACGAGATGGCGGATGACATCTTCGCCTCCTGGGTGCGCCGCGTTCTCGCCTGCGTCCCGGAGGAGGCCTAATTCATCAGGCTGCGAGTGCCTCTGCCACCCCTTTAAAAAGGTAATAGCCCCAGCCTTTGTCCGCACCGCTCCAGTCAGGGTCGTAGTGCGTGTCTTTCACGATGAACCGCTCAGGATGTGGCATAAGGCCAAAAACACGACCCGTGTCGTCCTGAAGACCCGCGATCTGCGCCGTGGAGCCATTCACGTCCTTGCCATAAAGCAGCGCGCCGTGACCGTCCTTGACGTATTTCTCAGCATCGCCGCTTTCACCCACGAAGCGCCCCTCGGCGTGAGCCACAGGGAGTTCGAAGTTGTCAGGCAGCAGCTTGAGGTAGGGGCTTGTGGAGCTGTTCTTTTTCAAAGGCACCCAGCGGCAGATGAAACGACCTGTCGTATTATGGATCAGACTACCACGCGGGAGCAAATCGAGCTGGGTCAGGATCTGGAAGCCATTGCAAATGCCGAGGACATAGCCGCCGTCCGCTACGAATTTCTTCAGGCGATCACCTAGCTTGTGCTTCGTGATGAGCTGGGAAATGCGACCGCTCATCACATAGTCACCATAGCTGAAACCGCCGGAAAAGACGACAAGATGGGCTTCATCCAAAGACTCGGGCTCTAGCTGGGAGATGGGCAGGACTTCAGCGGAGAACCCGGCTGATTCGAGAGCGCGGGAGGTTTCGACATCGCAGTTGGTGCCGGGGAATTTGATCAGCAGAGCGTGGGGCATGAGGAGAACGGGCGGCCAGATTGGCGAAGCCACCCGCCAGTGCAACCCACATCTCAGGACATGATCGAATTGCCTTCATGTCATGCCGCGCGCCACAAGCAGAGTCATTCGACAAAAAGACGACCATCAAGGCAGGATGCCGTCCGCAGATTCAGTCTTGCTCACGCAAGATTCATTGCCGTATGAACAAAACGATAACATCTCACAGCAGGCAGACTCCTTGATGTTCGCCGCCACATAGCCACATGAGTACGCGCATCATCAACCAGACGACGCACACCAAGCCCGCTAGTTCGGGTCAAGTGGGCACTTGGGCCCTGGTGACCGACCTCATGCGCCGCCAGCCTTTCTGGATCGCCAGCCTACTGCCCATCCTACTGACTCTACTGGTGGGCTGGCTTGATGGCGTGACAGGCTGGGAAGTCAGTCTCTTCATTTTTTATGCTATCCCCATCGTTCTGGCGGTTTGGTGGTCAGGTAGTGCTGCAGGGTTTTTCATTTCCGTTCTCTCAGGCATCGCCTGGTGGTTTGCGAACAACGATTCTCATCCCTATGAAACCGAACTTGGCTACCTCTGGGCTCTGATGAACCGGGAGTTTTACTTCTGCCTCGTCGTCTTCGCCGGAAATACAGTGCGCAACCGCCAGGACGCCGACGCAGCCCACATCCAGATGCTTGAAGAAAGGCGCCAGCTCGAAAGAGACATCGTCAGCGTCAGCGAGCATGAGCAGCAGCGCATCGGCCGGGATCTACATGATGGCCTGTGCCAGCAGCTCGCCGCCATCGGCTGTGCCGTTCGAGCCCTCTCGGAAGACATGCAGGCCAAAGGTATCGAAAGCGCCAGAGATGCCGCCCAGATCGAGGAGTCACTCCAGCAAGCCGTCGTAGAAGCACGAAATCTCGCACGCGGGATCTTCCCCGTGCACGTGGACCGCAGCGGACTCTCCACCGCCCTGAGAGACCTTTCGCAGATCAACTCACGCCTCACCGGCACCAGGATCGAGATCCAGGAAAACATCGAGCTACAGCTCGACTCACCCGAGGCCGCCATGCACCTTTACCGCATTGCCCAGGAGGCTGTGGCAAATGCCGTGCGCCATGGCCAGGCCAGAAACATCCTCATCAAAATCGAGCTGCACGGCCAGAGCCTTCACCTCATCATTGAGGACGATGGCAAAGGAATGGACCCTCGTGCCATCCGCAAAGCTGAAGGCATGGGCCTCCGCACCATGCACTACCGCGCCCAGGCCATCGGGGCAGATCTCCATTTCGAGCCGAAACTCAGCGGCGGCACCAGAGTCCGCTGCCAGCTTAAAATCGAGCATACGCCCACCACTCACGATCATGAATTCCACCGCTAAAAAAGTCCTCCTCGTCGAAGACCACCCCATGTTCCGCGAGCACCTGGGCATGCTCATCAAGCGTGAACTCGGCCTCACCATCTGTGGTGAAGCGGACAACATCCGCGACGCCATGCGTCTCATTCAGGAAACCAGGCCCGACATCGCCATCGTGGACATCACCCTGCATGGTTCCAGTGGCCTGGAGCTGCTCAAAGATCTGAAAGCCCAGGGGCTGGATCTAAAAATCCTCGTGCTCTCCATGCACGATGAAGAGCTTTACGCAGAACGCTCCCTGCGTGCAGGGGCACAGGGCTATATTAGCAAAAACGAAGCCTCCAAAGAAGTCGTCAAAGCCCTCCGGAGTGTCCTCACTGGCGAAATCTATGTCAGCCAGCGGATGAATGCCAGACTGCTCAGTCGCATGACCCAAAAACGTTCTCCCGAGCTGGTTGGCATGGAAACACTGGCCGACCGCGAGTTGGAAGTCTTCCAGCTTCTCGGCCGTGGCAAGAGCACCAAAGAGATAGCCGACAGCCTTCACCTCGGTGAATCTACCGTCGAGACCTACCGCGCCCGCATCAAAGAGAAACTCCATCTCCGCAGCGCCGCCGAGCTTTATCTGCGCGCCGGAGAATGGGTGCGTGAGCACGGAGCATGACACCTCACGCTTGCGCCACACCGCCGCAGAGCTACACAGCCTCATGCCCTCGCTCGAACATGAAAACATCCTCCGCGCCGCCGGTTTCCAGCGCATCGCCGGCATCGATGAAGCAGGGCGTGGGCCGCTCGCCGGGCCCGTCTCCGTCGCCGCCGTCATCTTGCCCGCAGACTTCGACCACGCCGTTCTGAACGACTCCAAAAAGCTCAGCGAAAAGCAGCGCGACCGCCTCTACGACGAATTCATCGCCGACAACTCCATCCGCTGGCATGCCGAAATGATCCAGCCCGAAGAGATCGACCGCATTAACATCCTCCAGGCCACCTGGAAAGGCATGAGACTCTGCGCCCTCGCGCTCGATCCTCGGCCCGACGCCGTCCTCATCGATGGCAAACCCGTCCGAGACTTCCCCCTTCATCATGTCGCCCTCGTGAAAGGCGACAGCCTCAGCCACAGCATCGCCGCCGCCAGCAGTCCGGCCGCCTTCGTCGTGCGCCGCATGCGCCCGGCATTGGGCACCTTCGTTGAGGCTGGCGCCAACAGCGGCGCCGGCCTGCGCGCGCTCGACGCCGGCCAGCCGGTCAGCTGCTGCGCCACTTCGTTGATGGTCTCGATGCG
>JAGKWZ010000088.1 GCA_021151605.1 Verrucomicrobiaceae bacterium
TTTCAATCCGCGCCGCCCTCACGGGCGGCGGCCTCACTGAAACGGTGAGCTTCACGCCCGAGAGCGGTTTCAATCCGCGCCGCCCTCACGGGCGGCGGCCTGCCAAACCAATCATTGCCTTGGTTCAGGTCGCGTTTCAATCCGCGCCGCCCTCACGGGCGGCGGCCAACACTGCTCCCATTGGCTGATCTTGTCGCATTGTTTCAATCCGCGCCGCCCTCACGGGCGGCGGCAAGGATGCCTGGATGCGCCTCAGCGAGGTCGAGTTTCAATCCGCGCCGCCCTCACGGGCGGCGGCCGACGCATGGACTCAGGTGCAAACCTCTGCCTGTGTTTCAATCCGCGCCGCCCTCACGGGCGGCGGCCTTGTTTGACCGTCCAAGTATTGGGTGGGTCAAAGTTTCAATCCGCGCCGCCCTCACGGGCGGCGGCCCTCGGGGAGCTGCTTGCCAAACTTCAGCCAGCGGTTTCAATCCGCGCCGCCCTCACGGGCGGCGGCGGTTCAGCCTTGCCGGTGATCATTGCATGACGGCGTTTCAATCCGCGCCGCCCTCACGGGCGGCGGCAGCTCAGCCCGGAAGACGAAGAGGTGAAGAGGATGTTTCAATCCGCGCCGCCCTCACGGGCGGCGGCTCTTGGCCTTAGACCAAACAAATTCGGTATTCAATCCATAGTGCTTCCGCGAACCTGACTCTGTGTGGCAGGCTCGGTGGCTTATCTTGAATTGATCACTGTCAAAGAGCTTGATTCCCAAAGCGATCCGCTTTCCGCGAACCTCCTCCAGCAAAGTACATCACTTCACGTTCGCGCCCCATGATTTTTTCACACGATGAGCGGGCCATCCACATTGTAGGCGGCCTTGGCTCCCACATGGTCCACGCGCTGCTCCCAGTTGTTTCCGAGATGGTAGTAGCGCAGGCTGTCGTGCTCAGCATCAATGAGTTTCTCGAGCCGCGCTCGTAGGGCAGCCATCTGCCCCGGATCGAGCTTGCACTCGAAGACGCTGTTCTGCACCCGCTGGCCGTAATCAAGGCAGGCTTTCGCCACCTGGCGGAGTCGGCGTGTGCCTCCCGCCGTGCTGGTGGCCACATCGTAGGTGATCAGGACATACATGGTCTTTGTTCTTGGTTCAGGATTCTCAATGCGTGGTTCCAAGTTTTTCTCTTCACCTCTACTTCCAAATGAAAGCCGGATACGCATCAAGGTCGCCACGCAGGTGGCGGGCGAGCAGGCGCGCCTGGAGGTGGCAGATGAGGCCGAGCGTGACTCGTTCCCCAAGGAAAGGATGCTCTAGCTCCTGCTGCTTGCGCTCCTGGTAGGCCACGAGCACCGTCTTCCGGGTGCTGTCCTTCATTTCCACGGCTCCGTTCTCTTTCGTGATGAAATCGCCGGGCTTTACCTGTTGGCGGTTAATGAGGGAGAGAACCAACCGGTCCGCCAGCACCGGGCGCAGCTCCTCCATGAGGTCGAGAGCCAGCGAGGCACGCCCGGGCCGGTCGCGATGGAGAAAGCCCACCTGGGGATCGAGCCCCACGGTCTCGCAGGCGCTGCGGCAATCATGCGCCAGCATGGCGTAGAGGAAGGAAAGCAACGCGTTCACCGGATCGGTGGGCGGGCGCTTCACGCGGCCATCAAAGGTGAAGGCGGCATTCGTGATCAGATGCGGGAAGACCTCAAAGTAGCGTTTTGCTGCATCGCCCTCGATGCCGCGCAGCGTGTCCAGGTCGTCCGACCGGCTCGTCACTTGCGCGTTGTAGGCCAGCTCGATACACGTCGCCGTCAGCAGCTTCGTGCGCTCCTCGCCACCATGGTCCCGGATAGCACGCTGGAGCACCGTGCGCTGGTTGGCGATCTTCGCGGCGATCATGTGGCGGGCGATGCCCACGCTGGCCGCCTCGTCATCGGCGCGGCGGTATTGCTCACGGCGCAGCAGCACATTTCCGCTGGTGAAGCCGCGCACCGCCGCCTGAAACTTTCCATAGGGCGTGCAGAAGGAGAGCGTCACCCCTTTCTCCGCGCAGGCGGCCATCAAGGGAGCGCTGCATGAGATGTCCCAGCCCAGGGCCACGATGCCATCCAGGTTGTGCAGGGGGACACGGATCTTCGTCTCGTGCTCATGGCGCACGATGACCGCCTCGCCGTCCTTGCCCAGCCAGGCACCTTCGAGAGTCACAAAGAGAGTGTTGAGATGCTTTTTCATGAAGGAAAGTGTCACAGGTTTTTAACCTGTGGGTTTGGGGCCTACGGTGAATGAACAGGTTAAAAACCTGTTCCACTTTGGGTGCCCAGCTCCGCCATCTGGCGGGTGAACCACGCCGCCGCGCCTTTCTGAAAGCGCATCGACTGGGGCATGCACAGCCCTTTAAGGGAGCAGGCCTCGCACTTCCGCTCCTCATAAACCGCAGGCGGTGTTCGGCGGCTGGCGATCATCTTGCGGAGTCGCCGCGCCGTGTCCGCGGTGAGGGCGCGGAGCGAGGCATCAAAGACCACATCCATCCGGCGGCGCGTCTGCCCGTAATACAATCGGCCCTCGGGGATTTTGGTGCCCAGCATCTCCTCCAGGCACATCGCCTGGGCACAGAGCTGCACCTCGTCCGCGCGGTGGCCCTTTGGCTTGCCACGCTTGTATTCGATGGGCAGCACCACGCCGTCAGCATGAAACTCCACCACATCACACTGCCCGGAGAGGCCCAGCGCCTCGGACTTCAACGACAGCCCGCGCACCAGACGCACGCCAGCCTTTGTCTCGTCCGGGCCGTCGTGCGCCTTCTCATGCATCACATTCCCCTCCACCGTGAACTGGTTCTCCGCCCACACCTGCTCCAGGTGGATCAGCGCACACTGCCGCTCGCAGTAGAGCAGGTGTTGCAGGGCGGAGATGGGGAGGAGGTCCATAAAGTGGTCCGCTCAAAAGGTGGTCCGCTCAGTCCCCTGAGCGGTTCAGCATTCACACGCGCACCAAGCTTTCGATCTGGCTGGCGGGGAAGACATGCGTGCCAAGGCGAAGGCGCAAATGCTTGGCAGGCTGACGTTTGGTTTCTTCCACAGCCAGCAGCAATCCCTCGCGCTCGCGGGCTTCACCACGGAGTTGCACGCGCACGAGTTTCCCCAGCGGGATGCCCCAGCGCTGCTCAAAGGCCCGGCGGGCTGCCTCGGCCTCCGTCTTCCATTGGGCGTAACCCTGGTCATTCTCAGCCGCAGGCAGCTCGGCAGCACGTTGGGCAGCCTCCTGCGCCGCCCGTTCCGCTTCCACCTCCGCCTTCCAGCGGGCGTAACCATCATCCGCCTGGGCAGGAGTCGCAGCAAACAGCTCCAGTCCTTCCACTACGGCCTCCCTTTTCTTCGGCAGGCTCACGCCAGCCACGGCTGAGCCCGCCACCGCCCAAGACTGGGCGGCGGGGAGTGCTGGCAGACGGGAAGTGGACATGGTCAGAGCATCTCGATGATCTCCACGCCTGCCGGAGGCTGAGCGATGGTCACTTCGTAGTCAGAAAAGCTGCGGGCGACTTCCACGCCGTCTTTGCGCTTCACGGAGACAAGATCGAAGAGCTTGCTGGCGGGAGCATTACCGAGCGGCTCCTTATGTTTGAAGACAATGATCTTCTGAGCCCCCATCAGGCCACGGGCGGCGCTGCGGTCATGCTCAAACATGTTCTTCAAAGCTTCCCAGAACAGCGTGAGGTCTTCATCGCCAAAACCCGTCTGCTTGGCGAGGAACGGATTGATGAAGCCATGGGCTTGGTAGAGGCCATACGGCACGGTGAACTTGCGCCCCATGGTGCGGTTGTCGCCAGATTGCTTCTCAGCCTCCTTCTCAGTTGTCACTGCACAGCGGGTGACGGCGTGTTCTGAGGTGACGACAGGATCCATGCTGCGACCAAAGGCAAACTGGATCGGCCCGCGCACTTGGCCGCAATTAATCTCGGTTGTCATCACGGCGCCAAAGGAGCGGATGTCATAGAAGTTCTTGCACATCCAATCACGCGTCTGATCACGCTCTTCCTGCTTTGCCTTCTTGGGGTCAATCTCGAGCTTCTTGTAGGCGCGGAGGTGCTGATTATTGAGGATGGCTTTCTCTCGCACATAGACATCGAAGCCCTGGGCGTTGCCGTCGGTGTCTTTGTCTTGTGCATCAGACTTCACCATCTGGATGAAGTTCCGCACCTTGCGCTTGAGGCATACGTCAGTGACTAGACCATGGCCAGTTTCGGGATCAATGCGGGGCAAGTTTCCGGCATCGGGATCGCCGTTGGGGTTGCCGTCTTTAACGTCGAAAAGATAAATGAAATCGTAGCGGTTGTTCATAGTGGTGGTGTTGAGTTGAGATGGTTGAAGGGGTTAGGCTTGGGCGGTTTCGGGTTTGTCTTTTTTGGTGAAGAAGTCCTGGCGCTGGTGGTAGTAGCCGATGGCGAAGAGGCCTTGGCCTTCGAGCTGGAGATGGCCGGGCATATCGTTCAGGCCTGACATGATCTGCTGCACCGCGCGTTCGCGGTTAACCCGGTATCCACCTTCGAGCTTGCTAAGCCAATGCTGATAAGTTCGCAGCAGACGCGGAAAGACCGTGCCTGGAGTGGCTGAGGCAGCACTGTAGAAGCGGTCGCGGATGGTCGCATTGATGCCGGGCAGCGCATCTTCCTGCGTCTTCTCCAAGGCCGCAAACAAGCGGCCAAGCAGATAGGCGGGTTCGGTTCGGGTAGTGTCGAGGCTCATGGGAATGTCGAGTTGATGGTTGCGGATGAGAAAGGCTTTAAAGATGGCAGCGCGGAGGAAGGTGATCTCGTGATCCGCGCGGATGCGGTTGAGCACGGCGTTGAACAAACCTTGCGGATAGCGGCTGCCGGTGAGAATGGAGCGCATCAGCGGCCCGGAGAGTAGCGGCGGAATTTTCTCTCGATCTACTTTTCCTTGTCTGCGCGGTGCAGTTTGGTCGAGAATTTGCCATACCGCAGGGAACTCTGGGTCTTTGTCAGAGGATCGTTTTAAGCTCAGCGCATCATAGTGCGCCTTCAACTTGTCCACCATCTGCCCCAGAGTCGCCACATGCCAGAAGCGCACGGAGAGGCGGGAGGCGTTGGGTGAAAGTCCAAGGATGAAAAACTTCGTCTGCGGATCATCTTCAAGCTTGGTCAACTCCGCGCCGCCGCCTTGCCTGAGGATTTCCATGAACAGACGTAGCCGCGTGGCAAGCGCTTGATCCTGTGTAGCCTCACTCGCCTCATCGGCAATCTCGTTGCCTTGAAGGAAGTCTGCAAAGAGGGATTCCGCCGCCGTCGGCTTCTCTGTCCAGAACACCGTCGTGGCATCGCCGATACGAACGCTATGCTTACCTTGAGCAAGAAGCCAGTTCAGGGCGGTCACATACTGAAATGCACCGCGCAATGATATAGGAGCGTTTAGAGACTGCTCTTTTCCGAATGAACAAAAGCTTGGCTTATTGAAGCTGACGATACCCTTCTCCGCCTGTCCACCAGGATCAATGACGCCCTTAATCGCCGGATGAACACTAGCGATAGGAGCCTCTGCTCCAGTAATCAGGCACACACCAGAGGCAACCTCTTGTCCATCCTCTTCATCTGGAGTTGCCAGGATATGTCCCGCCCATGCTTTCCGGCATTCAGGCAGCGAGTGGACGAAGCCCACCGTTCCCTGGATCTGAAAACAAAGGTTGGCCCCACTGAACTCAGCGAGATTGCTGATTTCATCCCCTCTCTCGGGCTTCCACGCATTCAGAAAAGCACACACTGCATCAAAGTGAGGATGATTCACTTCTGTGCGCATGCTCTGGTGGAGATCACGGAAAAGCTCGAAGCGGTGAGCGAGCTTTTCCTTCGCGTTTGGTTTCTCTGCTTCGTCTGCCAAGTTTCGGCCCAATACATAGTCCGTCTTATCGCAGAGGAATATCGGCTTTGGACTTGAAGTCCGCTTTCCAACAGTGGGGGCATCCTCATCAGTTGGAAATGCCTTCGCTGCCCCTTTGCCTGATCTGGGGGGAACCATGGTCCGGTGATCATCGAGTCGGTTGCCAAATAGTTGACCATCTGGAGTCAACACCACGACGGCGCTGATTCCCATTGGCGCAAATCCGGGTGCGCTGATCTGAGCGGTAGCATCATCCGCCAGCCGCTCATAGAGATCGTTCAAGGCTTGGAGAATCATAGCTCAGGCGAGGGCTTGGTGGAAGGGTGGGACTTCAATGATGCCGTTCTTCATCACGGCACGGAAGAAGCGGGGCGTGGTGCTCTTCACAGCCTTGGTCTTCGAGTCTTGATCAAACTCCAGGTCGTGAAGCATGAAGCCAAAGTCTTTGTCACGCTCAACAGCAGGCAGGGCCGATTCAGGCAAAGCACCCTCGATCAACTCGAAGCTCACGGGAAACTCACGACAGCCGAAGTAGGGGTGGTGAAAGTATTGTCCGGCCTTCGCTCGACGATTGAAGATGCTCAAGTGCTTGCCTGCGTTGTCATCGCGGGATGCTTCGGGGCCGTCCTTGTCGAATCTCAAGTCCATGATCTCGAAATGCGCCTCAATCACATAAGCAACATCCCGCAGCACCAGGGCGGCGCGCTGCTGGCGGTCATCTTCGATGAGGATGCCGATGTCACCACTGCCTGCCTTCATGGCGCTCTTCGCCGTGGCGGCGGAGGCTTTGGACGCCACTTCATTGCGCCGAATGCTGGTGAACTGAATCGGCTTGAGAACATGGATGCGGTCGATGACCCAACGGATTTGCGGCTTCCAGTAGATCGCTTCCAGAATGCCGCGTGCGCCGGAGGGTGTCATCACGTCATAGCTGACGCGCTCGACCTTCATCTCCGGTCGGGTGAAGCAGGCGAAGTCGCCCCAGACGTGTAGTTTGATTCCAAAGGCCATGGTTTAGGAAGGGATGAGGGATTCGGGGTCGTAAGGTTGATCATTGCCGAGCGTGAGGCCCATCTGCGGATGGTAGTCCACGCTGCTATTGAGCACATGAAAGCGGTCGTGATAAGTGGTGATGCTCTTGCCGAGGTTGGCATTGAAGAGCGACTCAGGGATGGAGACGATGAAGCGCTGCGCACGCCGGGCCAGCGGCCATTGATTACGAGGATCAAACGCGGCTGCAATTTCATCACGCAACTGCTCGCCGCGATCACCCCAGGGGATGATGACGGACTGGTAGTTGCTCTCGATGAAGCGGAACTTCTCGGAACAGGTCTTGAACATGTAGAGCAACAAATCCTCTGGCTTCTTCGGCTGCTGGGTCGGCCAACATTCCATGATCTTTTTCGCATCCATCTCCGTGCTGCGCTGCCAGTAGTGCATGCGGAAGTAATGCTCCACGGCAGCCAAGCCCAGCACATCCGCATGTCCCGGCATCACCTGCTCCGCCACCTGCGCACTCTGGCGCAAGTAGCCTGCGGGGATGGCACGCTCCGGCTTGAACACAAAAGTCTGCCCCAAGCCTGAAAGCTTGCCCTCGCGATTGCAGCGGCCTGCGGCTTGCGCAATCGAGTCGAGACCCGCCAGTGAGCGATAGACCACGGGAAAATCCAGATCGACTCCGGCCTCGATCAACTGGGTGGAGATGACCCGACATGGCTGGTCATCCTTCACCCGCTGGCGAATCATCGTGATGACTTCGCTGCGGTGCTCCGGGCACATGAGAGCACTGAGATGGACGTTGTCGTCTGACTTTGGTAGCGCACGAAACAGCTCTGCGGCATGGCGGCGCGTGCTGACAATGCAGAGTGCCTGCGAGTGCGTTTGCAGCAGCGGCACGAGTTCTGCATCCGGCACGGTGCCAAGATTCGTCACCTCCACGCGCTTGAGCGCCGCATACAGCCTCGGCGGGTCAGGAATGATCTCGTGCGGTGCTGACAAGCCAATCTTGAAATCATCGCGCTTCACAATCGCGGGCTGCGTCGCTGAGCAGAGCACCACGCTGCTGCCATAGTTCGTGCTCAGTTGCTCCAGCGCCTTCAAGCACGGCTGCATGTAACTGATCGGCAATGTCTGCGCTTCATCGAGAATGATGACACTCTTAGCCAGTCGATGCAGCTTGCGGCAGCGGGAGGTTTCCTTGGCATGAAGCGACTCGAAGAACTGCACGTTTGTCGTGACGATGAGTCGCGCATCCCAGTTCTCCGAAGCAAGGCGTGTGGTCTGCGTCACATGCTTCGAGTCTGGATCGAGATTGGAGTGATGCTCAAGCACCACGTCATCGCCAAGCTCTGCCAGGGCATCGCGGAAAACTTTGGCATTCTGGTCGATGATGCTGGTGAACGGAATCACATACACCACGCGCTCCATGCCATGAAGCCGAGCGTGTTTGAGGGCAAAGGCGAGAGAAGACAATGTCTTCCCTCCTCCAGTAGGCACGGTGAGCGAGAACAAGCCCGGCGCACGCCCCGCCGAATCGAGGCAGGCATTCAGAATAGCAGCACGCTGCTTCTGCACCTCTGTCTCGGCTTTGCCAAACTTGGCAAGATGCCGTTGCAGGCAGTCTTCCATCTCCGCGATGGTGGGAAGATTGTTCGGACGACGAGAGGCCCGTCCTTTGTCCATGAAAAGCTCCGTGCATAGGAAGTCCGCATCCACGAGGCAGGAGAATAGCATCCGCAGGAAAAAGCTCGTGGCATGACCACTGACAAAAGCGAAGCCCGGCGGTTTAGGCATATCCGGCACGGCACTGAACTTAGACGGTGCATCAGCCCAGTCGGGAATGTGCTTCTTCAAGCGTGCCTCCAACGTCGAACCGCCAGCATCGCTGCTCATGCCATCCGGCAAGCCCGCATGATGCCCTGCGATGAGATAAGCCAGCAGTCGGCCCACAATCTTCACCGACCGGTCCGCATGTTGAGCGCCCGCTGTTGAGTGATCAACCCGCCCGTGTGCTTCCTTCTCCTCAAGATGCGCCTCACTGGTGACGGCCTTCAAGTAATCCTGAAACTCCCGCGAATACTTCCCCAGATCATGCCAAAGACCCGCGATGTGGCCCCATTCCTTGGCTCCAAAGGCAGCGGCGAAATCACCGGCATTCTCCGCCACCTCCCGGAGATGAACTTCCAGCGGCTCCCATTCGCTTTCGGGAGCCGGGCTGCCATCGGGCCGGGTCTTGGTGTGGGCATAGGCGGGCATGGTTTTTAGGCAAGCTAGGTTTCCGATGAACACAACTCGTTTTCCTGCCAGTCAAGCATCCGATCATGGATGGCGTAGTAAGCACAAAGCTTGTTCTTTTGGCTAGGACTGGTGGCGGTGGCACTCTTAAAGTTGTCGTAGTCGATGCTTTCAGCCAGCACCCGGAACACCTGCGGCAGTGCCGAGGAGGGGCACAGGATTCGCCAGGGGTAGTCGGAGCCTGGATACGAGGCAACCGGCTCCAGATGTACCTCAGATGGCAGGTTGAAAACCTGCCCCACTCTGCCTGCCAGCGCCTCCAGGTCAGCCTGACAGCGGGCACGGATGTGATGGGTGTCAGCGTCTTTTTGGACGATGGAGAAGAAGCCAAGAGAGGTACACAGCCACATGAGGAATCAGGGATGGGCGATGGGGGTTGGAGATTGAGGCGGTCAGCGGCAATTCTGTGGGTTCATAGGCTAGTGTCACACGGCCATGGCACGAACTCGTTCTGGGGCTTCGACCACTTCCAGACGGGTTCCCTCTGGCAGCAGAACCTGGAGGGTGTGCGGCCAGGGTACGGAAACGAACTGGCAGCGCCGTAGGCGAATAAGTGGCTCATGCGGCATGGGCTGTGGCAGGTAGGTGATGACAGGACGTGTGCGTTTGGTGCGGACTGCATTCCGGCGAATGCAGGTGCCACTGGCGACGGCTGCTGCCACAAGCACGAGACCGAGTGCCACGGCCCCGGTCAGCAGGGCGGCGCAGCCGCCGAGCAGGCACAAGCCCAGTAGTCCAATCCATGGGTAATGATTCATTAGCGTAGTAGGGTTCAGTTCTGCTTCTATCTCTCCAGGTCTGGACTCACTTCGCCTCCTCCTCCCGCAGGATGTCGTCGAGGCTTTTGGCATCATCCGCCAGAGCGGCGGCGTCCATGGTGCCGCTGGCTTTCATCCGTGAAGCACGGACTTTGCGGGCGAGGGCACCACCGGTGGCTATGATACCACTGGCGCTGAATTGGACGTTGCCACTGGTCCCCTGGGCCATGTTCATCTGCGCGGCGGTAGCGATGGCGTCCTGATTGGCGGCGAGGAAGAGGAACTCCCAGCCCTTGGTATCGCGGTAGAGGTGGATGAGGTCGCTGATGTGCTTCGCAGTGTATTCACGCGAGGCGTTTTCCTCCCCGTCCGTGAAGATGGCGAGAATGACCTTGGCGGGCTGGTGCGTGGGTGGGAGCTTTTGCAGGCGGATGTCCAGATCCTTGATGGTGCGGCCGATGGCATCCAGTAGAGCAGTGCTGCCGCGTGGGATGTAGGTGGCGGCGGTGAGCTGGGGCACATCCTGAAGCCGGAGGGCGGCAATTGGCACCTCGTAGCGGTCATCAAACTGCACGAGGGTGAGCCGCGCCTCGCCTGGGACTTCCAGCTGGACTTTGAGGAAGTCATTGAAGGCGGCGACGGCGGGCTCCTGCATGGGCTGCATGGAGCCGCTGCGGTCGAGGATGTAGGCGATTTCGATGTGCTTTTCGGTGTTCATGGTTTTCGGTTCGTAGTTCGGGCTTCAGCCCGTGGTTCGGTGGTGTGGAGGATGACGTGGGACTTCCCCTGCTCGTTTTTGAATCGCCCGCATTTTCACATACACCCCCGGACAAAAGGTGTCCCAGGCCTGGGATGAATTTAAATTTGTTGTTGAAGGCGAAATTATTAAATTGGCACCTGTGAAAGCCCATCCTCGCCTAAGATCCACACCCGCCAAAGGCCGCGCAGGCAGCCGAAGGTCCATGATCTGGCGGGTACATGAGATCATCAAGTATCTCCAGGCTCACCCATTCCAGAGCGCTGCAAAACTGGCCAGCGTCATTGAGGGGGTGTCTTCTAAGACCATCCTGAGGGATCTGAAGTTTATCCGCGAGGATCTCGACCTGCCTCTGAAGTATGATGAGAAGAAACACGGCTATCATTTCACAGAACCGGTGAGTGAATTTGCACCCATGCAGCTTTCACGTGGGGAGCTGGTGGCACTGTTTGTGGCGGAAAAGGCGGTGGAGCCACTGAAGGGGACGCGGCTGCACAAGCTGGTGCATGATAGCCTGCATAAGATCGCCGAGGCATGCCCGGAATTTGTAAGCCTGAAGTGGCAGGATCTGGACGAGGCGTTTTCCATGAAGACAAACGGAGTGCTGAAGTCGAGCGTGGAGGTCTTTACCACGCTGATGGACGCGGTGCTGGGGCAGCGGGAGGTGAGCTTTGACTACCCGCCGAAAAAGGGCGGTACGCTCGGGCGGCGGCGGGTTCTGCCGTATCATGTGGGGCAGCTTCAGAATGGCTGGTATCTCATCGCCCATGATCTGGACCGGAAGGACTGGCGCACCTTTGCTCTGCAACGGATGAGCAGCCTGGAGATCCTCAAGACACGTTTTACGCGCGACCCTGCGTTTAATATCCGCGACTACCTGGGCAGCGGCTTCGGAGTCTGGAGCTACGGGAACGAGGTAGAGCGATTCGAGGTGCGCATCCGCTTCACTGGCTGGGCCGCCCGCTATGTCGCGGAGCGCCAATGGCACAGCAGTCAGAGCATCACACCGCTCAAAGACGATGGCAGCGAGATCGAGTTTCATGCGGAGGTGGCCGGATTGGAGGAGATCACCCGCTGGGTGCTGGGGCATGGCCGCCACGCCAAGGTGCTGGCCCCAGCGAAACTCCGCGACGCCGTCCACGCCGAAGCGCTGGCGATGCTGGAAAAGTAATGGGGGCATTCCTGCCCGCTTGAAACAACACTCATCTTTGTCATGCCATGAAAACCGAGAACCCTGAACACCTTCCAGCGTTCACTTCATGGGAGGAATGCCTAGCTTACAGCAAGGCGAAACAAGATGCGTTTTTCATCATCGCTTTCCAAATTGAGGCCTGGATGGGGGATGTGTCCTGTTACACGCTGAAACATTATTCTGAGCACAAGAGCGGAAAGCGGCAGCTTCAAACTGGTGTCGCCTGGGAATCCTGGCTTAGGATGTTCGGATGGGCCAAGCCGGATGAGTGGCCGTTCATTTTAACCAGCCTGACGCGGTTCTCGAAATGTGACGCTCCTGAAAGTGAACACATCGCTCACATGCTGGCATTGGTCGCACTAGAGGATGTTCATGGGGAGCCAGTTTCCCTGACTGCCCAGATGACCTCGGAACCAGCTATCGCCCGCACACCAGAAGTGCTGATCAGAAAGATGCGGTATCTGTTTCAACGCATGTCTGAATGGATGGAGGCCATCCTTCATTGGCAGACACACCTGTCGGTGGCTCTTGCCCCCGAGCTGCTACAGCCATCACATGAACAAAGAGAGCTTTACCAACTCGGGTTGATCCAGCGCAATTTTGGAAACCTTGATCGCAACGGCAAGGCATGGTGGCAATTCCGGCATGGTGAAATGGCTTCCAAATTCTCTGCGAGGCCAGAACTCAGATTGATCGGCCAGGCGCAAGCAAATGAAAAATGGGGGGCTCTGGAAAGACCGCAGATAGATGAATTGACGATTCACTGGTGGCCGCTTCTCAAACGTCACAGCTGGACGGATCGTGATATGCGTCTTTTAATTCAGCGAGTCGTCGATCATCCGAAGAACTATCCTTTGAATGAGGATAAGGCATTTGCTGACTACCGGAAAGTTCTTGGGCTCAAGAAGAACAAAGCCAAGCGTGACAAGAGTTCTCTCGACGGCAAACCGACAGGCTGGAAAGTGGCGCTGGCCATGGTGAACCGCCTGCCGGTTTGACTTTCAGAATACGAACCAGTTCGCGTTCGGAAGACTTGGTCTGCGTGATGAGCTTCAATGACGGCCTTATGTGTTACCTCAACTCTTCCGCCATAGTGGCTGTGGACTACAGCTCCGACAGCCGTCTCCTCCACATCTGGTTTCCCTCCAAAGACGAGCCTTACACCTTCTACGGGGTGCCGGAGCGCATCTACCTCGGCTTGGTCAATGCCGCCTCTCCAGGCACGTATTACAACAACTACATCCGTGGCAACTACTCCGCCTGAGCCATGAAGGCACGAACCGGAAAAATCGCCCGGCTGTCCAAGGCTGTCCGGGACCGGCTCAATCAGCGCCTCGCCGACGGTGAGTCTGGCGAGGCGCTGCTCGAATGGCTGCACAGCCTGCCGGAGGTGCTCGAAGTGCTGACACGTCACTTTGAAGCGCGTCCCATCCTGAAGCAGAACCTGTCCGAATGGCGGCAGGGCGGCTTCCGTGACTGGGAGGCACGCCAGGAAAGGCTGGAGCAGGTGCGCCACCTCTGCGAGGAGGCGGCAGATGTTCAGGCATCGGTTTCCGAGCTGCCAGATCAGCTATCTGCGATTCTCGCCACTCGCTTTGCCAGCCTCATGGCGGCCACCGCCAAAGTGAAGGACTGGAGCAAGCCGAGACAGCGCGCCCAGCTCATGGAGATGTGCGAGGGCATCGCCACGCTCAGACGTTTTGACCAAGGGGCCGCTCGCCTCAAATTAGAGCGTGAAATGCTGAGTACGAAACAAGCCGAGCTGCTACTGGCGCAGGAGGCGCATAAGAAACGCACGGCGGCGGAATGGCGCGAGTGGATGAAGGGGTGCATGAAACAATTATTTCAGGAGAGCAAAAGTGGGGATGAACTGATGATTGCCACTCATAACCTGATATTCGGTGATTTGAATTCGGACTCCATCGGGGAAATCATGGCCCGGAAAAAAGACGCTGGCGATGCCCGCGAAGAAGAACCACTTGAGAGCATCGCAGACAACATTGTAAAACTTCGAGATGAAGTGACGGCATCGAGGGCGGAACTGGCATTTCAAGGGAACAAAGTCCAAATGGCAAAAACAGAAGCGTGCGACGCCGTTCTGGAGGCGCTGAACTTATGGAGAGCGTCCCGCCGGAATGACACAGCGGATGCCGAAGTCGCGGGAAATCAAGACCTCTCTACGCAGGAAGGTCAAACCGAGTCAAACTCAGTCAAACCATCATGAAGAATCCCCAACAAAAGACGGACGACTCAAGGTTTCGTCGGCATCCACCCCATCGCGTCCATCCACTCGGCGCAGCGTTGGGGCCAGGCGTTGATTGGCTGCTTGTTGTCTCTCATGCCGAAGCCGTGACCGCCTTTGGTGAAGAGGTGGAGTTCAGCGGGAATTCCATGCTTTTTGTATTCGAGGTAGAGCAGGGTGGAGGCGATGGGGTTCTGTCCGTCGTCGTGGGCACAGGCGATGAACATGGGCGGGGCATCGGCGGGGACGGTGAAGCCTTCTTTGAGCTTGGTGGGCTCTTTGCTGTCCAGAAAACCGCCGCCGTAGATCATGACGCCGAAGTTTGGCAAGGCTGAGGCAGCAGGGCGATCACAGGCGATGTGGGCGCGGAGAGGAAGATGTAGGCACCGCCAGGGGCGACGATGACGCTGGTGCCGTTCGGCTTCTCGGGGCGAAAGATGGTGATCGTGGGATCGATGATGTCAGTGATGGTGCTTTTACCAGCACGGGTGCGGATGAAGTCCTCGGTGAATTTGGAATGAGGCAGCATCTTCCCCGGCGCGCCTTCGGGCCAGAGCTTGAGTTCGAGTGGCTCAGCAGCGGAAAGGCTGGCAGCGACGAGGAGGAAGAGTGGCAGTTTCATGGTGACCAGATAACGCAGCGTTTGGCCGCTGGCCTGCGAGGAATTCCTGACTAAATGCTGCCCGTCATGAAACGTGCTGGTCTCCCCCTGATTCTGGGCCTGATGGCTTTGCTGTCCGCACCAGTGCTCTGGTTTGTTCTGAGACCGAGCTCGCCTCCTGATTCTGCGTTTCAGCGTCTTAGTCCTCAGCAGATCGCCCGCCTGCCTTTGGCGGCTCGTTTTGATGCGCCGATGGGCTCGGAACATGGGGCACTGACTTACAATGCCCAGCCGTTTCGGATCAACCGGCACCTCGGAGATGACTTGAATGGCATCGGCGGGCTGAACTCGGATCTCGGGGATGCCGTTTATGCCTCCGGCTTTGGGCGTGTGGTGTATGCGGGCGTGCCGGGGCCGGGCTGGGGAAAGATGATCATCCTGGCGCATCGGCTGCGTGAGGCTGAGAAGACACGCGTGATCCAGACGGTGTATGCGCACCTCGATCAGATCCACGTGGAGCCCGATCAAGTTGTGCAACGCGGGCAGAAAATCGGCACTGTAGGCACGGCGGATGGTCAATACCTCGCGCATCTGCACTTCGAGGTCCGTGAAGGGCCGTATGTGAACCCAGGGGTCGGTTATGCCGATGCCCCGATGAACCGCCTCTCGCCTGAGCGCTTCCTGGCAGAGCATCGCGGTGCGGCTGACCAGCTGCTGAGTCCTGCGCCAGCGGCTCATTGATGCTGCCTTGCAACCCACGGCAGGTCGGGCACGTTTCACTCCACCCCCACCATGAGCGATTCCTCTGCCCAGCCCAAGTTTACCAACGCCCTCGCCAAGGAGAAGTCACCGTACCTTCTCCAGCATGCGCACAATCCTGTGAACTGGATGCCCTGGGGCGATGAGGCCATCGCGAAGGCGAAGGCGGAGGGCAAACCGATCTTCCTCTCGAGCGGCTACTCCACCTGCCACTGGTGCCACGTGATGGAGCGCGAGTCGTTCGAGAACGAGGAGATCGCGAAGGTGATCAACGAGCATTTTATCCCCGTGAAAGTGGACCGCGAGGAGCGCCCGGACGTCGATCTCACCTACATGACCTATGTGCAGGCCGCGACAGGTGGAGGCGGCTGGCCGATGTCCGTTTTCCTGACGCCGGAGCTGAAGCCCTTCTTCGGCGGCACCTACTTCCCACCGGAAAACAAAGGCGGCCGCATCGGCTTCAAGAACCTGCTTTTGGAACTGCACAAAGCCTGGACGGAAGATCGCGAGAAGGTGCTGACCAGCTCCAATCGCAGCATCGACAAGCTCCAAGAGCATCTCGATGGCGAAAACGAAGGCGCAGAGGTGAAGACCGACGCCGTGATCCAAAAAGCCTACGACGACCTAGCCAGCAGCTACGACTACCACGAAGGCGGCTTCAGCGGTGCACCGAAGTTCCCGCGCTCCTCGTCGATCAATCTGCTCTTCCGCATCCAGAAGGCATGGACGGGCAAAGAGGAGCGCAAAAGCGAAGCCGACTGGGCCGGCGAGATGTCTGTGCGCACGCTGCGTGCGATGGCGAACGGCGGCATCTGGGACCATGTGGGCGGTGGTTTCCATCGCTACAGCGTGGATGGCTACTGGCACATCCCGCACTACGAAAAGATGCTCTACGATCAGGGCCAGCTGCTGTGGGCTTATGCCGAGGGGCACCTCGTCACGGGCTCCGTCTTCCTCGCGGAGATCGCGCGACAGATCGTCGGCTATGCCAAGCGGGATCTGCGGCACGCCGACGGCGGTTTTTTCTCCGCTGAAGATGCCGACAGCTTCGCCAAAGAGGGCGACGACCACAAAAAGGAAGGCGCCTTCTACATCTGGACCGCCGCCGAAATCGACGAACTGCTCGGCAAAGAGCAGGGAAGCGTCTTTCGCTATGCCTATGGTGCCCGTCGCGATGGCAATGCACGCCCGGAAAGCGATCCGCACGAAGAACTGAAAGGCACGAACACCCTTTTCCGCGCCTTCTCCGCCAAGAAGACCGCCGAGTTCTTCAAAAAGACGCCCGAAGAGGTGCAGACGATCCTCGACCGCGGCTTGAAGCTGCTCTTTGAAGCCCGCAGCAAGCGCCTGCGTCCGCATCGCGATGACAAGGTCATCACTGCCTGGAACGGCCTCATGATCTCCGGCCTCGCACGAGCCGGAGCTGCCCTTGGCGAGGCCGAGTTCATCGAGCTCGGAGCCCAGGCCGCGCAATTCATCCATGATCAGCTTTGCTCCGAACCGGGCAAAGGTTTGCACCGCAGTTGGCGCGAAGGCGGCCGTGGGCCCAAAGGCTTCGCCATCGACTACGCCGCGCTCATTCACGCGCTGCTGGATCTCTATCAGGCAGGACTCGATGTGAAATGGCTCCAGTGGGCCAGCGCTCTTCAAGCCGAGATGGACAGCCTCTTCCTCGACAAGGAAAAAGGCGGCTACTACAGCGTCCACACCGAGATGGCGCACTCCGTTCTGCGCATCAAAGAAGACTACGACGGTGCCGAGCCTTCCCCGAACTCGCTCGCCGCTCTGAACCTCGCCCGTCTCGCCGCCATCCTGGATGACAAAGCTCATGCCGAGCAGGCTCAGAAGCTCCTCACGCTCTTCGGCAAAACCCTTCAGGACAGTCCCAGCGCCGTGCCCATGCTCGTCACCGCCGCCGACTTCCTGGAGCGTGGCAAACAGCAGATCGTCCTCGCCGGCGACAAGGCCGCGCCCGAGTTCCAAGCGCTGCTCAAAGTCGTGCAATCCCGCCTGCTCCCGAATGCCGTCATCCTCCACGCCGACGGCAGCGAAGGCCAAGCCTGGCTCGCCAAGCACAACGAAGCCCTCGCCGAGATGAAACCCGTCTCCGGCAAACCAGCGGTCTATGTCTGCCAGAATTACACCTGTCAGGCTCCCGTGACGGAAGTGGCAGCGCTGGAGAAGCTGCTCGGCTAAAATCTGCTATTGCGGCCACGCTTCCCGCTCGTCGGCTCGTTTCATAAGCCAGCTGGCGAGCGTGGAGAGCGGATCGTCGGACTCGGGTAGGGCATCGACGATCTCGCGCTGACGCTCACGCGGGATGGCGGTCGCTGCTCCGTCGGCACGGAGACGCTTGCTAGCGCGAGCTTCGGCGAAGTCGATGAACCAGGAGGGTGCTTCTTGGATGCGTGGAGGCACTGGGAGCTGCATCCAAGAGCCTGATTCACGGCGGTAGAGGTAGCTTTTGCCATCGGCGGCGGGCTGCACGCGGGTGGCTCGTTCGTTGTGTTTGAAGGAGGGCATCAATGGTTGTCCCGTGATGGCATCCCAGGCGCGGTGAGTGCCTTCAGCGGTGAGGGTGATGAGCGTGCTTTCATCCGGCGTGAGCATGAGATGGCGCACGGGTGTGTCGTGGTAGAGATCACCGCAGATCTGCTGGTCGCTGGTGCTGTCGGTCACACGCACGCGGCGGTCGAGATCACTGGTGAAGGTGCGTTGCTTGCCACGCAGCACGAGGTCGGGGCCATCCGGCTTGATGGCAGAGGCGATGAGATTCGCGGCTGCTTCCGGGACGGCGTCTTTCCAAGACTGAGGCTGGATCATGCGCGCGTGAACTTCCCAGACTTCGAGAGAGCCATCTTTGGTTGCTGCGTCCATAACGAGGGTGCCGTCCTGACTGACCGCGCAGAGATTGATAAGGCGCTGGCTTTGATGCGTGCCGAGGGTTTGCCCATCCATCCGCCAGAGCCGCAGTTCTCCGCGTTCGCTGATGGCGAGCGAATGATGCTGCTCCCCAATGGTCCGACACAGACGAATGGCGCCGCTGAGCCGCACACCGGCATCGACGGGGCGCATTTGCTGTGCGTTCCAGGCGGTGACGATGCCGCGCGTGTCACCGCTGAGCAGGACGTGACCGTCGTGGTTAAAATGCAGGTCAGCCACTCCTGCGCTGGCAGTTAGCGGTGGGCCCATGGGTGCGAGGTCGGGTAGGCGCAGGATGAGAATGTGGCCATTGTTCAAACCGACGGCGGCATGGGTGCCGGGTGGATTGACGGCGATGCTGGTGATAATGCCTTCGGGCATGGGTCGAGGCGCAGCCAACGGAGCGCTGTTGCGAGGATCAAATGCCACGAGCGAGCGCCCATGTGAGACAACGACGAGGCGAGCTTCTGCATCCATGGCGAGCCTCTCGACAGGCTCACGCAGTGTATGTGCGACAGCGGCAGGCGTTTGCTTTTGCACGTCCCAGAGCTGCACTTCACCGCCTTCTGCGGCAGCTACAATGTGCAATCCATCTCCGCTGATCGTAAGGGTGCGGATGCCGCTGCTCATCTTGGATTCGAACTGAGAGAGACTGCCATTGCCGAGGTCGTAGCGGGCGAGTGATCCATCGCTGAAGCCGAGGATGAGAAAGGCGTCATCAGCACTGGTCACGCAGGCGGTAGCCTTCATGCCGACGGGCAGCCCGAGTTCGGAGGATGAGTCGCTTTGTTCGCGGGAGGCATCCAGTTTCCAGCGCATGATCAGGTCCGGGCGAGCCTCCTGTTCGGCACCACAGACGGCGACGGCGACCCGGTGCTTCGAATTCACAGCGAGGTGGAAGATGCGCGACCAGCCGGGTTTCACGGCGAGATTAGAGGCCACACGATGACCGAGGTGTGACTGCGCGAGCAAGGCGGCAAGATAGGTGGCAGCCGTGCTGTTGTGCCGGTCTTCACGCAAAGCATAGGCGAGATGGGCGATGGCATCGCTATTGCGCCCGCGCTCGCTGAGCAGCCTTGCGTCTTGGAAGTACTTCCGGCTGCTGTCGAGCCTACGCTCGGCCTGGTGCTGCCTTTCGAGTTCATTTTCACGCTGCTGCTGGCGGTACTTCTGCACGCCTGACCAGCCCAGCGTCAGCATGGCGAAGAGCAAAGCAGCACAGGCAGCCACAGCCCAACGGTGACGACGCGTGAACTTGCCCGCGAGGTACATTTTCCCTCCGGCGTGGGCACTCACTGGCTGGTCGGAAAGATGGCGCTGCACATCGGCGGCGAGTGACTCGGCGCTGGCGTAGCGTTGCGCGGGATCGGTGGCGAGCGCCTTCAGCGTGATGGAATCCAGATCGCCACGAAGGTCGGGATTTTTCGCGGAAGGCAAAGTCAGTGGCTGCCGCGTGGCAGCGCGCAGGGCTTCCTCGATGGGTTTGCCGATGAGGGACTTCTGATCCACCACGGGCACTTCGGTGAGCATTTCATAAAGCAGTGCGCCGAGGGCATAGACATCGCCGCGTACATCTGCGGCATCACCACCATGCTCGGCCTGCTCTGGGCTGAGATAGCCGGGCGTGCCGATGATCTGATCGTGCAACGTGTAAATGGCATGTCTGCCGAGCGCGCGAGCCTCCAGCGCCTTCGCGAGACCGAAGTCGATGACCTTCGGCTTCGGCGTGCCGCTCTCGAGGGTGACGAGAATGTTGGCGGGTTTCAGATCGCGATGGATGACGCCTTTCTGATGCGCGTGATGCACAGCCTCGCAAATGGCGATGAAGAGCCGCAGCCGTTCATGCAGAGCAGGATGGTGCTGCCGCACATAGGTCGTGACGGGCACGCCATCGACGCGCTCCATGACAAAGAAGGGCCGTCCGTCTTCCGTCTCGCCGGCATCGAGCACTCGGGCAATGCCGGGGTGGTCCATCATGGCGAGCGCCTGACGTTCAGCCTCAAAGCGGGCGATGATCGGCGTGGCATTGACCTGGGCGCGAAGGATTTTGATGGCGACCTCGCGTTGGATGGGCTGCCTTTGTTGCGCTTTGAAAACGACTCCGAAACCACCCTCACCGAGCTTCGAGCCGAGCTTGTAGCGGCCCATGAGAGAGGTTTCCAGATTCTCGGCCTTCAGGTCCTGCGCCGTGTCCACGACATCAAACCCAGGCGTGTCCATGCTCGAAGTCTCCAGCCCTCCGCGCAGCAGGCAGTAGGGACAAAAGCCACCCGCACCTGAAGGCAGGGGACGAGAGCAGTCGGGGCAAAGGTTCACGGGAAAGGAATGTTTTAGCGCACAGTGAAGACCTGCATCAAGTGATCCAACTCTGCATCCACTTCGGTGTCACTGTCCACCGTCTCGGCGATGTTCTTGTGCAGGAGATCACGGTAGCGCTTCCGCAGTCGATGCACGGCCACGCGCGCGGCCTGCTCATTGATGCCGAGTTTCGCGGCGGCGTCTTCATAGCTCGGCGGCTCGGCTTTCCAGGAAAGGAAGGCGCTGAGCACGGCGAAGACGCTGCCTTTGCCGGTGCGCTCGTATTCGGTCTTCAACTCCGTGAGCACATGCTCCAGCAGCGTCACGGCCCAGCGCTGCTCGAAGAGGTGCTCGGGGTCTGCCTGATCCGTCAGCTCACGGGCGAGACGATCCTCCGCCGTCATCACATCCAGCTCCACATGCTCGCGCCCACCGCCGCGCTTGAGCGCTTGGTCATGCCGCCAGGTGCATTGCAGGAAGTTTTTCACGGAGGCGAGGATGAAGCTGCGCAGGCGGCCATTGCGCTCGTCCACTTCGGCGAGATCGCCGCGCTCCAGCAGCCGGGTAAAGAAGCCCTGCGTGTGGTCCTCCGCATCATGCGGCGAGTAGCCACGACCGCGGATGTGGGCATACACGGGATACCAGTAAAGCTTGCAGACACGGCCCAGCGCTGCCTGCGCGGTGGCATCGTCGCCACGCAGACGCACGAGCTGGGACCAGGGCGTGGCCGGGAAAAGTCCGGCGGGCTCGGTGGCTTCAGGCTTGGGCGGTGGCGTGCTCACAGTGGGGCGAGTTTGGAACAACGGACGCGGCAGGGTCAAGGTAGTAAACGGCGAGCTGAGGGTGAGGGTCATGGGGGCGATGGAGTGGAGGGTTCACCGGGGAGAGAGCGGTTTGATTCCAGGTGTTACCGGCAATCTTCAAAAAGATGAAAATTGCCTGCCAGCGTGATCCGGCAGGCTTGGGATTCAAGATGACTGCGTTCAGAAATCTGCGCCGTCACCGCCGACGATTTCATCCGTGCCGCCACCGCCCCAGAGGTCGTCATCGTCCATGCTGTCGCCCGTGAAGGTGCTCAGGATGATGCCGGAGAGATGGTTGATGTCACTGCGCGCACCGAGGTTGAAGGCCACCTGCTGAAGTCGGGCCATGCGGTTGGAGGGCCGAAAGGTGTCATTGCCAAGGTCACCGGTAATGGAACCCACATCCAAAGGATCGCCTGTGAACCTGTCAGCGCCCGTGTTGCCGACGACAAAGCTGGCGAGCTTGTGGACCAGAGTGTCGCCGCCGTTGCCACCGAAGAGTCTGTCAGCACCACCACTTCCCGTGATGCTGTCATTGCCATTACCACCGCAAATTTCCAGCACTGCTTGCGGCAAACGGCTCTGCATATCCGCACCACCGTCGCCGGTGATACTGTCTGTTTTGCCATCACCCCAGAGCCCGAAGGAATCAGACTCAATCCCATGCGGCGCTGGCTGTGTAGGGCCTGTGAGTGCCTCCCACATGGCGAAGTCACTCAGTGTGTCGTCTCCATCATTGCCGTGCAGCAGCCCGATCAGGATGGCGATGATGCTGGCTTCATCGAGCTGGTCGAGCTTAGCGATCGCCAGATGCGTTGGATTAGGCTGGGGTGGCGGCTGCGGGCTGGAGTTGGACTTGAGCTGATCATCATCCGCACCGCCGCAGATCGGTGTGGGATTGAGGATGACGACAGGGACACTGCCGTTGGGGGTGTCATTGGCCTGAAGGCTGGCACCGCTGAAAAGCAGCGCCGTGGAGAGGATGAGGAGGGGATTTGATTTCATGGCTTGTTCTGATTTGGAGTTTTTTGCCCCGAGGGTTTGAGTGGGGCGTTCACTCGGGAAGAGAACAGGCTGCGAGGAAGTGTTACTGATGAGACAAAAGATTTTTCTCCCGTGCTGCGATTGCACTGCATAGACTCCGCTTTCCCCCCATGTCTGCACTTCTCGAAACCCTCGCCGATCTCGTCCGCATCAACAGCGTGAACTCCTCCTATGAAGGTGGACCGGGTGAGGGCGAAATCGCAGCCTACGTGAAGCGCTTTTTTGAGCAGCGCGGCATCGAAGTGTCGGAGCAGGAGGTCTTTCCAGGCCGCCCAAACATCATCGCTCGGCTACCAGGGCTGGATTCAAGCCGACGCATCGTGCTCGAAGCGCACACGGACACGGTCTCCGTGAAAGGCATGACCATCCCGCCCTTCGAGCCGGTCATTCGCGATGGCAAAATGTATGGCCGCGGCTCCTGCGATACGAAGGCCGGGCTCGCCACGATGATGCACGCGCTCGCCTCGCTGAAGGAAGACGGCATCACACCGCCGTGTGAGGTGCTGCTCGCCGCTGCGGTGGATGAGGAGTACTCGTATCGCGGTGTCGTGCGCCTTTGTGAAGGGCTGAAGGCGGATGCTGCCATTGTCGCGGAGCCCACGGAACTGCGGGCCGTCATCGCGACCAAGGGCGTGCTGCGCTGTCGCATCGTCGTGCATGGCCGCTCGGCACACAGTTCCAAGCCACACCTCGGGGTGAATGCCATCACGCACATGGCGCGGGTCATCGCCGCCATCGAGACGGACAATGAACGCATGGCCGACGTGCAGCATCCGCTCGTCGGCTGCGGCACTTGCAATGTCGGTGTCATCACCGGCGGCGTGCAGGTGAATTTCGTTCCCGATCGCTGCGCCATCGAGATCGATCGACGCCTGCTGCCCGGTGAACGCGCGAGCGATGCCGTGGCGCATTACCGGCAGCTTTTGCAAAGCCTGCATGGCATCACCGCCGAGGTCGAAGAGCCGCTGCTGCTCGTCGATGAAGCGCTCGATACTCCCGCCACCGCCGCCGTGGTCCAAACGGCGACGCGAGTGCTCAGCGACATGGGTTTAAACGCCGAGCCCTGCGGTGTGCCGTTCGGCTGTGATGCCAGCAAGCTCTCCCGCGCTGGCATCCCGAGCATCGTCTTCGGCCCCGGCAGCATTGATCGCGCGCACACCGCCGATGAATACATCGAGCTCGACCAGGTGGAGCGCGCCTTCGACTTCCAAAGAAGATTCCTCCTCAGCTTCGCGTAACCGCTTCAGCACCATGATCAACCGCCGCCAGTTTCTCTCCACCAGCATTAGTGCCGCGCTCGGCACGCAAGTCAGCAGTTGCGCCACGCTCGCGAGCGGAGGTCACATCGACGCGCATGTGCATGTGTGGACGCCGGACACGGTGAATTATCCCCTCGCTTCCGGTTTCACGAAGGCGCAGATGAAGCCCGCGAGCTTCACGCCGGAGCAGCTCTTTGCCCACTGCAAACCGGAAGGCGTCTCGCGCATCGTGCTCATCCAGATGAGCTACTACAAGACGGACAACCGCTACATGCTCGACATGATGGCCGCTCATCCAGGTACCTTTTCCGGTGTGGCGATCATCGATGAAACCGCCGCCGATGTGCGTGGTCGCATGAAGGCACTAAAAGCCCAAGGCGTGCGCGGCTTCCGCCTAGCTCCGCAGGGCAACGATGTCGAAGGCTGGCTGGCCTCCCCCGGCATCACGGAAATGTGGAAGGTCGCCGCCGATGAAAACCTGAACATCTGCCTGCTCATCAATCCCGAGGCACTCTGGCCCGTGGCGAAGATGTGCGAAAAGAACCCGCAGACGCCCGTGGTGATCGATCACTTCGCCCGGCTAGGCGTGAAAGGTCCACCGGATCGCTCGCAGCTCGACCGCCTCCTGCACCTCTCGAAGTTTCCAAAGGTCACGATCAAAACCTCCGCTTTCTACGCCCTCGGCAAAAAGCAGGCTCCGTATCTCGATCTCGGCCCCATGATCAAAGAGTGCCGCGATCAGTTCGGGGCGGATCGTCTCATGTGGGCCAGCGACTGCCCCTTCCAGGTCGGTCCCGGTCACAACTACCACGACTCCATCGCCCTCGTGCGTGATCGCCTCGACTTCCTCACCGCCAGCGACAAGGCCGCAATGCTGCACGGAACGGCGCAGCGCGTGTTCTTCAGCTGATCCAACTTGCTAACGAAAGAGCATTGGGTGCTCCAGTGCTTAGCAAGGGGCCGCTGGATATTCTGCTCGTGGCAGCAGCCAAAAATCTGCGTGCCACACCTGTTGTCCATTGATCAACGACAAAGGACACTCGCGATGGCTGAAGACTTGGTGATCCTGCCTTGAGTCTTGCACCGAACCCAATGGTTCACCCGAGCCTCCGGCGCGGAGGGGGCGTGGGAACCGTCCCGCCTGAGATTTCCCCTCTCAGGCCGGACAGAGCCCAGGTTTTGATCGCCGATCTCCGGCCTCGGAGTGTAAAACCACACCCATGAACGACTAAACTCAAACGATTCCGTCCTCTCCTTCGGCTGTTACCGAATGCGGTATTCTCACGATCTGTTAATCATCTCAGATGCTCGGCAAAAAACGTAAATTGACCTATTCCATTGAGCTTATCGAAGAAACAAGAGAGTCGTTTGGCCCCTATCGATACAGAATATTTAAAGGTGGCAAAGAGTTCGCGATATTCTGGCACGATTACCGTGGCGAATGCGATAGAATCAGGATTTCATCTTCCGAACGGGAAGAGTCTCCTCCGTTTGGTATGTGCTCAGAGTTTTTGACAGGTGGAGGCCCATTGCCACTCGGTCTCAGCAAAAGAGCTGTGAGCTATTTGGATTCTTTGTGAGCGAGGAATTTCCGAAGTGGTGGATGTAAATTCCATTCGTGCCCAACCAGGAGAATCGATCCGACAGGCAACGGCCTGATCAACCGTCTCCAAGTGCAGCCCCTTACCAGCACCTTCATCGAGTCTTAAGCTGCTAGCAGACCTTTGTATTGCATCACCCCCTCACCGCGCCAGCCGCTGAATCTCAGCCTCGCTGAGGACGCGGTTGAAGAGCATGAATTCATCCATCACGCCGCTGAAGTGGCGGATGGCGACGGCGTCGCCGCGCTTGCCGTCGTTCCAGTTGCCGAGTTCGGCCAGGGTCATGCGCACGGGGAACATGACCTGCCGGGGCACTCGGGCGACGAGTTCGCCATTCAGGTAGTGGCGGACCTCTTTCGCTACGGGGTCGATGCAGGTGGCCAGATGCAGCCATTGACCGAAACGCTCGGGGGTGAAGATAGCGGGGGTGTCGTGATCCTTCGCGGAGAAGCCGCTGCGCCCCGCGAGGCCGAGCCGCAGCTTGCCCTCACGCGTGATCTGCCAGTGAACGGCACCGTCTTGGTAGCCCTCGACCATGAAGAGGGAGTTGTAGGCGCGGTCGAGCCCGTGGATGCGCACCCAGGCGCTGAGGGTGAGCGCGGAGTGATCTCCGGGGATGCTGAGCCTCACGCGGTCGCTGACGTTGCGGAACTCCAGCGCACGTTTGCCCGGCCAGCGGCCCTCCGTCCACTGGCAGCCGACGATGCTTCCCGCGGGGACCTGAGCGGCATGGAGCGCGTGATTGCGCAGCATGCGCGTGTGGCTCGGGTCCTGGAAGTCCAGTCGTGCCAGCAAACCTGCGTCGGCATTCCACGACGCACTTTTTTGCAGCCACTGCTCAAAAGCCACGCGCTGGGACTCCGCCGTGCGCTCATCCACATTGCCGAGCGAGGCAAAGGCGTCCTGATTCGCGGCGAGACGCTGGGTCGTGTTCGCCAGCAGCATGGCCTCGCCTTCCTTCAGCGGCTGCATGGCCTTGCCGTCGGGATGCAGCTCCACCTCGCCTTTGAAGACATGCACCTGGGCTTCGGGTGAGTTCAGATCGAGCCCGAAATCCGTGCCGAGATCCACCACGGTGCCCTTTGGCGTCTGGATTTTAAACCCACGCGCTTGCGGCGGCACATGGGCGCTGAGTTTGCCAGAGGTGCAGCGTGCCTCGCTCACGGAGATGAGCTCGAAGTTGGCCGGGCCTTCCAGCGTGACGCGTGCGCCCTGATAAAACTCGATCTGCGCCAGGCCGCTCTTCAGCCTCAGCACTCCCGGCACCAGCGGAGTGCCGGTGGGTGGCGCGGTGCCATCCCACTCGGCATTCACGCCACGCATGAGCACGGCCACCGCACTCGTCGTGGCTTCGTCGTCGGTGGTCAATCCCGCCAGCCAGGTGCCAGCGAGCGTCACACAAGCAGCAAGGGCCGCTGCGGTGGCGATGGGGAGCCAGCGCGATTTACGCGGCGTGGGCTTCACGATATTCACCGCCGGGGCCAGGGAGCCGAGCCCTGCGGTCGCCTCGCGCAGCATGGCGTCGAGGTGCAGTTGCTCCATGAGCCGATGAGCCAGCGCGGGGTCACGCTGGGTCATCTCCAGCAGGGCGGCGGCTTCGGCCTCGGTGAGGCAATCTTCGACATAGTGCTGGATCAGCACTTCGGGGTCATGAGCGTCCTCACGCATAAGCCGGGCCTCCTTTCTTGATCTGGTTTTGGATGCACTCGCGCAGCTTTTCCCGGACTCGGGAAAGGGCACGGCAGACGGTGTCCGCCTTCATCTCCATCTGCCCGGCGATCTCCGGCGTGGCGACATCATGGTAGTAGTAGAGCTGCACCAGCTCGCGGCTCTTCTCCGGCAGCTTTTGCAGGCACTCGCGCAGGATGCCGATCTCGGCCTCGTAGCGTGGCGGTGCGTCCTGCTCCTCGGCGAGCTGGCGGATGTGCTCCGCCAGCTTTTGCACGACCTCCGGCTTCTCCCGCGTGCGTTCCCGCCAGAGCCGCATGGCCACATGACGTGTCATCGTGGCCAGCAGCGGCCGCAGGTCCCGATCCAGATCCCAGCGCTCTTCTTTGCCAATGAACTCCAGGAACACCTGCTGCGAGATGTCCTCCATCAGCCCCGGCCAGGGCGCATACTTCAAAGCCACACCCTTCACGAAATCGTGATGGCTGAGGAAGATCTGGGCGGCGCGAGTTTCGTGGGAGGTCATGGCTTTCCATGATACCCGCTTTCGTGATGGAAACCGGACGAAACAATCTGGCTCGCAGCCCAGACCAGGAAAAGGAACGGGAAATTTGGCTGCTTAGCGCGGGTAGCGTCCTTTTCCGGGTCCGGTCATCCACTGCCAAGCATGCTGGAGATGGCTGCGTGGGTCCTTGTATTCGGCTTCCCAGCCGAGCACGGCTTTGGCTTTGGCTGGATCGCAGATGAGTTCCGGCGGATCACCTGCGCGGCGCGGGCCGTAGGTGACGGGGATGGTCTTGCCAGTCACGGCTTCGGCGGTTTGCAGGATCTCCTTCACGCTGAATCCACGGCCAGTGCCGAGGTTGACGGGGGTCGTCTCGCCGCCATCACGCAGGTAGCCGAGGGCCTTGGCGTGGGCGCTGGCGAGATCGCAGACGTGGATGTAGTCGCGGATGCAGGTGCCATCGGGCGTCGGGTAATCCGTGCCAAAGACGCTGATCTCAGGGATCTCACCCGTGGCAGCCATGAGGATGCGGGGGATGAGATGGGTCTCAGGGTCGTGATCTTCGCCGATCTCACCACTCGGGTCGCAGCCGCTGGCATTGAAGTAGCGGAGGAAGACACTCTTCAAGCCCCAGGCATGATCGCAGTCGCGCAGCACGCGCTCCAGCATCCACTTGGAGGCACCGTAGGGGTTCACAGGCGCTTGGGGATGCTCCTCGTTCATCGGGACGAAGACGGGATTTCCATACGTGGCGCAGGTGGAGGAAAAGATGAACCGCTTGCAGCCATGGCGCTGCATTGCCTCGAGCAGGACGAGGGGGGCGGCTAGGTTGTTGCGATAGTACTTCAGCGGATCGGTGACGGATTCGCCGACATAGGCAAAGGCAGCGAAGTGCAGTACGGCCTCGGGTTTGTGCTCGGCGAAGAGGCTGTCGAGAAGGGCGGCATCGGCCATGTCGCCCTCGACGAGGGTCACGCGATCCAGCGGCAGCGCCTCACGGTGGCCGAAGACCAGACTGTCGAGCACGACGATCTTTTCCCCTAGCTCCAGCAGATGCCGGACAGTGTGTGAGCCGATGTAACCAGCGCCGCCGGTGACGAGAAGAGTTCCTGTATTTGCCATGTGGAGCTAACCATAACGCAGGGTCGCGGCTTTTGGCAAACGCCCGCTTGTGGCTTAATTATTTCAAATCCCTACGCAGCTCATGCACGGTGCTGATGATGTGATCCTCCACCTTCTCGCTCCAGCGGGTCGGGTGGGTGCCCCATTTCATGGCATCGCCGCCCTCGTAACCACCTTCTTTCCAGACACGGTGGCTGGGGATGTAGCTGGGAACATCGTTCGTGTAGGCGCTGACCCACACGAGCGGGTCTTTGATCTCCGCTTTCAGCCTCAGAGAATAATCCACCACGACCTCGCCGCCAAGCGTCACCCAGGTGAGTTGATCGCCGAGACGCAGCACCTGCACGGGGTAAGGGTAGTCCTGCGGCAGTTTGCCCTCACTTTCCAGTCGGGCTAAAACACGGCCCGCGTGGGCTTTGTCGAGGCTGTTCGTGGACTTCTGCTTTTCGAGGAGCTGCTCGCGTGTGGGCAGGGTGTCGTAGGCCAGAGGGATCTCGCGGAAGGCAGCGCGGATGCCGCCACTGAGCGGGATCATGTTCGTGGTCAAAGCTGCCTCGACGGAGGTGGCGAGGCTTTTCCCATGGGTCTGAGCCAGTTCCATCGTGCGGCGCGGATACGGGTTCTGATCGCCGCTGCAGCCGTTCATGAACATGGCCGTGACCCCAGGATGGGCGGACTCCAGCGCCTGCTGCGCGTAGCCTGCGTAATCGCCGCTGAACTTCTGGTGGCCGAGCGTGGTGCAGTGGCAGGCATAGCCAAAGACGAAGGCGATCTCCTTCCCTGCCGCATCAGCGACCTTCAGCACCGGTACGGCATGATCCACCGGGCCATCAGGATTCGGAAAGTTGTTCCAGCCGCCGCTGCCATTCGGCGTCCGGCGATTCATGGCGAAGCCACTGCGCGCCTTGCTGTAGTGGATTGTTGCTGGAGCGGCTTTCTTCAAAGCTTCACCCACGAGCCCGACGAGCGTTTGCTGAAGCTTTTCCGTGTAAGCTCCAGCCTCAGCCTCGCGCTGTGCGGGATCATCGGTGCCATGCAAGCGCGTCGTCCTCAGTTCTGGTCCGCTGTGCGTATGGCTTGCATTGATCGCCAGTCGCTCGGGGGCGATGCCGAACTGCTTCTGCACCTGCTCGGCCACATGCAGCCGCACGTTTCTCGGCACGCCGATGAGATCCATCGTGATCAGGGCAAACTTCCCGCCAGTCGTGTCTTCGATTACCAGCGCCTTCGCAAACAGATCCAGCTCCACGCCCTCGGAAGGCTTCGTGCGTCCCGCATAGCCCGCCATCCACATAGGTCCCTCCGGCGTGATCTTGGCACTGGCGGTACCGGCTTTCCAGACCGGCGCAGGCTTCTCAGCCGAAAAGGCGAGTGCAGCGAGAACCAGGCAGAAGGGCAGCAGCAGTTTCATGGGCGAGGAGATCGCGAAGACGATCTGGGTTCTTGCCAAGGTGAGCTGAGTTGGGTCCGCCAGTACTGGGGATGGTGATAATTCGGCAACTTTAACCTCCAGATTGCCTGAGCCGCTGAAGCTCCAGCGCCATGCTCCGCATTTTCAAAGAACAATAGGCACAGGCCAGGCAAAAGGGGACAAAGGCAGCGATCAAAAACCAAACCACTTTAAGCGGGCCCATCGCAGAGTGGTAGCTAGCTCCTACCATTCAGCATGAAGCCAAAAGCCTTTTTTCAGAAGCCGAGTTCGCCGACAATACCTCAGCATCTTTGGCCAAAGTTTGCACCTGCCACTCCACCATTTCGGCGAGTCGCACATTAACGAGACGATAGGTAAAAACACTCGCTAGCGCGAAAAAGACTCCCGCCATAAGGCAGACCCAGAAAATAGCCCGCCCCCAGCGGATCAACTGATCCTCTCGGAGCATGAGCAGAGTCTGGAGCCAGTGTGGCATGGGCGGCGCGTTACTGCTCCACTTTGAAAAGATGCATTGAGGTGCCAGCGGGGTTCAGCTCGACGTAGTTGTCAGCTCCAGTCCACTGGTAGGTGTGGCCGTGCATGAGATCGTGGACACAATAGGGGCGGCTGGCATCGAGGCCGAGCGCGGCGAGATCGAGATGCACAGTGGAGGCAACGGTGGTGAGGCCGTTGAGGCTGATCACGCAGAGCAGGCGGTTGCTCTTGTCCGGCGTGGCTTTGCTGTAGCAGATGACCTCGTTGTGCGTCGAGCTGTGGAAGAGGAGGTTGTCATACATCTGGAGGGCTGGGTTCTCGCGCCGGATCTGATTCAGGCGGGCGATGAAGCCTTTGATGTTCCCCGGCGCATTGTGATCACGATCTCGGAGCTGGAACTTCTCGGAGTCGAGATATTCCTCCCTGCCAGGCAGCGGCTGGTTTTCACACAGTTCGTAGCCTGAATACATGCCCCAGCTCGGTGTGAGAGTGGCGGCCAGCGCAGCACGGAGGCGGAAGATGCTGCTCGGGGCGTTTTGCAGGTAGAAGGGCAGGATGTCCGGCGTGTTTGGCCAGAAGTTGCCTCGGTAATACCAGCGCATCTCGCCCTGGGTGAGTTCCTTCGCATACTCGGTGAGGCCGGCTTTGTCCTCACGCCAGGTGAAGTAGGTGTAGCTCTGTGTGAAGCCGACTTTGCCGAGCACCTGCATCATCTTCGGTTTTGTGAAGGCTTCGGCGAGGAAGATCACGTCAGGGTTCTTGCGATGTACCGTGGAGATGAGTTCCTCCCAAAACGAAACCGGCTTGGTGTGCGGGTTATCGACGCGGAAGATCTTCACGCCTTTGTCCACCCAGAAGAGTACGACGTCGATCAGCTCGCGCCAGAGGTTCTTCCAGTCGGCGCAGTGGAAGTTCAGCGGGTAGATGTCTTGATACTTCTTCGGCGGATTTTCAGCGTAACGAATGCTGCCATCCGGTCGCTGATAGAACCAATCCGGGTGCGCTTTGACATAGGGATGATCGGGCGAGCAGTTCAGGGCGTAGTCGAGCGCGATCTCGAGGCCGCGTTTCTGCGCTTCACCGACGAGCCAGACGAAGTCCTCCACGGTGCCGAGCGCGGGCTCGACATCACGATGCCCGCCAGCCGGTCCGCCGATGGCCCAGGGGCTGCCGACATCGCCTTCGTAAGCGGTGAGGGTGTTGTTTTTGCCCTTCCTGGCGGTGACGCCGATGGGGTGGATGGGCGGAAAGTAGATGGTGTCGAAGCCCATCGCCTGCGCGTCATCCAGCCGGGCCACACAGTCGCGGAAGGTGCTGTGCTTGTCGGCGCGGCCTTCGGCGTTGCGGGGGAAAAACTCGTACCACGCTGAGAAGCGGGCGCGCTCGCGCTCCACGATGACCTTCAGCGGCTCGCTCGTCGTCGAGAGGCTGCGGTCCGCGTAGGTGTCCATGAGCCCCTGAAGCTCGGCGGAGAGCAGAACTTCCAGCACCTCTGGCGCAGGTAGAGAGCTTAGCAGATCCGCCACGTCCTCGATCTGTGTGGCGCAGTCTGGCGCACCGGCGGCACGAGCGCGCTGGGCGGCATCGCGGAGGAGTTTCGCGCCTTCCTGCGCCTCGACCGGCACATCGGGGTCAGCGGCCTGCACACGCACGGCGAAGGTCTTTTTCCAGCCTTTGTAAGTGTCTGACCAGGCTTCGACCGCATACTCCCAGCGCCCGATGGATTCAAAGCTGCACTGGCCATGCCAGCGGTCATTGTCCACTGCTGTCATGGGCGCTTCAAACCAGCGCTTGCTGCCAGTGAGCTTCCACTTCAGCACGGCGGACATGACGACGTGGCCATCAGTAAAGATGTCGCACCAGACATCGAGGGGCTCACCCGTGATGCGCTTGATGGGGTGCCGCCCGCCTTCCAGGCAGGGGTAAAAATTCTCGATGACGACGGTAGGGGCGTGCGATGGAGCGGGCATGGCGTGACTGCGCCTATACAGCGGAGGCCGCAGCGCGAGGCAAGAGCGGAAATGGGCGCTCTTGTGACAGCTGCGGTTGCAAGGACAGCATTGAAATGCCCAACAGAGCGCGTATCCCCAGTGACATGATCCTCGACACCCTCGACCAAGCCGCCCGCTACGAAGCCCTGAACTCCCGTTTCGCGAAAGCCTTTGCCTATCTGCGCACCGTCGATGGCACCCAGCCGCTCGGCCGGCAGGATCTGGATGGTGACCACTGCTTCGCCCTCGTGCAGACCTATGAGACGAAGCCGATGGAGAAGGCCAAGTTTGAAGCGCACCGGAAGTATATCGACGTGCAGTTCATCTACAGCGGGCGCGAAACCATCCTTTGGGCACCGCTGGCTGCCATGAAGGAAGAGACCATGGCCTACACCGAGGAAAAGGAAGCCGCGCTGTGGAAACTCGTGCCCGATGTAACACCGCTGCACATGAGCGCCGGACATTTTGCCATCCTTTACCCGCAGGATGCCCACGCGCCCTGCATCGAGTGGGAAAAGCCTGAGCAAGTCTTCAAAGTCGTCGTGAAGGTAGCCGTGGAGTGATCTGGATCATTGCATAGCCAACAGGCCGCCAGCACACGGCCTACTGGCCCATGGAAGACTGGAGATCAGCGATGCCGGTCTTCACGAGGCCTACAAGCTCCCGCACGATGGGCATGGCATTGCTGGTCACTAGCCAGAGCATGAGAACCCAAACGACGGCGTTCACGATCAACATGATTTGCACGACCGTCTCCACCCAGCGCGGCCAATAAGTCAGGAAGCCTTCCTCATCAGCCTTACGACGAAAGATGCGCTCCTGAAATACACTGGCCGAGGCGCGCCAG